>CAYHYS010000015.1:6197-15529 GCA_964360905.1 uncultured Candidatus Saccharibacteria bacterium | reverse complement strand
GATTTAGCCGTAGTTTCGAAAAAGTCCGTCCGATTTACCAGAAGTATTTCGACGGGTGGTAATGCTATGGCGCGCGCTATCTCCCAGGCTCTAGGTTTCGATCTGAATCAGGCGGAAGAATATAAAAAGACCTACGGGCTGGATCAAACGCAGTTGGAAGGGAAAATAATGCAAGCCATCAAACCTATTTTTGACGTCGTCGTCGACGAGGTAAAAAGATCGGCGGCTTTCTACGGAACCCATAACAGAGAGGATAAAATAAAGCGTGTCATACTTTGCGGTGGCACCGCCTCATTACCTGGTATAATTGTATACATGGCAGCTAGTATGGATATTGAGGTTCAGTTGGGGGATCCTTGGCAAAAAATTTACATACCAGCCAAGTTTTCACGGAAAGAATTAGAGGGTATTGGTCCGAGTTTTTCCGTTGCCACCGGTTTAGCGATAAAGGAAATTTAAATGCCTAAACGAACAGACATTAATTTAATTCCCGTCGAGCTTCGTGATCAGAGGAAAATAGAGGAAGTTAGGAAGTCATT
The DNA here is from genome assembly GCA_964360905.1 of uncultured Candidatus Saccharibacteria bacterium. Lineage (GTDB taxonomy): Bacteria > Patescibacteriota > WWE3 > JAMCXX01 > JAMCXX01 > CAYHYS01. The sequence continues at coordinate 14,990 of CAYHYS010000015.1, read as the reverse complement.
TAATTTTGTCGGTCTCGGAATTTTTATAATATTGGCTATCGTTTCCGTCGGCTTTTTCGGCTATCGTATTAAGTTAAATAGTGATTTAGCCTCCGGTGAGAAATCTATAAAAAGAGAGCAAGAAAAAATAAAAGACTTAGCCACTATTGAGCAGGATTCACGAAGACTTAAAATAAAAAGCGATACCGTTAGCAAAATTATAAAAAATCAAAACCGCTATTCAGTGCTTCTTGACGCGTTAGCGGAAAGTACTCCGAAAGACGTGACCATCACCAATTTTTCCACGGTTGGTGAAAATAAAGTCGGTATTTCAGGCAGCGCGCAATCCTACGTTTCCTTGGCTAATTTCATTCTTACATCAATGGATCCCTCATTCGGCGGCAAGATATTTAATGGGGCTGATCTGACCTCGGTGAGTCTAGATGAGGTTACGGGACGGGCAAAATTTACCCTTGTTTTTTACTTAAAGAGCGGCGTTTTAGTTAAAGAAAAATGAGCCTGATGAATACCAATAAAATAAAAGTAACCTTTATCGAGAATCTCTACTTAGCGGTCAGTCTCGTCGGTTCCCTTTTTTTTATACTTGTATTACTGTTCCCTTCATTATCCTCAATACCAGCACTGCGAACCCAATTATCGTCGAAAAACGAGGAATTAAGGCAGTTAAAAGCTAAATCTTCTCGTCTTAACTCCCTTATTTCTAACCAAAGCACCTTGAAAGCAAATCTTAAACTTGTTGATACGGCAATTCCTTCGAAAGATAACGTACCGAATCTAATGACCCAAATTCAAAAAATTGCTAGTGATTCCGGAGTAACTCTCAAAGCTCTTCAATTCGGAACATCGTCACTTAATACCTCAGCTGGGGCGTCTAACAGGGTACTTTCTGATAAAAGTATAAAAAGAGTTCTTTTACAGGCAATTGCCGAAGGTGCTTTTTCTAACCTTCAATCATTTTTAAGAAATCTTGAGGATGCTTCACGATTGATATCCGTTGATAACGTTACTTTTGAAACTAAAAAGAATGGTTCTTCAGTTGGAAGTACGTTGGGCTTGACATCATATTATGTCGATAACGTACCGAGTGATCCTTCGTTTACTCTCGACCTGGGATCTGAAGACCTTAAAGCGACACTGATAAAGTTAAAATCAATGAAAATTTACGAAACAGAAACGACTTTCTCCGGTGTGGGTAAGGCTAATCCTTTTGAATAGATTTATCTAATAGATCTGGACGGTTTTTTTTAAGTTTTGCCATGGCACTTTTTTCTCGCCATTCTTTAATTTTACGATGATCCCCATTTAGTAGAACTCTAGGAACAGGAAGTCCTATAAATGTTCTTGGTCTAGTATAATTTGGAAAGTCGAACCGGTTCTTATAACCATTCGAAAAAGACTCTCTTTCTAAAGAAGCTTTCTGACCCAGCACTCCGGGAATTAGCCTTACAATAGCATCAGTAACAACCATCGCCGGTATTTCACCGCCACTTAAAACAAAATTTCCTATTGATAATTCCTTTGCTTTAAGTAATTTTATAACTCGCTCATCAACTCCCTCGTAATGGCCACAAATCAAGATAAGATGGTCTTTCTTCGACATCTTCGAAGCGATCTCTTGGTTGAAAAGCTTTCCTTGCGGACTAAGGATGTATACTGCAGAATTTCTAGTCGATAACTTAGATTCAATATGCTTAACGGCTTTATAAATTGGTTCAATCATTAGTACCATCCCCGGTCCCCCTCCGAAAGGGCGATCATCGATAGTCCGGCGTTTGTCGATTGTATAGTCTCTAAGATCATGAAGAGTAATCTTAACGAGACTTTTTTGTTGGGCTATTTTTATTATACTTTCGGAAAAAATATCAGAGAAAACTTTTGGAAAAGCGGTAATAATTTCAATTCGCATTTGCGGCTTTTTGGGCGGGTTCTTCAACAGAGAAGTTGAATCTTAAATTTTCCTTAAGGGCTTTAAGTCGAAGCAAGTCACGAATAGCTTTAATAGTACGCCCCCCTTTTCCGATGACTGTACCAAAATCTTCATCATCGACTTTTAATTTAAGAACAACCGTGCCGTTCTCGTCTTGTTCATCTATAGAAATATTTTCCGGTTTCGAGGTAATACCTAAAATTATGTACTCTAGCAAATGTTTCATGAATTTACGGCCTTTTTCAAAGGCAGATAAGCTTTAAACTGATATTTATTATCGATGAGCTTTTTGACACTTTCAGCCACGGCCGCGCCGGTTTTCTTCCAGTAGGCAAACCTTTCCATGTCTATACTTGAATTCTGCGAATTGTACGGATCGAAAAAGCCCAAAAATTCAATGATCTTTCCGCTTTGGTGGGCACGTGTTTGAGAGACAACAACACGGAATGACAACCTGTTCTTCCTACCCATTTTCGAGAATCTTATTTTTAATGACATAACGCAAGTAAGATACCACAACCTTCAAAGTTTCTCAATAGCGGCCTTTGCCGCCTCCTGCTCGGCTCTTTGTTTGCTTTTCCCCTCTCCTTGCGCGAATAATTTCTCGTTAAAATAAACTCCCATCACAAATATCTTATCGTGATCGGGGCCCCACGACTTAAGTTCCTTATAAACGGGTGTGGCCGATAATTTCTCTTGGGTTATTTCCTGAAGTTTACTCTTGTAGTCTTTAAAAGCGCCACTTTTAATAATTTCATCAAGTCGGGGAAAAAGATAAGCGTTTAAAAAGTCCTCGCACTTTTTCGTATCACCGTCAAGATAAATACTTCCTAAAATAGCCTCAAATGTATTGGCGAGGATATAGTTTTTCTCACGGCCACCGGATTCCTCCTCACCCTTAGAAAGTCTTAGGAATTCGCCAACGCCAATTTCTTTTGAAGCAGCGGCTAGGGAAGGCGTGCACACAAGAGCGGCACGAAGATTAGTGAGAACACCCTCCGGAGATTCGGGAAATTTTTTATAAAGAAATTCTGAACTCAGAAATTGTAAAACAGCGTCGCCTAGAAATTCTAATCGCTCGTTTGATTGATGAGTATCGTCGTGCTCGTTGAGGTATGAGCGATGAGTTAATGCATTCTCCAGCAGATTAATGTCATGAAATTTTATTTTTATTTTATCGGCAAACTTACTAGTAACGGTTTGATTAGATTTCATTTAAGTGATCCTCAACTAAATTCTTCAGATCGGAGACAGTTTCAATATTAATGACTTCTTCGCTGTGTAAATCTATTTTAAAATGATCTTCAAGAAAGTTGAGAAAGTTGGCCAATTCTATTTTAGAAATATTCAGGTCTTGCTCAAAATGCGATTCGAGTGTCACTTTAACGCTATCAATACCGGTTCTTTCGGCGATTAATTGTTTTAATGTCTCTACGATTTCCATTTTAGTTTAGATATTTCCTTCCGGCTGTAATGTTTTGACAACTGTACCCAATACTCCATTAACAAATTTTCCCGAAGTACTACCTCCGAATTCTTTTGCCAATTCTATCGATTCATCAATGGCGACTTTAGGAGGAATATTTTTAGAAAAATAAAGCTCATAAACCGATATTCGAAGACAGGTAAGATCAACTTTACTTATTTGATCGATTGGCCATTGTGGAGCCGCGGAGGAAATTATTTGGTCTATCGTTTCTATTTTTTCGATGACCCCGCCAATAATAGAATGCGTCAGCGTTTCATCGTATTCTTCAGGCGGTTCCTCTAAGACACTTTTAACGTGTTCAAAAAGTTGTTGTGGGTTTTGAGAATAAAAAGACCACTCAAACAGCGCTCCCAAGGCTACTCTTCTAGCTTTGTGTCTTGGATCTCCCCCAGTTTTCATTTGCTAAAGGACTTTCTTAATAATCTCCACATTGCGGGCAAGTGCGATGGGAAACTTTTACTGCTCCACAGTGAGAACACTTGACAGTTGTTGTTATTTTGATGTTATCTCGAGAACGTCTACGATCGCGTCTGCCTTTTGAGTGTTTTCTTTTAGGTACTGGCATAGTTAAACAAGTATCGTTTATCCCTGTACTATCTGTCAATCCTCTATCTTGAGAAGAGTGGGAGACAGAATCGCGATTCGGGACCAACCAAAATTGAGCATTTTGATAATTTCGAAGTTGTTACAAGCTCTTTGTAAGTTGTCTAATTTTAGCGACGGAGGAAATTCAAAAATAAGAAGACCACTCTTTTTCAGAATTTTCCTTATTCTCGGAATAAGAAATAAATTTAAGTTTTGATAGGGTGGTGTAAAAAATATGATATCGTATTCGTTAGGTTTAGCACTGTCGATAAACTTCTCGCAGCTGCCGAGAGATAAACGGGCTCTCCCGTAGAAATTAAAAGTTACCAACGATTCCTTAATTTTGAGAATACTATTTTCGTGAATATCGACAAAAGTTACTTTTTGCGCGCCACAGCTTAAAGCATCTATACCCAGAGATCCTGATCCGGAGAAAAGATCGAGAACGACGGCGCGCGTTAGCTTCGCACCTAGAAAACCAACGAGTTCTTTCCGTACTATATAAGGCGTGACCCGCAGATCACGAATTTTCGGTATCTTTAAATGGTATTCCCTTAAGGCGCCTTTTACGATTCTCATATATACCCTTCTTACTGCATTTCGCAACTTTTTCGTCAGAAAAATGTTGCCAAATCAGTCTAGAAGGAGTTATACCCGAAACAATTTCAATTGTGAAGGGTATAATTCAGTTTAAATCGATTTTACTCCAATCTCCGTCTGTATTCCCTAATAGCTTTAAAAGTTCTTTATGGTATTTTTTGTCTTCGACTATTAATCGACTAGCACGTGTGGCGTTTTCGATTAATTCAAAATTGGAAAGATCCGCGATTTTAAGTATCGTAAGCCCGCTTTGAAGCAGCCCAAAAATCTCCCCCGACCCGCGCCGTTTCAAATCCAATTCTGCCAGTTTTAGTCCGGAATCAATTTTTTCTAGGCTTTTTAACCGCCCGACGGCTCCCAGAGAAGTACTTGAGGAAAAAAGAAGACAATAAGAGTTTTTGTCCGATCGCCCGGCCCTTCCTCGCAGTTGATGAAGACTGGCCAACCCAAATCTCTCGGATCCTTCAATGATGATAATCGTCAAGTTTGGTATATCAATACCGACCTCTACGACGGGAGTAGCGACCAATATTTGAATTTTATTGTCTCGAAAATCGTTGAGAACGTTTTGTTTCTCCGCCGATTTAAGTTTTCCGTGGATTAGACCTACCTTATATTTATTAAAAATACTCCTAATTTTTTCAAATTCGGTCTTAGCCGATTTAACGGATTTTAGACTTTCCGACTCCGACTCATCTATCAGAGGACAAATTATAAAAGCTTGAGTGCGCAGAGAGCTGATTTGTTTTTTTACCCAACTGTAAGCTGGAGCTCTTTTACTTTCGGGAACATACCAGGTTTTAACCCCCTTTCTCTCCATAGGACTTTCTTTAAGAATTGAGATATCTAAATCACCCAGATAGGCTAAGGCTAAGGTTCTCGGTATTGGGGTTGCCGTCATGGTCAGAAGGTGCGGGACACGTTTATCAACGCCGAGCAATTCGATTATTTTAGCTCTTTGAGCGACGCCGAATTTATGCTGCTCATCAACAACAACCAGTCCCCCACCTTTAAGTGGCGCATTGGAATAAAGGAGGGCATGAGTGCCGATGATAACATCACTATTAAGCTCTGTTTTCTCACTAGAGCCTGTAATCAGTGAGACGGTTACACTCAAAGGTTCAAGCAACTTTTTAAACGTCATATAATGTTGGTAAGCTAAAGCTTCCGTCGGAGCCAATATAACGCTTGATTTACCGGACTTAACAACGGCCAGAGATGCTAAAACAGCAATGATAGTTTTGCCACTGCCAACTTCCCCCTGTAATAAACGATTCATCGGAAAGGATTTCGAAAGATCATTCAATATCTCCTTAGTCACTTCTTTCTGTGATGGTGTTAATTCATATGGCAGGTTACTTGTCAGTTTATCGAGAAAGGATGATATCTTAGAAGGAACTACGGAAACAACCGTTTTTTTCGATCTGATAGTTTTCCTTTTTAAGGATCCTTTTAAAGAAATGTTAAAAATTTCGTCGAAACTTAATCTTTCACGGGCCAGGTTTATTTCGGATATTTTTTCCGGGAAGTGAATTTCTCTTAAAGCCTTATTAAGAGGGATTAATTTATTTTCCTGTTTTATAAAAGCAGGTAAAGGATCTTCGATCTCGCCTATTAAAAGTAGAACGTGATTAACTCTGGATCGTATCCATTTAGAAGAAATACGCGCTGTTTCGGGGTAAATTGGCACTAAACGTCCCGTGTGAATCGTTCGTGGGCTATTCGGTGATTTTATGATTTCGTATTCCGGTGAAATAAAAGCCAGCTTTCCGGAGAACTGATCTACCTTCCCGGAGATGCTCAAAGACATACCTTTTGTGATTGATTTCGCCAGATACGGTTGGTTAAACCAGACAATTTCAATCGTTCCACTTTCATCGTGAAACTTAACTCTGGTAAAACTTTTCTTATTTCTCGTGAAGATATTATCGATTTTCTCTACCACGCCGATTACCGTCACAGTTTCTCCAAGTATTAGCTGGGCAATGATGTTCTTTTTTTTGTAATCTTCGTAGCGAAACGGGTAATGGTTTAACAGATGCCTGACTGTTTCGATGTTCAATTTTTTTAAGATTTTGGCGTAAGAGTCGCCGATAAAAGGTACCATCGAGACAGGGTCGGCGAGCTGCAGCTTGTCCACCAAAGGCGGATTGGTTCTCACTAGATTTCCAAGTTCGTTTATCCCCATAAGCATCCGCCAGAGGCGGATTGATGCTTACTAAACTCCTATTTGACTTCGCTCAAGGTCGCTAAGTAATCATCAAAAAAACCTTACCGAAAAAACAAAGAAAGGAATGGCGTGGCGACTAGAGCCAGAGATGAGATAATCACGATTAGTGTCCAAATTTTTTTGTATTTCCTAAAAATTCTCATAGCTTATTCCGTGATTATTAACTGCTTCAACTCTGAAAGGTACTCCTTAGCTGGTTCGTCATCAAAATGCTTTCTAGCGGGTTCTAGGAGGTCAATTAAAGACTCTGCTATTGATCCTTTTAAATCCTGAGGGTGTAATTTTCCGGTTTTATATTCCTCCTCGACCTCATCATACGAAGGATATGTTTTATTTCCTCCATAGCGGCTATCACGTTTAACTCTCAATGTATAGTCAGAACTTGTTTTAAAGAGTAGATTTTTAGCCCAATCTAGAAGAGGGTTATACATCGTTTCTAAAGGTGGGCAGAAGGCTGATTGGATCTTTTTTATTATCAAATCAGGTTCATCATGTATGAAGACAGCACTATCAGGTTTGCTTTTACTCATTTTCATATCAATCCACAAATCGCGTACTTGGTTCTCAGGAATGGGCCAAACTGACGGTTTCAGTAAACCTAGAAGAATATGATGGTGTATCGCGACCGGTTTGATTACTTTTCCGCCACGCTTTACTGGATTAAATTTAAGTTGATCGGCAACATCCCTCATAATGACGTGAGCTTTACGTTGATCCGTTCCAGCGTGGGCTATCGTTAAATCTTGTGCAAAAATATCGGAGACCTGCATTGGTGGGTAGATGAGTTTCGCGAATTCCACTCCTTCCTCTTTCTTCCTCCCCATTATATCCAGAGAACGTACTATTCTTGATAATGAAGTTTTTTGGGAAACCTCGACGACCGTTTGCCAGTAGAGATCATTGTTATGGTATAGGTCAGAGCCAAGAAGAAAGCTTATGTCTTCAGGATTACCTCCGAGACACAACATCGAAGCTTTCATACCTTCCTTGAAATAACCAACCGCAGTTTTCTTAATTGTCTCTAAGTTTCCTCCAAGTTTTCCGTTTAGCCATGTATGCCAGTCGGCTAGAAAAACAGTACATTCTATTCCCGCTTCAAGAAAATCCCTGATTTTAAGCATACTGGCAAGTCCAGTTCCCAAATGTATTTTTCCTGAAATCTCAAAACCGATGTAGTGTTTCATCTCATAATTTTTATCCAGGAATTCTTTAAGATCTTCTGGGGTTAAGACCTCTTCTGTATTTTGAGTTATAAGGCTATATCTTTCTTGTGTAGTCATCATTAAAATTTTAGCACAAATTATTGAATGTTATACAGACATGCTTTCTATACAACTCACATCATGAAATCGCACTGCCTGTCATCCCGCGCTTGACGCGGGATCCATTCTGACTGGATTCCGTCCCGGATCCCCGTCCGGGACTAAAGGCTTTAACGGAGGCCGGAATGACAATGGCGCGGTATCAGAATGTGGGCCCTATAGGTGATTATCTCAGAATTTTAAGAAAAATCTTTCTTTATATAGTTTTGTAGTTAAGAACCATCTTACCACTACGATTATTTAAATAATTGTAGTGGTTGAAAAAGAATGGAAAATCAATATTTAATATTTATCTGATGGTAGTTCTTTGGAATGTGAATAGGGAAAGATTTGATAAGAATCTACACCACATCTACAAAGGTTCAACCCTTGTAAGAGGAACCGAACTAGCCTTTCGGCTTAGGGATTATCGTTGGCTTTGAGGCAGCCGGAAGTTAAGCCAAAACTTGTGCAGATTTTAAAAAAGATGTACTTGGTTACTTGATAAGAAAAGAGATTATAGCTATCATATAAGCGTTCCAGGGGTGCCGGAGTGGTCAATCGGATGCGACTGTAAATCGCACGGGAGGAATCCCTACGGAGGTTCGAATCCTTCCCCCTGGACCATCCTTCGACAGGCTCAGGATTTATTCCGAGACTG
>CAYHYS010000015.1:0-6097 GCA_964360905.1 uncultured Candidatus Saccharibacteria bacterium | reverse complement strand
GGCGGGGTCGCGACCTCCAACGTGAGTTGGAGAGTTGTGACCGAATCCTTCCCCCTGGACCATCCTTCGACAGGCTCAGGATTTATTCCGAGACTGGCGAAGGGATAGTATTGAAAGGATTCGAATGCCGGACTCCGACCTTGGGTCGGAGGAGGCGGGGTCGCGACCTCCAACGTGAGTTGGAGAGTTGTGACCGAATCCTTCCCCCGCGTTTGGAAGGTATGTCTCATGAAGAAAAAAAAACCGCATTTAATTCTTCTCGCTCTCTCGTTTTTAACTGTTGCTGTGGTTTTCTATTTTCTAATTAAGCGTAACAATTTAAAACCTGATTTTATTTATACTCGTTTCCCGTCAATCGCCGGAGTTTCAACAACCCTGTTAAATAATGCCCGTTCCGTGATTCCTCCTGACTTGCCAACTCTTACGAACTTATTTTCCAGTTCCTCGGCTGACACAAGTAACTCAAATCTTCTCCGGCAATTAAGTGAGGAAGCGAGTAAAAAAGTAGATTATTTGAAAAATTCATTAATTGAAGCGGGATTGGAAAAGATCGGTTATACGCCAATTATGAATCAAAGCACAGTCGAAAAAATTACGACTTCCTCACCTTGTATCTCGCCACCGAAAGATTATTAGATATATCAGTGGTAAAATAATAGGGTAAGTTTCATATGAATTTGAGCCGCTTTATTAAAATCATAAGTAAGAAGAAACTTGGTTCTGTTAAACCAAAAAAGAAACGTAACTTGGTTCTTATTTTAACGACGTTTTCTACTTTTGTACTCATTCTTTTGGTATCAGGGTCCGTCATCGCTTTAGTCGCCTTTGCTTACTATTCAAAAGATCTGCCTTCCCCCAACAAGTTAGTAACCAGGGATGTTGAGCTTTCAACAAAAATTTACGATCGTAACGGAGAATTACTTTTTGACGTCTACCGCAACGTTGATCGGACTCTTGTGAAAATTACGGATATGCCTGATTACCTTATCAACTCGACCTTAGCCACGGAAGATGCGGAATTTTTTCTTCATCGAGGTTTTGATGTTGCCGGAATACTGCGCGCCTTTAGAAACATCGTTCTTTTCAGGAATGTCCAAGGTGGTTCAACTATAACGCAGCAGCTGGTTAAAAATGCTCTTCTTTCCAATGAAAGGTCTATCAGCCGAAAAGTGAAAGAGCTAGTCCTCGCGCTACAAATAGAAAAAAAATTCACGAAAATGGAAATCCTCCAAATTTATCTTAATGAGGTTCCTTACGGCGGCCCGGCATGGGGAATCGGGGCCGCCTCCGAGTATTATTTCGGAAAAAAACCAAAGGATTTAACTCTGAGCGAATCCGCTTTTCTAGCCGGTTTGCCGCAGAGCCCATCAGTCTACTCTCCCTACGGATCAAAACCGGAAAACGCGAAAGCGAGACAAAGCTACGTCTTGCATCTGATGAGCGCGAAAGGCTGGGTCAACCGCTACGGGGTACGTGAGTATATTTCTAAATCCGAAGCAGAGAAAGCTAAAGCGGAACCTCTAAATTACATAAAACCAGGAACAAACGGTATCAAAGCGCCTCATTTCGTCATGTATGTTAAAAATTTACTCGAACAAAAGTACGGGACTAATCTTGTTGAATCAGGAGGACTCTCGGTGACGACTTCCCTCGATCTTCCTCTTCAGGAAAAAATGGAAAGTATCGTTGCCGAAGAGGTTACTAAAGCACAACCTCTTAAAGTCGGTAACGGCGCGTTAGTTGTTATTGACCCGGGCACGGGGCAGATTCTATCAATGGTCGGATCAAAAGATTATTTTGATACTGATAACGACGGAAATTTTAACGTCGTCGCGGACGGTCTAAGGCAACCGGGCTCATCAATTAAGCCAATCACTTACATAACCGCTTTTGAAAAAGGCTATACCGCTTCGACGATGTTTGTCGACGCGCCGGTGAGCTTTCCGGGCGGACCTGACGGAGATTATAAACCGGTTAATTACGACGGTCTTCATCGTGGTCCGATGTCTTTAAGAACGGCTTTGGGAAGCTCAATAAATATCGTGGCTGTAAAACTTTTAAAGATTGTCGGTGTTGATAACGTTATTGACACAGCCAAAAAATTAGGCATGACTACTCTTAACGATCCCCGCCGTTACGGTCTTTCCCTGACCCTTGGCGGTGGAGAGGTTACTTTACTGGAACTTACCGGAGCATACACGGCTTTCGCGACCGGAGGCATAAAACATGATATTTCTCCGATTTTGGAAGTTAAAGACGCTCAGGGGAAAACATTGGAGTCCGTGCGAAACACCGAAGGGGTCCGCGTCTTGAGCGAAAGTTCTGCTTATATTATAAATAATATTTTGGCTGATGATAACGCTCGTGCTCCCGTTTTCGGGCCCAATTCTCTTCTAAACATTCCCAACGTGGCCGTCAAAACCGGTACTACCGATAACAAAAAGGATAACTGGACAATCGGTTATTCGACAGGTGTCACGATTGGAGTTTGGGTAGGAAACAACGACAACAAAGAGATGGATGCGAAGCTGGCCTCGGGGGTAACCGGTGCTGCTCCTATTTGGAGAAGAGCGATGCTTGAAGTCCTAAAAACGAAAAAAGCGGAGCCCTTTAAAAAACCGGAGACTATTGTCGAAGTTCCGGTCGATATCCTCTCCGGAATGTTGCCGGCGGAAGGTTTTCCCGCCAGAATTGATTTTTTTGTTAAAGGAACAGAACCGAGAACCAGTTCGGATATTTACCAAACAGTTAAGGTTTGTAAAATAGACGGAAAAATCGCCAGTCAAGGATGTATTGATCAAGGGCAGGCGGAAGACCGGCGCTTTATAAAGCTTCACGATCCTAATTATGAGTGGCAGGACACGATCGACAAATGGGTCGAAGAAAATATGAAAGATAAGCCCGAGTACAACCCTCCGAAAGATCAATCTACTATATAAACTACAGCGCGGGGGTTACTGAAGCAGCTTTATTTTATCTGAAGTCAGTTTTGCCTTTTCCGGATCGTTCGTTGCCAATTTAATATTAAAGGTAATCGACTTCTTGCCTTGGGATTTTAGTTTACTATTATAATATTCCCCAACGAAATTCAGCCGGTCGTTAACGTTTAATTCCTTTAGTATTTTTTTTCTGATCTTACCGACTTCATCTTTCTCACCAGTGATAAACGTAAAATCTTCACTAATGAAATTAAGTATTGAAGTTTCGATAGGTGGAATAACTTCGTTCTTAGCAAACTTAAGAAGTTTCTCTACGTAAAGAACGGCGTGAACAACCTCTTTATCAATTCCGAATGACTCTAAAATTGATTTTTTAAGTTCTCCGAGTTTCCCGATATCTTCTCCTTTGATAGTTATTTTTGCCGCCACCTCTTTTTTAAAGGCCGGAAAATCAATTTTTTCAAAGGACATATCATCTAGCCCAAGCTCCTCGAATAACCGCTCCAAAACGCCTTTTAAGTCGTAAAAACCCGTATCCGAAGTTATTGCCACTTTTCTTATCTCTTTATATTTATCGTAACCTACTCCTGTTTCTTTAATATATGTTTTTCCAATCTCAAAAATCCTAATTGGCGTAATGGCGTGCTGATTGTAGGAGATAAAGTATTTAAGCTGTGGCGATATAAATTCCGGCCTTAAAATATTGAGCTCATCATTCCATGAATTTTGTAGCTTTATCACTTTTTCTTCGTTTATAACTTCAGTTTTGCGGCTATCTTTAATATCAACAATTTGCTGGCTAATAACCTCATTAAATCCTATTTTTACCATAATATTCCTTATTCTATTCTCAAGATTCATCGCGGGAAATATTAGTTTTGGCGGTGCTGGCTGTTGCGGTAAGTAAGAAGGAATAATCTCGTAACCTCTGATTCGAAGAACCTCCTCAATTAGATCGTCCTCCATTGTTACGTCCGTTCTAAAGTAGGGTACCTTGACCGCTAGTTCTTGGGAAGGATCATCCTTTGTATCAAAAGATGATCCTTTTAGGATCCCAAATTCCAGTCTTTTTAAAATATCTTCCGCCTCTTTAAGATCGATTTTTTCCCCTGAAATCAAATTTAACCTTGATTGCGTTAAGTTAACACTAATTTCGTGGTCCTTATTCGGATAATAATCGAAAGAAATGTTTTCACACTCAACACCCGTAATCTCTTTGATCAGTTCAATGGCACGGGAAAGAGCAATTTCACAGTAGTGAGGGTGTAAGTATTTACCGAGTCTGGCCGAGGTTTCGTTCCGAACGTTATGTTTTATAGCGCCGCGTCTCGCCGTCGGTTGGTGATAAAGGCCTGCTTCAATAAGAATGTTAGTTGTAGAGCCACTTATTCCGGTCTCTTTTCCGCCGACCGCTGTCGTTAAAGTCATAGGGTTCTTGCTATCGGCGGCAACAATATCGTCCTCGTCAAAGGTAAGCCGCGTTCCCTCGAAAGTGATCAGTGTTTCACCTTTTTTCGCTGATCTTAAGATTATCTCGTCAATTTTATCGGTATCGAAAGCGTGAAGAGGCATTCCGGTTTCAATCATTACGTAGTTAGTAATATCGACAATATTGTTAATAATCTCAATTCCGTAAGATCGCAATCTTTTCTGGATTTTTTCCGGAGAAGGAGCTATTTTTACGTTTCTAAATACAACCGCTATCCATCTCGTTACCTTTTCGGATTCAACTTTAATTGCCGGTTTAATTTTCTCGTTATTTATTTCTGGAATTTTAGCCTCTCTGGGGTATTTAAGTTTTGTCCTGGTGAGGGCGGCTAGATCTCTGGCAATGCCAACTATTCCCATCGTATCACCGCGATTACCTCGATCTTCGAGATCCATAATTAGATCTCCACCCTGTTCATAAATAGGTTTGTCGAGAGCGTGCCCAGCCATCGTCAAGAGAGACGCAATCTCGTGGGCCTCTAGATTTGTATCAATATAGTCTTTAAGCCAATTTAGAGGAACTCTCATACGAAAACCAAATTTCCTCCGTGTAAATCACGTATATCGCTAATACCAAATTTTGCCATAATAATACGGTCAAGCCCCATCCCGAACGCGAATCCGGACCACTCGTTAAAATCTATCCCACACTTCCTTAAAAGTTCGCGATGAATCATTCCCGAACCGAGAATTTCGAGCCAGCCGCGGCCCTTACAAACGCGGCAGCCATCGCCTTGGCAAAAGGTACAAAGAACATCCATCCCGGCCCCAGGCTCAACCTCCGGATAGTATTTAGTTCTGAATCGGGTTTTAATATCTTTTCCGAACATGTGTCGCGCGAACTCGATCAAAGTTGCTTTAAGATTAGCCATGCTAATACCTTTATCGACGATAACGCCCTGATATTGTTGAAAAATAGCGTGGTTGCTGGTATTTATAATTTCGTTGCGGAAAGAGATACCCGGCACGACGAATCGGAGGGGCGGTTTGTAGTTGCTCAATATTCTTGTTTCGACGCTGCTGGTGTGGGTCCGAAGAAGTATTTCCGGACTTTCGATGTAAATTGTATCCTGAAGGTCGCGGGCGGGATGATCTTTAGGTAGATTAGTTCTTTCGAAGTTATAGTCATCCGTTTCAATATCTGGCCCTTCGGCAACAGAATAACCGTGATAGGTAAAAAAATTGTTCATCATGCGGATGACTTCTGTATCCGGGCTTAAGTGACCAATCGGAGCTTTATTTACGGGAAGAGTAACGTCAAAAAAACCCTCACCTTTATCGTGAATTTCAATGAGTTCTGCTTTTCGTTTTTCGAGTGAGATTTTTATCTTTTCGATAAAATCATTGAGGTGCTTTCCGAACACCCGTTTTTGCGCCTCGGGAACTTCTTTAACTTGTTTACTAAGTTTGCTTATAAGACTATTCCTGCCGGTAACAAGAAGAAGATTTATCTCATTAAGTTCACTTAAGTTTTTTACTAACTTAATTTTTTCCAGGGATTGTTCCAATTCTTTAGATAAATCAACTCCCAACATGTGATTTATTTTACCAGTTTCACGAGGCTTTCAAAAGCTTGAGGGTATGAGTAGGCGAGATCAGCCATTACTTTTCGGTCCAGGGTGATATTTTTATCTTTTAGCCTCTTTATAAAATCAGAATATTTAATTGAA
>CAYHYS010000014.1:0-15604 GCA_964360905.1 uncultured Candidatus Saccharibacteria bacterium | reverse complement strand
ATGTTAAAAAAGAAGAGAATTATTGGACGCCGCCTGTGGTTACCGTTATGGGTCTCGTCTATCACGGCAAAACGACGCTTCTCGATACGGTTAGAAATTCTCATGTAGTCACCGCTGAGTCTGGCGGCATTACCCAACACATCGGTTCTTACGCAATTGAGTTTCAAGGTAAGAAAATTACTTTCATCGATACACCGGGGCACGAGGCCTTTTCAGCGATGCGCGTACGCGGAGGAAAAGTGGCCGATATCATTGTTTTGGTCATTGATGCCGCCGAGGGTGTTATGCCTCAGACTCTTGAGGCTCTTTCGAGCGCCTTTAGTTATAAGGTGCCTATTATTGTCGCTCTCAACAAAATCGATTTGCCCAGCGCTAATCCTACTATGGTTAAAGGGCAGCTGGCTAAAAGTGGCCTTCTCGTTGAAGGTTATGGCGGGGATACGGTCACGGTCGAAATTTCGGCCAAGACCGGCCAAAACGTCGATAGCCTTTTGGAAATGATTCTTTTGACCGCTCAGCTTAACCCTCCTAAAGGCCGTTGGGATCCACCTCTTGAGGCTTATATCATCGAATCTAAGCTTGATCGGCGCCGTGGGCCAGTCGCTTCTATCGTCGTTAAAAGCGGAAAAATTTCCTTGGGAGAGGAGATTAGCGCCGGTACTATCTCCGGTAAGGTCAAGCAGCTACTTAATGACAAAGGCGAAAGGCTTTCCGAGGTTGGCCCAGGGATTTCCGCCGAAGTTTTAGGTTTCAGCAGTGTGCCGGTGGTGGGAGAATCTATAAACCTCGGCAAAAGCCATGTTTCCGAACAAAAACTCGGACACCCTTCCACCGTGACGCCACCCTTCGATGTTGAAGGCCCAATGCTAAAAATAATTCTTAAAGCTGACGTCATGGGCAGTCTCGAGGCCTTAAAAATATCCTTGAATCATTTGCCATTTTTTAGCTCACAGGCTTCCGTTATTTTTTCAGGGATCGGGGACGTTAGCGATTCTGATGTCAATTTAGCTAAAGCCAGCTCGGCTGTAATTTTCGCTTTTAGGGTTAAGGTTGTTGAAGGGGCTATAAAAATGGCGGAAAGCTTAAACGTGGAGATCCGTTCTTATCTGATTATTTATAAACTGACGGAAGATGTTGAGACAGCTTTGAAGGGAATAACGGCCTGGAAAAAGAGTGAGGGTCCTGGTCAGGCTCTCGTGCTAAAAATTTTTCCTCTGAATTCCGGAGACCGTATTTTCGGCTGTCGCGTTACCCAAGGTAGTCTCCGTACTGGAGACAGAATAAAAATTATGAGAGAGGACGGAGAAATCGGTAAGTCGCGAATTAAGAATCTGAAAATCGGAAAGGAAAAAGTCGATAAAGTTATCACCGAGAAAGAGTGTGGAGCCCTGTTAACCGGAGCGGTCAGCGTGCTTATCGGTGACAAATTGGAGGTCATCTAAATATGCAGATAAGATCCGATGACGAGCAATTCCTGAATCTTTTGAAGGGGGCTAAATCTATTGCTCTCCTGACCAGTCCTACGGCGAACGCGGACATCGTTTCCGCCATGTTGGCTTTTTACCACCTTTTTAAAAACACGGAGAGGAAAATCACCCTCGTTGTTCCCGAAGCAGTGCCACCACCATGCCAGAACCTACCTGAATCTTCAGTCATAAGAAGCGACTTAGGTCCAAAAAATCTTATTATCAGTTTAGACACGAAAGGCTCATCCATCTCTAAAATTTCCTACGCGCAGGAAGGCGGCATCTTTAACCTTACCATCCATCCGAAAGAGCGTTCGTTTGAAATTGAGAAGATTCGCTATTCTTATGAAGGCGATAAATTTGATGCTTTTATCATTTTTGGCGTTTCGAAGATTTCCGGTCTAGAGGATCTTTACACAAAAAATCAGAAAGAATTCTCTCAAATTCCGGTTGTTAACTTTGATTGCCACACTGGTAATGAGAAATATGGATCAATTAATCTGATCGATGAATCGGCTAATGGTATGTCCGAGGCGCTTTTTAGGAAGATTATCGTTTGGGGTTTAGTACCCGGGAGAGAGGCGGCCGAAGCTCTTTTAAATGGTATAGCCTATAAGGGAGAAAATTCGGCTAGATCTGAGAGTGATTTTACCTCTAAAAGCGCTGAAAAGACAAGTTCAAAAGAGGAACTTCTTGCTAAAGAGAGAGAAGCTTTGATACAATAAGGTAATACTATGACTCTTAGAGGTGACGCTAAAAAGAAAATAATGAAGCAAATGGAGCGCCATGATGGTGATACCGGTTCTCCTGAGGTGCAAGTCGTTTTGCTTTCCGAAAGAATCAAAGAGCTTTCAACTCACCTTAAAGGTCACAAGAAAGATCATCACTCAAGGCGAGGACTTCTGAAAATGGTCAACAAGCGGAGAAAACTCCTTCTTTATATTCGTAAGAAGGATGAGGAAAAGTATCGTAGTTTAACTTCAAAGTTAGGTTTAGAGAAGTAGTTTGGTGTCAAAGTTTAAGAGGATCATCAGTTGATGATTTTTTTAAACTTTGACTATCTACCAAGCTGCTTCCGTAATTTATGACAAATGTATATAAAAAGGAATTGGAGTTTGCCGGGAAAACCCTTTCCTTAGAAACAGGAAAATTGGCCTTGCAGGCCAACGCCGCCGTTAAAGCCCGTTATGGAGATACGGTTGTCCTGGCGACAGTCGTAGCTAACAAACCCCAAGAGGAAGTTGGCTTCTTTCCGCTGCGCGTTGATTTCGAAGAGAAACTTTACGCCGGAGGTATCATAAAAAATTCCCGTTTTATAAAAAGAGAAGGACGGGCCTCTGATGAGGCAATTACCTCGTGCCGGTTGATTGATCGCGGGTTGCGTCCTCTGTTTCCGAAGGATTATTACGATGAAGTTCAAGTCATTGTCACCGTACTTTCGGTTGATGGTCAGAACGATTCGACACTGCTCGGAGCTGTCGCCGCTTCTTGCGCGCTTTCGATTTCTAACGTTCCTTGGAACGGGCCTTTAGCGACGGTTCGCGTCGGTTTGATTAGTGATTCAATGAAGCTTAATCCGACGCGTGATGAGATGAAAGCGTCCTCGCTCGATCTTGTTATCTCAACGACCCGCGAAAAGATCGTTATGATTGAAGCCGAGGCGTCACAAGTCCCTGAAGAAGTGATGTCCGTGGCTTTGAATTTTGGTTTAAAGGAGGCACAACCCCTACTTTCTTTTATTGAGGAGTTCGTCAAGGAAGCCGGTAAAGCTAAATACAAATACGAAAAGAAAATTATCGAAGAAGCGTTGCTCGCGGATGTTACCAAAACCGCTGGTGAATCTCTTTACGCGTTGCTGATTGCCAGCCCCGAGAAGTCTGAATTCGAACAGAAGTATAAGGATATCGCCGACGAGCTCTACAAGAATCTTGAAGGAAAATATACAAAAGCGAAAATGCTTATGGCTCTTGACGCTCTCCAGAAAGCGAAGATACGAGAGATGATCTCCGCTGATCATAAAAGGCCAGATGGCCGCAAACTTGATGAGCTTCGGTCGATTACCGCTGAAGTCAGTCTTTTACCGCGAACTCACGGCAGCGCTCTTTTTACGAGAGGTTTAACTCAAGCTTTGACGGCCACAACCCTTGGGGCGGTTTCCCTTGAGCAACTCATTCAAGGTCCTGAAGGGCAGGAAACAAAGCGTTATATTCATCACTACAGCGCGGCGCCGTTCTCGACAGGTGAGGTCTCCGCTCTACGCGGTCCCGGACGAAGAGAGATAGGGCATGGGGCTTTAGCCGAGAAAGCTCTTTTACCGGTCATTCCTTCTAAAGAAGAATTTCCTTACACGATCCGTGTCGTCTCAGAGATACTTTCCCAGAATGGTTCGAGTTCAATGGCCTCGGTTTGCGGTTCAACTTTATCTTTGATGGACGCTGGCGTGCCGATAAAAGCTCCCGTGGCCGGTATTTCCATTGGGCTTATCAGTGAAGGAGATAAATTTTCACTCTTAACCGATATCGCCGGAGTTGAGGATTTCAACGGTGACATGGACTTTAAATCTGCTGGTACTCGAGAAGGGATTACGGCTCTCCAGCTTGATGTAAAAATTCCGGGAGTACCTGTCAATGTTCTCAGCGAAGCTTTGATTAAAGCTTTTGAAACGCGTCTTAAAATACTTGATCTAATCGAATCCGTTATACCTAAGTTTCGCGCTGATCTTTCTAAGTACGCGCCGAGAATTATCTCGATAAAGATTGACCCGAGAAAAATCGGTGAAGTCATCGGCGGCGGTGGTAAGATCATCCGTAGTATCATGGAATCGACTTCGACACAGATCGATATCGAAGACGACGGTACGGTCTATATCACGGCGGCGGAAACATCGCTAGCCAACAAAGCCCAATCCATTATTGAAAATCTTGTCAAGGAAGCTAAAGTCGGAGAAATCTACGAGGGTCGCGTGAGACGTATTCTCGATTTTGGAGCTTTCGTGGAGATTCTCCCGGGGAAGGATGGTCTTGTTCATATCAGCGAATTAGCTCCCTTCCGAGTCGGTAGGGTGACAGATGTTGTTAAAATCGGTGATCAAGTCAAAGTCAAGGTTATCGGTATCGATGATCAAGGTCGGATAAACTTGAGTCGAAAAGCACTACTCGGGGAAGAAAGACCTCGAGAATAAGATTAGCGATGAATGTCCGTTTGTGTCCGAATTGTTCTGCTTTGATTGAGTCGGAGTCTGCTCTTTTCTGCTACAGCTGCGGTCAAGAACTAGCTGCTTCACACACTGATGTTCCTTACTCAAACGTCGCTGGCCCGCTCACGCAACCGACGAAGGTTTCGGCGAGAAAATCACCAGGGTCACTGTTGGTTATCTTTTTTATTCTCCCCGTTATTTTATCCGGTGCCCTTCTCGGATGGTTTGTTTTTAACAGTAAAAAGATTGAGCGGGCTACCTTATCACCAACACAAGGGGCGTCTCTTCCTTTAGCAAACGAATATGTCTCAACTGTCTCAGCTCTGCCGGTTGCGCCTTATAATTTAGCGGATACCGATTTTGCGTCACTAGTACCTTCCCAAGCCTCACTTTTTATCCAAAGTCGCTCGCCGGCGTTACTTTTGAAGAGGGTATTGGCTGACAAAGATAAAGAGCAGTTTAGCAAAAAAACGGGGTTAACTCTGACGGAGGCTTTTTCTTTTCTCGGTGATGATTACGCCGTGGCGGAAATGCCTGAAGGTTTCCTTTTTCTCTCAAAAGTTAGGGACGTTGATTTCGTTAAGGCGAAGATTAAGGAATACTCAAATGAAATCATTGCCGGCGTTGTCATTGATGATGTTTTGGCGGTTTCCGATTCTCCTGGTATTCTTGATAAGGTGATCTCCATTAGTAGCCGGAAACTCCTTTCTTTAGGCCAAGATACCGAATTTTTTGAGAGCCAGCGTAACCTTTCGAAGATGGGACAAGCCCTTATCTTTTCCAGAGACCAAGATTTACTAAAGGAAGGGTTGCGAATGCTTTTCGGTAAGGAGATTATTAATATGGACTTAGAACAGTTGAAAGGAAAATCTTTCATTATTGACTCCGCTGCCGGAAGCGTGAAAATAGTTGGCGGTTATGGAAAATAGCCAGTCTTTACAGGTTGAAATTAAATCACTAAAAACGCGGGTCGACTCGTCAGCCGTACCCGTGCAGCTGCGTCTCCAGCTCGAATCTTCAATCGAACGTCTATCAATGATGATCAGTCTCGGATCATTCACGGCCGAGTATGATAGTTTGTCCCGCCATATTGATTGGGTGGTTAGTCTTCCTTGGGATAAGCGGTCGGTGGATAATCTGAATTTAAAAACCGCTCAAGAGGTTCTTGAGAGAAATCATTACGGAATGTGGAGGATTAAAGATCGTATTTTAGAGTATCTCTCCGTTCTTAATCTAAATTCCTCAAATAAAAGTCTTGAATCTAATATTCTCTGTTTTGTTGGGTTACCAGGTATAGGCAAAACGTCGATTGCTTCTTCTATCGCCCAATCTATGGGTAGAAGTTTTATCCGAATCCCTTTTGGAGGTATTGGGGAGGTTGCTTCCTTGCGGGGGACTCCTCATTACCTATCTTCTTCGGAGCCGGGAGTGATCATGAAAAGTCTGCGGCGTTTTGGCACCAAAAATCCCGTCATACTTTTAGACGAAGTCGACCGTGTGGCCGACGATAGCAGAGCT
Organism: uncultured Candidatus Saccharibacteria bacterium; assembly: GCA_964360905.1. Lineage (GTDB taxonomy): Bacteria > Patescibacteriota > WWE3 > JAMCXX01 > JAMCXX01 > CAYHYS01. The sequence goes on along the minus strand of CAYHYS010000014.1, from coordinate 9,424 downwards.
TCAATCATGGGTGTTCTTCTCGAACTGCTCGATCCTGAACAGAACGGCCAGTTCGTTGATTATTATATAGACTTTCCCTTCGATCTCTCTGAAGTGATGTTTATTTGTACGGCCAATAACACTCACGGAATTTCGAACGCCGTCTTGGATCGGCTTGAGGTTATTGAGATGCCTTCTTACACCGATGACGAAAAAAGAATTATCGGACGCGATTATCTCCTCCCGCGGGTGATCGCCAGGACAGGTCTGACACAAAGCCAGATTAATATCGGCGATAATTTGTGGCCAAAGATCATTCGCCCTCTCGGTTACGACTCGGGTATACGGACACTGGAGAGGACTTTAGAAGGTATTTGCCGGAAGGTGGCTCGAAAAATAGTCGAAGGCGAAGGCAGTTCATATGAGCTTACGGAGGGTAACATCAAAGAATTCCTACCCACTTGGTAGTTGATTATTGGAAAGATCCCAGATCCTAATCCCCGCCAGTCGTTCGAGACCCTGAGGGGTCCTCAGACCATCGAAGGGAGGCGGGCAGGCGTTAGATCCGGGATTTGATAGGTAAAGATGACTAAGGAAGAACTTCTCTCGCAAATAGAAAAAGCCGTTAAGTCCTGCCGAAAATGCCGCTTGTACCGTATGGCGACGAAGGCCGTTCCCGGCGTCGGCAATCCCAATTCAAAGATAATTTTTGTCGGCGAAGCCCCCGGTTTTAATGAGGATCAACAGGGACTTCCGTTTGTTGGTCGGGCTGGAAAACTTCTTGACGAAATGCTTTCCGAGATCGGCCTTAAAAGAGCCGATGTTTGGATCGGTAATATCATTAAGCATCGTCCCCCCGATAACCGTGATCCAATGGTTGATGAGATCAAGGCCTGCCGGCCTTATGCTCTTGACCAGATAAAGGCGATTGACCCGAAAATAATTGTTACTTTGGGACGTTTCGCCATGGATATTTTCCTATCGGGAGCGAAGATATCAGAGGTTCACGGAAAGCCTTTCCGGGTTTCCAGCCGGATTATTTTTCCTCTTTACCATCCGGCGGCAGCACTCCGCTCGGATTCGGTATTGAGAGAATTGAAAGAGGATTTTCGAAAACTGGCTAGAGCGAGTAAACTTAAGGAGGAGGAAATACCATTTTTTAAGAATGATGATAATTCCGGTAATTCTTCCCAGATGAATTTATTTACTCTTTGAATTCAGGAATTGCATATATGATAAAGTTCAGATTTCCGACGAATACTAAAACGAAGCAAAAACTACGATTCATGTCTTTGGGCGGAATAAGGGATGTTACCAAGAACATGTATATCTACGAATACGGCGATGATATTCTCATCGTTGACTGCGGATTGGGGTTTCCCGATTCGGAGATGCTCGGTGTTGATGTTGTCATTCCGGATGTTTCTTATCTGGAGAAAAATCGGGAAAGAGTTAAAGGTATCCTCATCACCCATGGCCATGAAGATCACATTGGTGCCCTCCCTTACATTTTGCCGAAACTTAATGTTCCTGTCTTCGCGGCGCCGTTGCCGGCTGGATTTATCCGCGCGAAGATGGAAGAGCAAGACGGTTCTTCGTCTTTTAAGATAAACATTATCAACGTCGATAAAGGTCCTTTCGACATTGGGTCTTTCAGAGTGAATCCGTTCAGGATCAACCACTCCGTACCGGATGCCATGGGTTATTGTATCGAAACGCCTCAAGGTAAAATTTTCCACGTGGCCGACTTTAAATTTGATTTTACTCCCGTTGACGGTAAGCCATTCGAAATCGCTAAGGTGGTAGAACTGGCGTCCAGTGGTGTTTTGTTACTGGCTTCCGATTGTTTAGGTTCAAACTCTGAAGGGTTTACAAGATCCGAAGCGGCCATCGAGAAAGTTTTTGAGGAAATTATCAATAACACTTCCGGTCAGGTTATTATTACGACCGTTTCGTCAAATATTTCGCGTATGCAGCAAGCGATAAACGCTTCGGTGAGGCATGGTCGAAAAATTGTCTTGGTCGGCCGTTCGATTGTCAAAAATATTGAAATCGCCAAATCACTAGGTTATTTAAAGGTGGCTAATAAGGATTTGGTTAAAGTTGAGAGGTCTGAAAACCTCGATCAGAGGACTTTGACTTATATTGTGGCCGGGGCCTACGGTCAGCAAAGTTCGGCTCTATCAAGAATTGCCAACGGTACTCACAAGTTCGCTACGCTACGAAAGAACGCGACGGTTATTTTCTCTGCTGATCCGGCTCCTCCGGGGGTTAAAGATTCCGTGGACAGTGTTATTGATAAGCTAACAGAACTAGGTGCTGATGTTCATTACTACGAGATCCAGGAAGATTTACACGTTTCTGGTCACGGTAGTCAGGGTGATATAAAACTATTGACTTCTCTAGTCCGTCCTAAATATTTTCTTCCAATCGGCGGCACGGCACGGCATCTTCATTCCTTTGCAAAACTTGTTGAGAGTTTAGGTTACCCTTATGATAATGTCCTGCAACTCGATACTGGGCTTCCCGTCGAATTTGATGACGGTAAAGCCACGATCGGAAAACTTATACCGGTAAGCGAAATTTTGATAGATAGCTCCGGAACGGAAGATATTGGTGAGATTGTTATTAAGGATCGCCAGACACTTTCGACAGAGGGAATAATTATCATCTCCGTGCCTTTAAAACGGGGAGATTTTAGAAGAGTTGGCGAGGTTGAAGTTATGACTCGCGGTTTTTCCCGGGAGAAATTGTCTGATGATGTTGTCAAAACCATTCGTGACCAAGTTGACGGAACTCTCGCCCAAATGCGCGAAAGAGCGATAGAACGTCATCAGTTTCGTTATCAGTTAGAGAGAGTTATCTTTAGATTTTTAACAAAGAGAACAATGCGCCGTCCGATGGTTCTACCCATTGTTGTCGAAATTTAGGTTTTGTGACCCCAGTTTTACGTGTAAAATTGAAGTGGTATGCCCAGACGAAGAAAGCTTTTTAGACTGAATCTGAAAAAGGAAAGTCTCATCTCGGTGAGTTCCATCATCTTGATCCTTTTTTCTGTTCTGACTCTGCTTTCCTTTTTCGCGCAATCGGCGATGGGTTCTTTTTTTATTCAAGAACTGGTTAACAGATTATTCGGTTGGGGCGCGGTATTATTTCCTTTTATACTGGCCACGACTGGACTCCTTTTTTTTAAATACCGCCCGCGCTTTATCACGGCCAACATTCCGTTTGGCCTTTCGATTTTTACCCTTTCTTTTTTAGGTATAATCCATCTTTTATTTTTTCGTGGTAATGATTCGGCCGAGTTGGCTTTTCTTGGGCAAGGGGGAGGACTTATCGGATTTTGGTTAAGCGATTTTCTAAAACGCTACTTCTCGGTTTTAGGAGCTTTATTCATTTTTCTTTCGGCCCTGATTATTTCGGCTCTCGTTTTTTTTAATACCTCGCTCGATCGATTTCTTACCGTGATAGCGGCCGCGTTTAAAAAATTATCGCGGATCATAGGAGCGATAAAGCCCTTAAATAAAAAAGAAGAAAGGGAGATTCTACCAGTGGTGACAATGCGTGGTATGAGTGAGAAAGTAGTAAATACCATTACCCCTTCCGTCGAGCTCTTACCTCTACCCTGTGAGCCTAGCGGCGCGGAGCAGGTCAAAATTGAAAAAACTGAGGAAGTGCTTTTGAAGGTTCCTCTCGGGGAAGAAGAGATTCGTCAGGAAACCGTGAAGAACGAAGTGGCTGCTCAAATTTGGGAATACCCGCCCCTTAGTGTTTTATCCGATACCAAGGTAACTGAGGCTAATCGTGGTGACGTCTCTAAAAACGCGGCCACGATCGAGAAAACTCTAGACTCCTTCGGTATAAAGGCGCGCGTTGTTGAAATCAACATGGGTCCGGCCGTCACTCAATACGCTCTAGAATCCGCTCAGGGTACAAAAATCGCTAAGATTAGGAATTTACAAAACGACCTCGCTCTGTCCTTAGCTTCACCGACCGGTACCGTGAGGATTGAAGCGCCGATACCGGGTAAATCTCTCGTAGGCATTGAGGTGCCTAATCTGGCCCCATCTCTCGTTACTCTTAAATCGATTCTCAGTAGTGATTCGATGAAAAGCAATAAGAGCAAGCTCGCCGTTTCCTTAGGCCTTGACGTTTCCGGATCTCCTGTAGCCGCTGATATCAAAAAGATGCCACATATTTTGATGGCCGGTTCTACCGGCAGCGGTAAATCAACCCTTATTCACGCTTTTTTGGCGACGTTACTTTTCCGTTGTAGCCCCGAAGAGTTACGGCTTATTTTAGTTGACACTAAAAGAGTAGAGTTGACCGAATACAATGAAATTCCCCATCTTTTAACTCCTGTCATTACCGAGGCGGAGAAGGTCCTTTCCGCGCTTAAATGGTCGATGGGAGAAATGGAAAGACGTTATAAACTTTTCCAAAACGCTAAGGTCAGGGACATTGATGCTTATAACGAACTTTCCGGATTTCAGGCTTTGCCTTATATCATCATTTTAGTCGATGAGCTGGCGGATATGATGCAACTGGCTCCGGTTGAAGTAGAAAAGGCGATTTGCCGGCTGGCGCAGATGGCTCGGGCCACCGGTATTCATTTAGTCCTTTCGACCCAACGTCCCTCGGTTGATGTCTTAACCGGTCTGATCAAAGCCAATATACCTTGCCGTATCGCCTTCAACGTTACTAGTCAAGTTGATTCGAGAGTCATTATCGACCAGGCGGGTGCTGAAAAATTACTGGGTCGCGGTGATATGCTTTATCTGCCAGCTGATTCTTCAAAACCCGTAAGAATTCAAGGCGTTTACGTTCACCCAAGCGAATTGCGTTCTCTTCTCGATTTTATACGTTCTAACAACATCCAACCGACCTACGAAGAAAAAGTAACGTCCCCATCAACCGTAAAGATGGGTATTGGGTCTTCCGATGATGATCTTTTTGCTGACGCCGTGAGAGCTATCTGTGAATACGATCGGGCCTCAGCTTCGCTGTTGCAAAGACGGCTTAAGGTTGGTTATGCTCGAGCCGCTCGGCTGCTTGATGAGATGGAAAGTAAGGGTATTGTTGGCAGTGCCGACGGCAGTAAACCGAGGGAAGTTCTCATCCACGACCCAGAGGTGGTACTAAAAGCCGATGACTAGTCAAAGATCTGTTAGTTCAATTCTGCGAACGGCCCGCCAGAATAAAGGCATCAGCCTCTCTGAGGCCTCCCGTGCTTTGAAGATCCACGTCCGTTTTTTAAAGGCCTTAGAGGAGGGAAACTATTCTATCTTTTCTTCTCCCGTCCACCTTAAGGGGTTTCTAAAAAATTATTCCTCTTTTCTCTCTCTTCCCGTTGATGAAATATTGGCCTTCTTTCGCCGTGAATATTCGATCGGCCAAAACGTGATTTTAACTGATTCCCTAAAGCCACTCTCTTCCTCCGTGGTTTTGATTACCCCCGAAAGAATAATTTCCACCACCGTAATTTTTCTAACCTTATTTTTTTTCGTCTACCTTTTTTTTCAATATCTTTATTTTACCAACGCTCCAGGATTGACTATTACCGAACCAATTCGTGACTTTAAAACAGCCGAAAATATAACCAGCGTTTCGGGACATACCAATAAAGACGCGACCTTGAAGATTAATGGCCAAGCAATAAACCTGACCGAGGAGGGAAGCTTTTCCACCGTCATTACCCTTTTAGACGGAGTTAATATCCTGAATTTCGCGGCCAAGAATAAACTCGGTAAGGAGACACGTGTGGCGCGAACGATCATTTTGGAGAAACCTATTTCATCACAATCTGTTGAAGAGCAAGCTTCTCCTTCGGCGGTCGTCTCGGACCGTGTCAGCCTTAAAATACACACCAATCCTAATGCTTCTTGGATAGAAGTTTACGCTTTAGGAGTGAAGGACCCACTCTTTCAAGGTCTCATGGTTGCCGGAGTCACGAGGGATTTTTCTGACCCCGTCGGTATTCGGATACGTACAGGCAATGGCGGTTCTACTGAGATAACCTTTAACGGAAATAATTTAGGGCCGATGGGACAGGAGGGGGAAATCGTCGAAAAAGAATTCAAAAAGTAAAGTTCGGAGGAGGGGTACCGTTATTTATTCTTGATACAAAAAAAACTCCCTGATTTTTTTATTTCTGGGATTGAATCCTCATCGGTTTGGAGGAAGGCCAAAGTCGAGCCGCCGTCAAGATTTACGGCGCTCATCAATTCTAGTTTGTTATCGTTACTGACAGCCAAGAGTATTTTTTTAAGCTGGTTGAGATCCGGACCGGAAAAATTATCTGAAGAATTGTAAACAGCGAGGAAGTATATCTTTCCTTTTGAATCCTGAGCAATTAAAGACCGCCGGGCTTTTCCATTTTCGAATCTTAGCACAGCCTCACTTTTTAGGGAGAAGTAAGGTCCACTTTGCAGAGCAAATTCTAAATCATTGGCAAGCGATGGTCGGCCGCTACTAAGGGAGATGGCGCCTTCTCTATATTTTAAGATGTTTCCGTTGAGAAAAGAGTTTTCGAGATAGTCAGTGATTTTTTTCCCCCTCAGGAAAAAAAGTCCCAGCGGGGAATTTTCCTTCGTGTAAAAGCCACCGTTTATGATAAAATCGCAATGGCTTGAAGAAAGCACTTCCGCGCTCGACCACATTTCTTTAAAGTTAGGAATAAGTAAGACTTCTTCATCGTCCTGCAGTTTTCTTATTAATATTGTGTAAGTGGTATTTTCTATCTCTAAAAGAGCTTTCTGAATTCTGTTTTTCGCAATAACCTCCGTTCTCTCTTTGCTTTGCGTCGGCTCATTCTTGTTGACACTCCCAGGAGCGCTTCTGTCAGTAAGGTTTGATGACACTAAAGCGCCAATTATTATAGTTGTGAATAACAAAACTAACATTTTTCCCATTCACTCTTGATAATACCATGTTATTTTTATAGAATAAGGAAGGGTTGCTATGGATACACAAACACTGCTCGTCATTGTCATTGCTCTTCTGGCGGTAAACCTTATCTTCGTCGGATTTTATATTGTCATGATTCTAAAAGAAGTTCGTTCTTCCGTTACGAAGATGAACGTTTTTCTCGATACGGTTAACGAAGTTTCGACGGCCGTGGCCGATCCAATTGTTGGAGCCAGTGGCGCTGTCAACGCTTTTACTCAAGGTGTGCGTACTTTTGGTATAATTAAAAAGATGATGGAAAAGAAGTCGGATGTGAAGGATAGAGGAGATACTAAGGATTAACATGAGCGATAGCTGTTCGGGAAGACGTACGGTTGCCTTTATTTTTGGATTGCTGGTCGGAGCTCTCCTCGGCGGAGGTTTGGGTTTACTTTTTGCTCCGTCAAAAGGTGAAGAGATGAGAAAAAAACTCAAGAAAAAGAGTGAGGAAGTGAAAGAAAAGGTTGATGAGATTTATGAGGATTTAAAAGAGGCGAGTGAGCCTTTAATGGAGGCGGCCGAGGAGTTTGAGCCGCTTGTTTCACAAGCTTCAGAGGTTATATCTCAAGTAGTTAAAGCGGCTCCGACTGTTAGTGAGGAAATTAAGGATAAATTGACCGTAATTTCAGGTAGCCTCAATAGCACTAAAAAGCGCTTCTTCAAAAACGTCCACCATTGAATCTTTTTTCCATGTATTACGTTTACGTTCTCAAAAGTTTGACCAACGGTGATCTTTACGTTGGTTTCAGCGAAGACCTGAAGAAAAGGTTTGCCGAACACAACAAGGGGTTGGCTAAAACAACGAAGCCAAATAGGCCTTGGATATTGGTTTATTATGAAGCTTATCGGGGAAAGAGAGACGCCACGATCAGAGAAAGACAGCTAAAAAACCATGCCGCAAAAGATGATTTACGAGGTCAGATAAAGTATAGTTTAGATAATCTGTAGGTGGGCCTGGCGGAGCCAGGCCTTGCTTCGCAAGGCGCGGTGGCGAAGAGGTAACGCAGGCGTCTGCAAAACGTCTATACGCCGGTTCGATTCCGGCCCGCGCCTCCACACAAATTATTCCCAATAGACTTTAGCCTTGATAAGGCCGGTGTATTTCCTTATCATAGTCGTATGGATCACAAAGAGATTCGTCGAAAATTTATTGAGTTTTTTATTGATCGGGGACATACGGAGGTACCTTCAAGTTCACTTGTTCCTGATTATGATCCGACCTTGCTTTTGACCAATTCGGGCATGGCTCCCCTTAAGCCTTATTTTCTAGGTCAAGCTAGACCGCCCTCAAGAAAGATTACTAACATTCAGCGTTGTGTGCGTACCAACGATATCGAGAGTGTTGGCGATATTCACCATCTCACTTTTTTCGAGATGATGGGAAATTGGAGTATCGGCGATCCGGAGGCGGCGGACGGTATCGGGACCTCAGGTTATTTTAAAGCAGAGGCAATTAATTTCGCCTGGGACTTGCTCTCCGAATTTGGTATTGATAGGACTCGTATTTGGGCCGGAGTTTTCGGCGGAGATTCTAGCTGGCCGAATGTACCGTCCGACGAGGAGAGCCTTACCGCTTGGAAAAAATTCCTTCCCGAAGAGCGTATCCTTAAACTTCCGTCGAAGGATTCTTTCTGGTTCTCCGGTCCTTCCGGCCCGTGCGGTCCAAATACTGATGTTATTTACGATTTAGGGCCGGAGCATGCCTGCGGCAAACCTGACTGTGGTCCGAATTGCGATTGCGGCCGTTTCCTGGAAATTTGGAACGCCGGAGTTTTTATGATGTACAACCGATTGCCGGACGGATCGCTTGAACTTCTGCCCGCCAAAAGCGTTGACGCCGGCGCGGGCTTAGAAAGATTCGCGATGGTTTTGCAAGGCGTAGGCAGCGTTTATGAAACGGATATTTTTAAAAGTCTCATTGAGGAGATAAACGCCTTGGCCGAAGTGGGACACGTTGCCGATCAAAGGTCCGTAAGGATTATTGCGGATCATACCCGCGCTGTTTCATTTTTAGCTGCTGACGGCGTCATTCCTTCAAATACTCAACAGGGCTATGTGATGCGTCGTCTTACCCGCCGGGCCATACTTCACGGTTTGCTACTTGATATTAATGGCTATTTTCTGAGCCAGCTCGCCGGGAGGGTTATTGACCAGTTCGGTGATATTTACCCACTGCTTTGCCAGAGACGCCAGGAAATACTTAAAGTGATAGAAGATGAAGAGAGAACTTTTGGTACGGCCCTTAAACGAGGTCTGCGCGAGTTTGAAAAACTTTCCCGATCAAATGTGTCAAACGGAGTTTTTTCCGGACAGGCTGCCTTCCGTCTTTATGATAGTTATGGATTCCCGCTCGAGCTCAGTGAGGAACTTTCCCGCCGTAAAAGTTTAGCTCTCGACAAGGTTTCCTTTGAGGAACTTCTTAAAAAACAAAAAGAAAGATCGAGGCAGCGCCGGGCGGGGGAAGGGTTTGATCCATCGAAAATAAGAACGGCCCACACAG
>CAYHYS010000013.1:0-15910 GCA_964360905.1 uncultured Candidatus Saccharibacteria bacterium | reverse complement strand
TCTTCCTCTTTTTAAGTTCCTCCGGGACCGTCACTAAATCCGCCGGTTCTCGCCTTTCGTAAAGCGCCAAAATCGCCGCGAAAATTTCTCCGTTTGCGTCATTATAAAAAAGCTCGGGCGTCAAAATCGCCGCCACTTTATACATGGCGTCTTTATCTATTAAAAGGGAACCTAAAACCGATTCTTCGGCTTCAACATTTTGAGGCGGAATTCTTTCGTTCATAAGAAGCAAGGGCAGTTTTTATAACATCGAATTTTCCAAGATAACCAATGAAGTCCCTTCGAGCATTAGATCATCCCTTAAAACCTTAAGCACCGATTCCGTCCTCGGAGTTTCCCCCATTTCGGCAGTAAAATCCTCAAGAATGTGAAGACTCTCGAAAGCCGGCTTCATCCCCTTTACCTTGTAGTGCATCGGCACGACTATTTTCGGTTCAATTTGAGCAACAACTTCAACGGCCATTTTCGGGTCAATTGTGTAAAAACCCCCAATAGGTATAAATAAAACATCTACCCCTTTGATACTGCTTAGTTGTTTATCGGTCAGTTTATGCCCGAGATCACCGAGGTGGCAAAGAAAAATACCGTCCATCTCCACAACGTAAATGGTATTATGACCGCGTTTAGAGCCACCCTCGTCGTCGTGAAAAGAGGGAATTCCGGAAATCTTCACACCTTTTATCTCATATTTTCCCGGCCCCTTGACAACATAAGGAGTGCCTTCAACGGCGCTTAAAAAATCGTGATCATGATGAGAATGAGAAACACAAACGATATCCGCCTCAATTTTTTTAAAAGGAAGGCCCACGATCGATGGATCAAACGGGTCAAAAATTAACTTAGCGTTCTTACCTTTCGCCTGAAAAGAGGCGTGTCCAAGATACTTAATCTCCACAGAATAAGTTTAACAAATAGTGGACCAAATGACCATCCTGAAGGTGAAACCGACGTGGGGCCACACCTTCAAGGTGTCTCCTCGGTCCAAGAAGGCGTCAAAACACTGTCCTACGGAGCAGTAAAATGGTGTCGTCAGAAAAAGGTTTAAGTGGCAGCCTTAGCCGAAGTTAAGGCCGCATTCGATGAATGCGGCACAAAGGGCCGTAGCCGTCCCGCTGAGCGGTACGGACGAGCCCTTAGCTCGGAGATGAGATCGGAGACGAGACTCGCAGAAAACAAAAAACCCCGGAACGCCTTTCACTTTGAGCGACTCAAAGCGATTGGCCATTCCGGGGTTGGTGGATCTATGATTCCAATAAATCTAACTGCGGCAACCTCGTGCTCCAACTTAGGAGTCCTTGAGCTAGTATGTGCACATTAAGCTATCCATCCATCTTTCCTTTCGGATTGACTTCTGATAGCGCCTTCCCTTACGGGCGGGCAGTCTTTAGCTTTTCATCAGGACCATATTGGATCTCTATCGTCGTTGCCAACTTTCGCCTTAAGAGTCGGCGCTCCTTAACCTGCAGGAGTAGGTTTAGTCCGTTGGCGGTGGTTAATTAACCACGACCAAGTACCACCCAATGGTGGCACCTTCCGGAAGGGTTTTAGCCCCTTCAGAAAGCCGAGGCCCGCGGTACTGACCAACCAGCACCCGGTCACCCTTTTTCAGGGCGATCGTGGCCCGGTTGACCGGCACCTCGACAGCGAGAACCGCCGTAAAAACGGCAGCTGTGTCGGGGTGACCAACCACGGAGACGGCTTCCTTGGCCAAATCAATGGCCTCGGCAACGGGGAGCTCCTCGAAATGCGCCGCGCAGGGGAATTCCCCGTCGGCGATCATGTTCAAGGAGAAAGCGTTAGTGAGATACATCACTAACCTCCAATTTCGGCCCAGAGCTTATGTCCGTCACTTCGCGTCGGGCTAACCGAACGCTTATAGACGGGTTTCCTCGGAACCGACTAACGCGGGCGCCAACCCGCAACTTTGGCTTTCCTCTGCCTGATGGCAGGGAAACTAACTGACCAGCAATCTGACGTTTCCCATCACCAAGACTATCATCCACCCGTTCATCCACCCGGAGGGTGGAACGATCACTAAAAGACCTCCAAGAGAACTTTCCGGTCATAAGGTTATGAAGATTATGACCAAAGAGTGGACTTTGAGATTTGAACTCCTTGACGAAAGATGCTCCTGAACCTAGAATAAAGCTATGGGAATTCTTAACCTACCTCTCACCATTAAAGTCTTTAAAGAAGGAACCTCTAAAAAGGATCCTTATGTTGCCTACAACCCGGAGCTCGACGTCTCCTCCTGTGGTAAAACTGAGGAGGAAGCTAGGAAAATGCTTGAGGAAGCCGTATTTCTTATCCTCAAGGGCGCCAAGGAAGATGGGACTTTAAACCAGGTCCTTGAGGAAGCCGGGTTCAAAGCTAATAGCCACGAAGCTCCCAAAACCTACTTTTCGGTTTTCACTTTTCCCCTCCAAAAACTCTCGAGAGGCAAAGTTTCTTATGCCTAAACTCACTACCCAACCTTACGGAAAACTCCTCAAAATCTTTGAACTGGACGGTTGGAAGTGCTTGGGCACAAGCGGCGATCACCTGCAACTCAAGAAATCCGGCTTCCCGCGCCGCATCGTTATCCCCAAGAAAAAAGAAGTCCCCGTTTTCATCATTCTCAACAATTTACGCACCGCCAAAATGTCTCGGGAGCGTTACTTTGAGCTTCTTCCAAAAATCTAGCCTCCACCAATCACGACTTTCCCAACCTTAAAGGTTAGATTCTATACCTCCGAGGTATAATTTAGCGCAGTTTCCGAGCCTCAAAGCTTTTTAAGACCCCAAAACTACCCTCTTTTGGACTCTTTGATCGTGTCGGGGATTTCTCGCCGACTCTCAAAAGAATCCTGACAAAGGCAGAGCAAGCCTCGTCCTTCCGACCGAAGCGTCGGAATCAGGGAGAATTGACGACATCGCCGGTCTCACTCCCTCTGGAATTATCTTTTTTTACGCTCCGCGTGGGCCCAAGGTAAAGATACACCCGTACCCACTTTGCGCTTGCCCTGATCCCCCTCTCTCTATCCGACCTTCAAGGGGTTCTTTTCCAGCGGGCAAGATGGATCCGAAGATTTCAATGTGCCAACCCACACCCTGAATCCGGCTGAGCCGGATTCAGGGTGGGATTAGTGAAATCCAATTTATGGGTGTCACGTGAATATACCCTCCACAATTGAAATTGTTTCGGGTATAACTCCTTCTAGACTGATTTGGCAACATTTTTCTGACGAAAAAGTTGCAAAATGCAGTCAGAAGGGTATACTTGCCGGCAACTTTGACTCCTGTTAAACTGTATTCGTGACGCCTGACAAAAATATTCTGGCTAAATACGAAAAGATTCTTGTGCCTCTTTTACTCACTTTGAGCATCATTCTCGCGACAGCGCTGATGTTTATTTGGTGGCAAGTTTTAAGCGTAAAACCGGCCTCGAAGCCGGGTGATTTTCTAAAAATCAATTGGACAAAGTGAACACCCTGAAGGTGAACTCACACCGATCTACACCTTCAGGGTGGATCAGCGCCGTCCAATTTATGGAGGTTATTTGAATAGGTTAGATTATGACGATACAAACCTTGAGAGGCTTTCGTGATTTCTTGCCGGAAGAGGCCCTAAAACGCCAATGGGTTGAAGGTAAAATACGCTCCGTTTTCGAGAGTTGGGGCTTCGACCCTCTAGAAACTCCAACCCTTGAGCCGTTAGAACTTTTTCAAGGTCAGATCGGCGAAGACGAAAAACTTTTTTATAAATTCAAGGACGGGGGCGGACGAGATGTAGCTCTGCGTTACGATCAAACCGTACCGACCTGCCGTGTCATCTCCCAATACCGTGATCTTCCCCTACCTTTTAGGCGCTATCAAATCCAGACCGCTTTTAGGGCGGAGAGGCCGCAAAAAGGCCGATACCGTGAATTTATCCAATGTGACGCCGATATCTTCGGAATTAAGTCACCTCTGGCTGACGCTGAAACCATCGGACTCTCTCTGGAAATTTATAAGAAATTGGGATTTACCCATGTTGTTGTTCTTATTAACGATCGTGAGCTTCTTAAAAACATTCCTTATCCAGCCATCGTGGCGATCGATAAGCTAAAAAAAATCGGTGAAGAAACGGTCATCGCCGAAATGATAGCTAAAGGGATCAGCAGCGAAAAAGCTAAAGAATATCTTTCTTACGTAAAGAACCTGAAACCGAACGAAACCGTCGCCGTTATTCTTGATTATCTCTCGAAACTTGGTTTCGATAAGGACTGGTATCGGTTCGAACCAACACTAGCAAGATCATTTTCCTACTCCACCGGTCCGATTTGGGAAGTAATCATTCCGGGTTTTACCGCCGGTTCCGTTCTCGGCGGTGAGCGCTATGATAATCTTGTTAAAAAAATCAGCGGCTTGGATATTCCGGGAACGGGATTCGCTTTAGGTTTCGACCGGACCGTCGAAGCGGCGGAGCAATTTTCCCTGATACCGAAAATTAAAACAAAAACCAAAATACTCGTTACTGTCTTCTCTAAGCAGTTGCTCGACAACTCCCTTAACATCGCCAAGCGGCTAAGAGATTCGGAGGTCAATGCGGAACTTTATCCTGATCCTTCCGTCAGGATTGATAAACAAATAAAGTACGCTGATAAAAAAGGCATCCCCTACGTCGCCATCATCGGTTAAAATGAGGTCAAGCAGGATTTAGTCACCATTAAAAACTTAACTACCGGGGAACAAAAAACCTTAAAAACAGACGAAGTTCTAAAAGAACTCACAGAACCGATACCGTCAGCTTGACATATGTAAGGTCAACCGCCGGCTATTTTTTCAACCGCCTTACCCACCATTTCCACCGTTATCCTTTCCACAATTATGAGAGTGTATAGAGATTAACTCGTAAGGAGAAGAGATTTAGTAATCTCGCTAAAATAAGCGGATATTTCCTTAAGGTCCACCGGGTTGCCGATAAATTCAACGGTAAAATCGGTAAGATCCGAAACGTAGTTGAGTTGTTCTAGGAAGAGTCGGGAGTTAAAAGCCCCTTGAAAGCGTTGTCTGCTTTCTTCGATAACTGTTTTAATATCAGTAACATCATTTTTAAACAAGAAATAAAGATCTACGTAATCACGGAAAACCGGCCGACGTCCAATAGCGTAGGCTTTGTTAGAGGCTAAATCCCTAAGGCTTAAGAGGGGGATGGTTTCTGTTTCGACTGACGGATGTAATGGCGCGAATGGAAATTTAACAAAGCTTATCTTAATTTCGTCATCCACGCTTAGACTCAATTCATCTAAGCTTTGAAAAATCAATTTAACTCTAGCGGCGCCATAGAAACTGAGAGTTTTGTCGAAAAGCTTGCTGCCCACCTCGCTTGGGGGAAAAAGGAAAATGTCAAAGTCGTAAGACTTCCGGTGTTTAAGTTGCAGGGCGATGGATGTCCCGCCAGCCAGAACACCATTGGCGGATAATTTTTTTAAATCAAGGAAGATTTTTCGTCGGCTGTCATCTAAAACTTCAAGAAAGAGTTTTGACATATTTTTGTTCGGTAAGATTTATCGAAGGACCTACTAGATTAAGAAGAAAATTTCCAACAAAGTTCAGGGAGGATTTGTTGTAAATTGGCAGAGGATATTCTAGAAAGACGTTCCGGATTTCGTCTATTGAGTACGCGCGGAATAGCCAGTTGATATTTTCTATATCTCCGAAACGTAAAACCTGGTGAATTATATAAACTTTGTCTTTTTTACGGTCCAATTTAGTAGTGTTTTTAGACCAAAGAATGGCTTGCAAATTAGAAGGGATTTTCTCTTCCATAGATTAATTATAGAAGTGTTTTCTCCGCGTGTCTACGTGGTCTTCTGCTATACTCTACCTATGCCCAAGGCCCTTAAAAACCTACCTTCTTACAAACTGGCGGTTACAGCTTTGATCATCAGCAACATCATCTGGGGAGCGGCGCCGCCGATTTTCAAGTTCGCCCTGACCAACATCCCTCCCTTCTCCTTGGCTTTTCTGCGTTTCGGTATCGCCACACTCCTCCTCCTTCCTTTTCTTTACCGGCTCAATTACTGGAAAGTTAAAAGACAAGATTGGTGGTTGTTTTTACAAAACGCCCTCTACGGCGTGACCTTCAACATCTCTTTCTTTTTTCTTGGACTGCGACTCGCCCCCTCGATCAATGCTTCAGTCATCGCCACCGCTTCGTCTATATTTACCACCCTTTTAGCGGTTATCTTCATCAGCGAAAAACCGAGCCTAAAAACTCTTTTTGGAAATTTAATTGGTTTTATTGGTGTTTTGATCATTATCTTATCCCCTTTTTCCAACTACCAAATAAATATTAATAAAGGAGAGATGCTCGGTAATATTTTTCTCGTTTTAGCCACACTCTCGGCGGCCGCCCAAGCCGTGACTTCCCGAAAACTGGCCCTAAAATATCGGTCACGTACGTTTACCTTCTATAGTTTTCTCATCGGCGCTACAAGTTTCTTCCCTTTCGCCCTAATGGAACTTTTCTCAAACCCCTCCTGGCCACTTTATCTTGACCTTCGTGGTATTTCTGGACTAATTTTCGGCGCCGTTTTCTCCTCCTTTATCGCTTACAGTATTTGGGGTTTCGCCGCCGAGAAAATTACCGCCTCGCAAATAGGCCTTTACATGTATGTTAACCCGATCATAACCGTTCTTATCGCCATTCCCTTACTCGGAGAAAAAATAACGCCTCCTTTCATTATCGGCACATTACTAGCTGTACTCGGAATTTATGTCGCCGAAGGACGCATTCCGTACCTGCCAATCCATCACAAATATGCGCGTGTGAGTTGACTTTTAAATGATATTAAAGTAATCTTAAAGTTATGAATGACTTCGAAACTCTTCCTCTCAGCAAATTTCGCCAACAAACCGAAAAGCTGCTAGATTCTCTCCCGCAAAAAAAAGGTTACCTTCTTCTCAGCCGTTCTCGACCTAAAGGATTTTTGATTGACGTCTCGGCCTATAAAAAACAAATGGAGCTGGTTGAGGACCTAACTGACGCTCTAGAACTGGAAAGGGCCCGCGGCGAATATAGTCTTTCTTTTAAAAAATTATCTCAAGCGAAGATATGGAAATTCGACTCGTTGAGAAGGCCGCCAAACAACTCGATAGGATACCGGAACCACTCTTTTCCCGCCTAAAAATAAAAATTGGAGGCCTTACCGAAAATCCATTCCCGTCGGGAGCCAAAAGACTCGTCAACTGGCCTGGTTTTCGCTTACGCGTCGGCGATTATCGTATTCTTTACGAAGTGGATCAAGGGAACAAAGTAATTATTGTCTATCGCGTTGCCCACCGTCGAGACGTTTACCGTGGTCAATAGTCGTAATTAGGGCGACGACCTGTCCAGGACTTGTCCTTTTCATTTTAAACTGAAGATGTTACAATCATACCCGTTATGAAAGATAATATTCACCCTAACTGGCACCAGCAGGCGAAAGTGATTTGCGCCTGTGGTAACTCCTTTACCACTGGCTCGACGGTGAGCGAAATACACACGGAAATTTGTAGCCAGTGCCACCCATTCTTCACTGGAAAGGAAAAACTCATTGATACCGAAGGACTCGTCGAAAAATTCGAAAAGAAGAGAGCCTTCGCGCAAAAGAAACTCGGCGAGAGTAAAACTTCCGAGCAGTCCAAGAAAGATTCCCGAGAACAAAAATACCAACCGAAATCTCTTAAAGAAATGCTGGAATACGCCTCTAAAACAAAATGACCTTTAATACCAACACCATTCCAATAGGCAAGGGCAAGGCCAACGCTTGCGTCATCGAAATCAGGGCCGGAGCCGGTGGGGACGAAGCCGGACTTTTCGCCGGCGAGCTTTATCGCGCTTACACAAGATTCGCCCAAATCATGGGGTGGAAATTCTCTGAACTCTCCGCGGCGGAAGGAGGCTTAGGCGAGTTCAAAGAAGTTTCCCTCGAGATAACTTCCGCTAACCCAGCTGAAACTGATCTTTATGAACTTTTTAAAAATGAGTCGGGCGTCCACCGTGTCCAGCGTATTCCCAAAACAGAAAAATCGGGAAGAATACACACCTCGACGGTAACAGTGGCCGTGCTTCCGGGGCTGACCCCCGTTCATCTTAGTATCGATCCAAAAAGTATAAAATTTGAAGCTTTTCGTTCGGGCGGTCACGGCGGGCAAAACGTCAACAAAGTTTCAACAGCGGTGAGACTAACCCACCTTCCCACGGGCATTATCGTCAGTTGCCAGCAGGAAAGGTCTCAATTTCAAAACAGGGAAAGGGCGATGGGTCTTCTTGAGGGTAAACTTTATTCAATGCTCGTCCTACAAAAGAAGGGGTCAATTGATGAACTGCGCCGTGAACAAGTCGGAAGCGGAGACCGCAGTGAAAAAATAAAAACCTACAACTTCCCCCAAGACCGGTTAACTGACCACCGCGTTAATAAGTCTTGGCACAATTTAGAAAAGATCATGAATGGTGAAATGGGCAAGATTTTCTTCCCTGCCTAAATACAAGTTATTTCGCTTCTTCGAGGGTAATGGTTAGAGTCTTGGTATTACCGTCCCGCCAAACTTCGACGCTGATATCGTCCCCTACTTTGTGATTTGCGATTTCGGAAGCTAAGCTAGAATCGCCGCTATTGATTTTTTTCCCCGAAATTTTGGTGATAATATCTCCATCTTTAATGCCCGCTTTAGAAGCCGGAGAGTCGCTGATGACATCCTGAATTAAAGCCCCTTGGGGAACCTCGTTCAATAAAGCCGTTTTTTGATCAATAATCCTGTATCTTACCCCTAGAAATGGGCGGTTAAATTGGCCGGTATTATTAAAATTATCGATCGCTTCTTTAACCACGTTAATGGGAATAGCGAAACCAATATTTTGGCCCTCTGTCGAAATGGCGGTGTTAACACCAATAACTTGTCCGATGCTGTTAAGAAGCGGGCCGCCGGAGTTACCCGGATTAATGGCGGCGTCGGTTTGGATAACGTTATCGAGTCTCTCCAGCGCGCCTTCGAGAGGGCTGCCCGCGGAAATACTTCGGCCTAGGCCTGAAACTACACCGGTCGTGACCGTATAGCGAAACTCACCTAAAGCCGTACCGATGGCAACAACGAACTGGCCAAGCTTCAATTTAGATGAGTCTCCTAATTCCATTGTCTTAAATCCGCTTCCCTCAATTTTAAGTATGGCTAAATCATTGGTTGGATCCCTGTAAATTTTCTTAACTTCGAAGGTCTTATCATCTTTCGTGATAATCCGGTAGGAAGCTTCGCTGTCAGAAACAACGTGTTTATTGGTCACGACTAAACCATCAGAGGAAATAATAAACCCACTGCCGATATCCTGCTCAATGCTCTTACCCTGCCTACCACCTTGAGGCAAAGGCGCGAAAAAACCAAAAGGGTCGAGGAGCGGATCAGATCCGAAAGGATTAGTAGAGGCTTGCGTTTTTTTAATTCCAACAGTAACCACCGATGGTGAAGATTTCTCAGCCACGTCGGTAACGACCGATTCCTCATTAAGAATTTTGACTTTTTCCTCAACCGGACGTTGCGTATTAATCGAAGGTATTTGAGTATTAACTGATAGCTTAGGCAATTTTTCACCAACAAAACTTAAGAAGCGGTTCATCGACGGGCCGTATGCCGCTATCAATAAAAACATAATTATGGCGGCCGTGATGGTGAAACTTGAGAGAAACTTTCCCATATTATTTAGCCGGCTGCAGCAACTCTAATGCCTTGGAAAGCTGGGGATCGCGACCGGAAGTTACATCTTCTTCTAGTAATTCTATCTTAACATCCGCCTCGAGACCCTGTCCGTTGATTGAGGTGCCGGCTGGAGTTAACCACTTGGCAATCGTGATGTGGACACCGGAACCATCCGGGAAGCTTTGGGCATCCTGAACAGAACCCTTACCGAATGATTTCTCTCCGATAAGTTTTGCTCCTCGCGCGTCACGAAGAGCGCCAGCCAGAATTTCCGAAGCCGAAGCCGAACCTTTATTTATTAAAACGACGACGGGTATCTGTAAAAAACGGCCACGGTGATCGACAATAAATGGCTGGCGTGTACCGTCAGCGAATTCCTCCTGAACAACTGTTCCGGATTTGACGAACTCGGAAGCGATATGGATAGAGCTTTGTAAGTACCCGCCCGGATTCGACCGCACGTCAATAATTAATCCCTTCAAACCGCCTTGTAAAGTGAACGCTTCCGAAACAGTTTTATCCCACTCCTCGTTAGTTGTCTCACCGAACCGAGAGATGCGGATATAAGCGATACCGTTACCTTTATCCTCCCATTTAACTGATTGAACGGCAATTTTGGCTCTGGTAATCGTAACATCAAACGGTTTATCAACGCCTTCTCTAAAAAGATTTAAAACTACATTCGTACCACTTTTACCTCTTATTTTTGACACCGCCTCTGTCAGCGAAATTCCTGACGTATCGGCATCGTTGATTTTTATAATAAAATCACCAGCCCTTATATTTGCCATTCTAGCCGGGGAATCATCAAGCGGAGTTATAACTATTAGTTGGCTGTTCTTCATCCCCAGTTCCGCTCCAATGCCTTCGTACTTCCCTTCTAGCGATGAATTAACAGTCTCGTTCTGTGACGGATTTAAAAACGTCGTGTAGGGATCGCCAAGAGAATCGGTCAAGCCTTTAATGGCTCCGTAAAGAACCTTCTTACCGTCAAGCGGCCGATAAATTGATTTTTGATTGAGCATGTCGAGAACTTGCCAAAAAAGCGCGAAATCAATATTTTGCGATGGTACGCTTCGATTGATTACTTCAAGTTGAGGAGGAAATTTCTTAATTTTAAGAGTATAACCGCGACTGCCTAAATCATAACCAAAGTAACCGGAAATGGCGACGACGAGTAAGAAAATTATTAAATATTTTTGGGCTTTTTGACTCATAAGTTAAAAAAGAATAACACCACAATCTTAAAAATTCTACTCTAAAATTCCAACATTGGAAATCGGAACCTCAACAACTTCCCCACCATTGAGTTTCACCTTGACTAAAATATCTTTAATCCCTGAAGGCAATTTAATCTCTTTTGTACCTATTTCACTGACCTCTCCGTAGAAACCGAAGTTAGGCCAGGTGAAGATTTGTACATAACTACCAACCTTCAAAGCGCTGACAAACTGATCACAGTCACCAATATTATTGTAATCACCGAACTCGGCCGGGATAATTAACGCTCGTCGTGACGGTACCACTATGGCTGTTTTGAGCTGTGCCGTTTGAAGATAATCCCACACCTTTTTATTAATGGGAATCTTCCCAAATCCTTCTGTTTGAAGGATTGTAAAATTTACACGTTGAGTGAGGGGACTTATTCCACCAACAACAAGAGCGGAAACGGAGAGAGCTTGGGCTTTATTGATAACTTCATTTGAGGCGTAAGAACCGCCGATGACGATTTTACCGGTAAGATCAGGGGATAGTTGAGAAAGTAATAGTGGAGTATCAAAATTACCGACAATCTTTAGTTCTCCGATAACTTCACGTCCCATACCTGAAACAGCCTTAACGATATACGCTTCCGTTTCTAAAAGAACCGAATTTTTTTCGATGATCTTACTGACTTTGGCGGTTATTCCGGAGATAAGATTATATCTTTCGGGAAATGAGGAAATATCAATACGGGCGACGTCTTTATCAATAAGTATTGAAACAGACCCGGAAAACGGCATCCGAATAACCTCACTCTTAAAAGAAAAGATATTTTTTTTAGAGGCTAGGATGTCAGACGAACTTAGGGAAGTTCCATCAGCGACTTTTATCGACCACTCTTTACTGCTCAATCTCCAAGATCTTTTATCAATGCTCACGAAGGTAGATCCTAAGATATCAAAAGGCTTTACGGTGTCCCCCACCTTACAAACAATTTCCCCTTCCTGGGGCAAACCTCTTTCGAAGAATGCCTTCTTAGTGAAATAGACTTTTTTTAGTAGCGGCCGCAATAATTCCACGTTAGATCCTTTCGATTTGTCCCGAAGCTCCTATCTGGTTATCCCAAAACTTTAGTAGCTCCCGACGCAGGGAAGCAGATTCGGGAATAATCAGAGGCCGACCTCTTAAATCAAAAACAATGCCCACTTCTCCGCCGACGACTTCGTAGGTTTTCCGTGCTGACTTCGATGACTTATATTCCACTTTAACAGAAGCCCGTTCGCCGCTCTTTAGTGGAAAAATGTAAAGATCTCCACTCGTGAGCGTAATACTTTGATCTTCACCCATTCCTAAATCTATCTTTACCTCACAAGAATCCGCTAGTGATATCGCCGTCCCTAAAAAAATAGGATTTAATTCATCATCTATAGCCAAATAATCTTGCGTCGAATAGTATTTTAGGAGCCCGGCTATTGGCAGTATTTGATTTTTATCAAGCCAAAGTTTAATCATACCTTGAGGTTGTAAACTATCCAATACCATGAGAATCGCCTGCTCTAAATAAGGAGCTTTTGAGAAAACGGCGCCGGTCAAATAGAGCTCGCTAATATCGTCCGTAACCTGTTGGGCTTTTAAAATATCACTGACACGGACACGGGCAATCGCTTGTTCAATATAAAGGTCGCGAGGAGATGCCGGTATAATCGAGCTGTAAATTTTCTTATTCTCAACGTAGCTGGCGATATCAGAAATCTCGGCCTTGAAAGGTAACCAATTAGCCACCAGAGAGACATCAACAGGCGTTATGCCCACGCGATCGTTAAAGTGGACGAACGCTGACCCAACATCAAGAACATTTATTTCAAGGCTGGAGAGGGCTTGACCGATCAGTAGAACCGGAGCTTGAAGTAAATCGCAATCCTCGTAAACCGGAAGTCCTAAACAAACGTAGATTTGAGCGAGAGGCTTACCCTTGTCAATAACTTTTTCCCCGGAAAGCTTTTCGATTATCTCCAACGCGGATAGAAGAGTAGCCCGACTCAGTATTGGTGTTTTAAAATTAAGACTAAAGGAAAAATAGCGACTGCCACCGCGAGGCGCGCCGAACAAAATTGCTTTTACACAAGCGCTTCCAAAATCCAGGGCAATCGTCATGAAATATTATTTTCTTTGAAAGGCAGTAAGGCATTAATCCTGGCAATTTTCACCGCGCGGCTTAGCATCCGCTGATGACGCGCGCAGACACCCGACCGTGACCGGGGAACAATTTTACCCCGTTGGCTTAGGAATTTTAAAAGCGAGGCAACATCTTTATAGGAAACTTCTTTTATTTTTTCGTAACAAAAAAAACACCCTTTACTGACAAAAGAAGTTCTTCTCCGTTTTTTTCTAGAATGGAATATCTTCGGCACTTATATTCTCCTCTTTAACATTTACACTCTCATTTTCCTCTGTTTCTTTTGCTTGAGTTTCTTTCTGTTTAGATTCATTTTCTGCCTTTCCTCGGGGGGCGTCAAGGAAAATGACTTCTTCCGCCACTATCTCTGTTCTATAATGCTTTAACCCAGCGGCGTCATCCCAAGTTCGATTCGCGATTCTGCCTCGGACAAACACCTTACGGCCTTTAGAAAGAAGGTTATTGCAGGTTTCCGCCAATTTATTCCAAACTACAATATTGTGAAAATCGACGGCCTCCTGCTCGATTCCTTCGGAAAGCCATGTCCTGTTAGTCGCCACCGAGAAGGAAGCTACGGCTGTGCCGTTCGGCGTATAACGCATCTGCGGATCTCTGGTTAAATTTCCCAGAATAAAAGCAAGGTTTACGGATCTTGCCATATTTTTACGCGCCCCCTACCTTCGTAATCATTTGCCGCAAAAGCTTATTTTTGTTGAGAAGTTTCGACTTCAAACCTTCAATGTCCTTTCCCTCCATCATCATCTTGAGGAAAGTAAAATAGCCTGAATAATCCGATCCTAATTTATAAGCTAGGTTCTTCCGGCCCCAATAATCTTCTTCTATTTTTTCCGCGCCGAGAGAATTTAAGTCCTTCTTAATAACGTCAATTTCTTTCTTAACATCAGCTTCCGGAAGATCGCCGCTAAACAAGATCATTAACTCATAAAAATGTTTTAAACTCATAATATGGGCTTATTGTAACATTCGCCAATACTCACTGTAAACCCTGCCCAACTCGTTTCTCTCGTCCCCACCTTTTCCAATTAGGATTGAGTCCGTGAAGGATGAGAAGGTCATCAACAATATCAAAAATAAAGTGTAGAATCATGGCTCCGAAAAGCACGACGCCGATCTTCCAGTCGAATTGGTAAGAAAAGAAAGCCCCGAAAAGAAAAATGAAAATAATATAAATGTTGTGGGACCAAAGATTTGTATTATGTTTATGGCCTTTCATAATGAAGGAAATAAGACTGGAAATTTGCCCGTCTTTTAATAGCCTCTTAACCTGCTTCGAATAAGGATCGTTACGTCCGTAGAAAAAGAAGAAAACAAGGTGATCAATGTCCGGCAGCAATGAAGCAAAAACGACCCACAAAATTTGGCGGGTACTAAATTCTCCCCACCATTCCCTAAGAAACCAAGCGTAGACGAGTCCGAGAAGAACGTGAGTCAGTTCGTGCTTAGACATAAAAACGATTCGTGTGGCTGATTTGACCGTCCAGAGGTAACGCATACTATTTTTTCCGCAGTTTTGTGCCGTGATCGCTATCTTCAACGCTAAATCCTAATGATTCAATTTCCTCCCTTATTTTATCGGAAAGTCCGAAATCACTCACTTCTCGAGCATTCTCTCGAGCCTTGAGCAAACTCGAAACTTTCTCGGGGACTGCCAAAGTTTGTGAAACGTGATCTTTAAATCCCAATCCAAGAACACGGTCGAATTTTAATAGACTGGCTTTTTTCGCGGAGAGCGGGTAGTCGGATTTCACCAATTCCCAAACAATACTCAACGCTTTCGGCATATCCAGATCATCATTTACGGCGGTGAGAAATCTCTCTTCATATTCCGCGCAGCCAATCTTCGGCTCTTCTGGAGCGCCGACGAAATCGTACAACTTATTTAAAGCATTCCGCGCCGCTCGGAGGGCCTCGAAGGTAAAGTTCATTTTGGTCCGGTAATGGGCATTTAAATAAAAATAGCGCAAAGCTAGAGGATCGTAGCCTTTCTTTATAATGTCCTGCAAGGTATAAGCATTACCCAATGATTTACCCATCCGACCCCCATCAACCAATAAAAATTCGCCATGAAGCCAATACCGGGCAAACAACTTTCCGGTGACTCCTTCGCTTTGGGCTATTTCATTGGTGTGGTGAATGGCAATGTGGTCAACACCACCAGTGTGAATATCTAATGTCTCTCCTAAATATTTCATGGCCATCGCTGAGCACTCTAAATGCCAACCGGGAAATCCCACACCCCAGGGACTTTCCCATTCCATCTGACGTTTAACTCGAGAGACAGAAAATTTCCAAAGAGCAAAATCCGCTACCTGACGCTTCGTTTTGTCTTCGACTAGTTCATCTCGGCTGAGGGCGCGCTTGTCCACCAATCGTTGACCGCCAAGTCTGCCGTAATCAGGAAATTTCGTCACATCAAAGAAAACTCCGGTTTCGGTGACGTAAGCTAAACCTTTAGCCATCAGTGTTTCTACTAACTTAATTTGTTCCGGGATGTTGTCTGTGGCCCGAACGAAAGCTGTGGCCGGCTCAATGTTTAGAAGTTTTAAACTTTCTCTAAAATCTTGAATGTAAAAATCGGCAATCTCCCAAGCTGATTTACCTTCCTTCTTCGCCTCCCGTTCGATTCTATCTTCGCCAACATCAGCGTTACCAACATTGTCTCCGGTCAGGTGGCCAACGTCAGTCACGTTCATGACGTGCTTCACTTCGTAACTGTTATACTCTAAAACCCGGCGCAAAACATCTTCAAAAACAAAGGTGCGCCAATTACCAATTTGGGGAAAATCGTAAACGGTCGGGCCACAGGTATACATCC
>CAYHYS010000012.1:0-16050 GCA_964360905.1 uncultured Candidatus Saccharibacteria bacterium | reverse complement strand
AGGAGAGACCGGACCCTCTTTGCTGGAATATAATTAGGACAACCAACAAAACTGAGACGATTATTTGTAGGTATAAAAGTAAGTCGCCGTTTATTTTGAACATAACCAAATAAAGAAATTACGAATCATACTTATTAAAAGCGCCACGATTATAAAACTCATAAACGAAGAAATATAAAAACTGCTGATTCTTAAAATCCCTAGATTAACGTAGGGAAAGTTGAAAGCAGTAACTTTAAAAACTGGCATCAGTAAGGTCACTAGATAAAGCATAAGACCGTTAATAAAAAAAGAAAACAAGCCTAACGTCAAAATATTTATCGGTAAGGACACTAAATTCACAATCGGACGGACGAACATATGAACGAGCGATAAAAGCAATGACGCTTTCGCTAAAATCACTAAATCGTTACCGTATGATACGCCCGGTAGGAATTTAGCCACGAGAAAGATACTGACGACAAAAATCAGGTAATGGCGCAGTAACTTTCTCACCGCTGCATTTTACCATTTCTGATAAGAATCAGACAAATGGCGACTCTTCCTTTGGTAATTAACCGCGAAACGGTGGGCCTCATCACGGATACGCATGAGAAGCTTTATAAGAGGCCGATCCTTTGGCAATTTTATGTACTGATCACCAACCACAATCCTCTCATACCTCTTCGCCAAACCGATGTAAGGAAGTTTTAGTGGATCAAGAAGTCTCCCAACAGGGCTAAGTTGTGACTTTCCGCCATCAATAAGTATCAGGTCCGGAAAAGGAATCTCACGATTATTAAGTCTTCGTCCGATCACTTCAGCCATCATCTTCGCATCATTGATCCCCGAAACGGATTTAATCTTATATCTTCGGTAAAAATCCTTCTGCGGTTCCCCATCCTTAAAAGTCACGAGAGCGCCAACCGGAAAGCTCGTGCCTAAGTTGGAAATGTCATAAGCTTCGATACGCCGGTTTCCTCCGGTCAATTTAATTTCCGGGAAACAACCTTTAAGAAAATTTTCTAGATCCGTCAGCTCTTCCGTCCTTAAATCCTCGTACAAGTTAGGATTAGCCAGATAACTTTCCGCGGGAATGCGGCGGGCGGTGACTGATTCTACTTTTTCTATTAACAATTTATATTCGGTTGCTTTTTCAAAATTAAGATTCTGTGAGGCTGTCAACATGCTTTTTCTTAACTGTTCAATATAATCCTTGCCCCTGCCACCAAAAAACATCTTTAGTGGACGAAGATATGCCGAGTACTGCCGCGGTGAAATTTATCCTAAAACACAGGGAGCGGGGCAGAGAGATAAATCGTGTAATAGACACCCGTGAGCAAGTTTTCTAAACATCAGAAATTTAGAAGCGCTGCAATCTCTGTACGGAAAGGCTCGACGCATCATTCTCAATACTTTTCCTATCGAATAGCCATCAGGGAAAGGGCCAAAATAAGTTCCCGCTCCCGGAGTAAACTTTCTGACTAAAGCTACTTTTGGGTATTCCCTATCTGGTGTCACTTTAGTGGCGCGGGAAAATAATAAATAAGCGTAGGATTTACCGTCTTTTAGAGAAACGTTGTACTTTGGACGTAATTTCTTAATTAACGCCGCCTCTAAAATTAACGATTCCAATTCCCTTTCCGTCTTAGTCCATTCAACACGGCACGCTTCTCTAATAAGATTGGCTGTCTTCCCAACAATAATATCTCTGTTGAAATAGAATGAAAGACGTACCGCTAAGTTTTTTGCCTTACCAACGTATATGACTTTATTTCCTTTATCTAAAAAACGGTAAACTCCGGCAGTTTTCGGGATATCCTTAATAGCACTTTTCTCAATCATAATGTTATTCTTTCCTTATGAAACTGAAAGCCCAGCCCTCTTTGTTTCTTATTTTATTTCTTTTAAGCTTGCTCGTTCCTAAAATAGCTCGAGCCGAGGATGAATTCTCAACCGCCTACTTTGTTAATTACGATCTGACTAAACCTGATGACAACGTAGATTTTCAGGTAACTGTCGTAAATCTTACCAATAAAGCCTATATCAGGGAGTATACGCTTAATATTGCGGCCGGAAATCCTCAAAACATCAAGGCTTTCGATAAAAACGGGGTCCTCACTCCTTGGGTTGAAACTACGGCCGGAACTACTAAGATAAAAACTACATTTAACGATAAAATCGTCGGCAAGGGGGCCTATCGGGACTGGAATATATTTTACACGGATGATGGGGTGGGTCAAAAAAATGGCTTAGTCTGGAATATTACCATACCAAAATTTAAGGATATACCAACTCTTACTTCATACACCGTAAAACTCACCATTCCCGAAAGCTTCGGGCCGGAAATATACTCTTCTCCGGACGCCAAAAAAATTGAAAAAGTTAATAACCAAAGAATTTATTACTTTGAAGGAGAAACCCTGAAAAATTCCGGGGCTCTTTTAAGTTTTGGTAATTATCAGCTTTATGAATTTAAACTTAAGTACCACCTGAAAAATCCTAACTTATTCCCCTCTGAAGTTAAAATCACTTTACCGCCGGATATCCGCGGCGAGCAGGAAATATACATAAGAAAAATAGAACCCTCTCCCGTAAGGGTTCAGGAAGATCTTGATGGCAACTATTCAGCCGTTTATCGCCTTACCGGAAACCGCGAAAAAGTAATTGAAGTTGAAGGTTTAGCCCGCGTCACTCATCCGAAACGCGACTTCGCCACCTCGGGAAAGATTTCAGAAATTCCAAAAAGCCTCATCGATAGCTACACCAAAGCCCAACCTTACTGGGAAACGGACGATCCTCAGATTAAAGAAATCATCAGAAAAGTTAATCGAAACGAAACTACCGTCTCACAAACCGCCCTAGCTCTTTTTAACTACACAAGTGAAAACCTTAAATACAATAAGGATAGAATCAACAAGAACTTAACCCGTTACGGAGCTAAAAAAGCTCTACAAAACAAAAATGACGCCGTCTGCATGGAGTTTGCTGACGTTTTAACGACACTCCTTCGCGCCGCAGGGATACCGGCCCAGGTTCTTGAAGGGTATGCCTTTACCGAGGATGAGAAATCCCGTCCCGTCATCGGCGATGTTTTACACTCTTGGGTACGTTTCTACGATCCCCGCTCCGGATGGATTAATGTTGACCCGACGTGGGCATCAACCTCGGGACTCGATTACTTCGGCCGACTGGATACAAATCATCTTGTTTTCGCCATAAAAGGCACAAGCAGCGTTAGCCCCTTTCCCGCCGGCGCCTATAAGATAAGTCCCTCTCAAACCGGTGATATTAAGGTCCTACTTAAAAAAGAAGACACGCAATTTCCCAACGAGAAAGTTGAAATGGGTTTAACCGTCGACACCAATTTTTTTACAAATCCCCTCTCGCCAAAATTAAACTTACTTATAATCAATAGAGGCGGCCGGGCTATTTTTGATGGGAGGGTTAACTTCAATAGCAACAAGACGGACGTTTCTCCAAGAGAACTAAAAATAGGCAACTTACCACCCTACGGTGAAAAGAAAATCATCCTGACTTTAAGGTCAAGCTTTCTCAAGGCTTTGGGAGATACTTCTTTAACCGTAAATCTCGGCTATACCAACTTTGACGGAGAATTTAAGAATCGTAAATGGGAAAAAAGCACTTATATCGACTCTAATCTGACATTTCTAATTCTCATTCCCGGTATTCTCTTAGTGATTGGCCTGTGGGGGTATTTTTTCCTAAAAGATCAGCAATCCTTCCCTCGAAAATAACCTCTCCCCCTTTATCGCCACCTTCAGGACCGAGTTCAATAACATAATCACAGCTACCGACAACATCAAGATTATGTTCAATGACAACGACCGTATTACCGCGATTTACCAATGAGCGCAGTATTGAAAGTAGCCTCTCAATATCCGCGAAGTGTAATCCGGTTGTTGGCTCATCAAGAAGATATAATGTCTTACCGGTTGATCTTTTCGCCAGCTCCAAACTCAATTTGACTCTTTGGGCTTCACCTCCGGAAAGAGTCGTCGCCGATTGTCCCAGCCGAATATAGCCTAAACCGACCAAGGAGAGTGTCCTAAGCCCCCGATTAATCTTCTCAAAAGAATCAAAAAATATTAGCGCTTCCGCTACCGTCATAGTAAGAACATCAAAAATATTTTTTTCATTAAATTCAATCTCTAAAGTTTCCCGATTGTATCTTTTGCCGTTGCATGACTGGCAGGTAACGTAAACGTCTGGTAGAAATTGCATTTCAACCTTGATTTGACCATCGCCCTGGCAAGCTTCGCATCGGCCGCCTTTGACGTTAAAGGAAAACCGGCCTTGATCAAAACCTCGAAGTCTCGCTTCGGGAAGAGAAGCGAAAAGCCCACGAATTTTGTCAAAAGTTTTTATATATGTCACCGGATTACTGCGCGGGGTACGACCAATCGGGCTTTGATCGATATTAATAATTTTATCGATAAACTGCGTTCCTTCTAAGGAAGAGTGAATCCCAACTTTTTCCGTCTCTTTCAGGCCAAAATGGACCCTTAAAGCGCGGTAAAGGGTTTCATTAACCAACGTCGACTTTCCCGATCCGGAAACTCCAACCACTCCAATAAGTTTTCCTAAAGGAATAGTTACGGAAATGTTTTTAAGATTGTGTTCCTTACAACCATGGAGAACAATTGATTGAGCGCCCGTGATCGGGATAATCCCAGTTTCAGGGATAATCCCGATAGAAGGGGTTATCCCACCTTTTATCTTTTTCCGGCCGCTTAAATATTGACCGGTTAAAGATTTATCATCCGCCATCACTTCTTGCGGAGTGCCTAAAGATACAAGGAAACCACCTTTTTCACCTGCTCCGGGACCGATATCAATAATATAATCGGACTCGATCATCGTCTTTTTATCATGCTCTATGACTAAAACCGAGTTGCCTAAATCGCGGAGTTTTTTCAATGTGGTAATAAGTCTGCCTTGGTCACGGCTGTGCAACCCAATTGAAGGTTCATCGAGAACGTAAACGACGCCGGAAAGCCCGCTACCAATTTGAGAAGCCAGTCTTATCCTTTGAGCCTCGCCGCCTGCTAGAGATCCGGAAGAACGGCTGATGGTCAGATAGTCAAGGCCAACATCCATCAGAAAGGTTAGACGGGCGATAATTTCTTTAAGAATAGGCTTGGCCACCTCTCTCTCATAAGGAGATTCCTGGACATGTATCGACACTTCCTGGATAAATAATAGACAACGATTCACAAAGAGACGTGAAACATCAGCAATCGATTTTCCCATGACGGTAATACTTAGAGATTCGCTTTTAAGTCTTGATCCTCTACAAGTTGGGCAGGCTTCATGTGTCATATATTTTTCAATTTCCATCCTGGCTTGATCAGATTGCGTTTCTAAATATCTTCTCTCTAAATTAGAAATTACACCCTCGAACTTATTTTCGAACTGAACACGGCGTCCGTAACGATTAAGCCCGGAAACCGAAAAAAACTCTTCCGTACCGTAAAGGAGTAAGTCAATAACCTTTTGAGAAAGGTCGCCCATCGGCACGTCAAGAGAAAACTTAAGCTTCTCCGATACCGTCTCAAGTGAACGCCGGAACCAACTATCCCGAAGCATCAGCCGCCCCCACGGCAAAATACCACCTTCATTAATAGTAAGAATAGGATTTATGACCAACGACTTATCAACCTTGAGCTGACTACCTAAACCGGTACAGGTTGGGCAAGCCCCTTGAGGCGAATTAAAAGAGAAAGTCCGAGGCTCAATCTCTAAAAGAGCAATATTACAACTAGGGCAAGCGAAACGCTCAGAAAAGAGATGATCGCTTAGAACTTTTGGAAAATCCGGCATCGAAAAAGACTTATCAAGAATCTCACTGACGATGACGCTACCCTCCGCTATCTTTAGCGACTGTTCAATATCTTGGCTGATACGTGAAATTACCTCTTTCTCCTTAATGCTTTTGTGGGTAACAACAAGACGATCGATAACGACGTCGATACTGTGCTTATTCGTTCTGATGAGCGTTATATCTTCGTTTAAATCCCGCAAAATGCCATCAAGCCTAATCTGGCTGTAACCCTGTTTTTTAAGATTTTGCAGTAGGCGGCGGTATTCTCCTTTTCGCGCTCTCGCCGCCGGCGCCATTATTAAAAGACGCGACCCGTGTTTGGATTTAATATTTCGGCCCAGAGAAAGCGCTTCCTCAACAATTTCCGCTACGGATTTACGGGCGATTTCCCGGTTACAGCGCGGGCAATGAGGATGCCCGATACGCGCGAAGAGGAGCCGCAAATAATCATAAATTTCCGTGATCGTACCGACGGTCGAACGCGGGTTGTGGGTCCGGCCGCCGCCGGATTGATCGATAGCAATAGCCGGACTTAGGCCCTCAATCGAGTCGACGTCCGGTTTATCCATGACGCCTAAAAACTGTCTCGCGTAGGCGGAAAGGGATTCCACGTAGCGGCGCTGCCCCTCGGCGTAGATAGTATCAAAGGCTAGAGAAGATTTACCCGAACCGGAGACGCCGGTGATCACGACTAATTTATTTTTAGGTATGGAGAGATTGATATTTTTAAGATTATGTTGTCTGGCCCCTTTTATCTTTATCTCATTCATAATATTTATAAAAGCTTCTTTAGAGACCTGATTTTATCACGATACTTAGAAGCCAGTTCAAAATCCAAAGTGGCCGCCGCTTCTTTCATGCTATCCTCGAGATCAATAATGTAACCCCTACGCTCATCAGGGTTCATCTTAATAAAATCCGTTGTCTTAATTCCTTTTCCTTCGCTGTAACTAATTTCCGATTCCTTCTCAATCAGTTTTTTTCTGATCGGTTTTACAATCGATCGGGGAACTACGTGATACTTACGGTTATACTCATCTTGTATTTTGCGCCGCCTGTCAACTTCATCGATAGCCTTCTTCATTGAACCGGTAATATTATCAGCGTACATAACAACCTTTCCATTAATGTGGCGGGCTGCTCGTCCCATTGTTTGGATAAGCGAAGTACTCGACCGCAGAAATCCTTCTTTATCGGCGTCAAGAATCGCTACTAATGACACTTCCGGAAGATCAAGCCCTTCTCGAAGTAGGTTTATTCCAACGAGAACATCGTATTTTCCGGAGCGCAAGTCATCTAATATATCCGATCTTACCAACGTTTCCACGTCTGAATGAAGATATTGAACCCGAATGCCTTTATCACTAAGATAAGCGGTTAGATCTTCGGACAAGCGCTTTGTCAAAGTGGTGACGAGGACCCTCTCTTTTTGCGAAACACGAAGCTCTATTTCTTTAATGAGATCTTCGATCTGGCCTTCTCTGCCTTTTATTTCAATCTCCGGGTCGAGCAAACCGGTCGGCCGTATCAGTTGCTCGACAACTCCTCCCGATTCACAGCGCGCCATGTTAAGCTCCCACTGATCAGGCGTCGCCGAAGTATAGATCACCCGATGAGTTCTTCTCGCGAATTCATCAAACCGTAACGGACGATTATCAAAGGCCGAAGGCAGCCTGAATCCGTAATTAATTAAAGTCTCTTTACGAGCTTTATCACCATTATACATACCTCTGATTTGGGGAACGGTGATGTGGGATTCGTCAATAATCATCAATAAGTCTCTTGGAAAAAAATCGAGTAATGTAAAGGGTGGGTCTCCGGGGTTTCTCCCGTCAAAATAACGCGAGTAGTTCTCGATACCGTTACAATATCCGGTGCTTTTTATCATTTCGAGGTCATATTTCGTCCGTTCATTAAGCCGGTGGGCTTCGAGTATCTTGCCTTGTTTTTTAAACTGAGCCACTCTTATTTCCAAGTCGGCTATAATTTGAGTTGTGGCCTGATCATAAATATTTTTGGCGGTAATATAGTGTTTAGCTGGGTAGATAATGAAACTACTCAAATTCTCTAGGATACTTCCCGTGACGGGAGATATTTTTGAAAGTTTAGAAACACGGCCATTATTATTAAAACAAACTCTTAAAGCCTCATCGGTGTAAGAAGGATAAACATCAATATAATCACCGCGAACGCGAAAAGTTGACCTGGAAAATTCATAATCAGAACGCGTATAAAAAAGATTTATTAGCGACTTAAGAAAATCGTCACGGGTCATTTCTGACTTTCCCGGATCAGTCGTAAGCCTGATCGCCGATCGGCCGTACTCTAGAGGAGAACCAAGGTTATAAATACAGGAAACTGAAGCAACAATAATGACATCCTGCCTTTCCATGAGAGAAGCTGTCGCCGCTAATCTTAATTTGTCGACCTCGGCATTAATATTTGCCTCTTTTTCGATGTACTGATCGCGCTGCGGTATATAAGCCTCCGGCTGATAGTAATCATAATAGGAAACGAAATAGCCAACGGCATTGTTCGGGAAGAATTCACGATATTCCTGAGCGAGCTGCGCGGCTAAAGTTTTATTATGAGAAATAACGAGAGTCGGACGACTATATTCGCGGATGACATTTGCCATTGTAAACGTTTTGCCGCTACCGGTCACGCCTAAAAGAACTTGATCTTTCAAGCCATTATTAAGCCCCAAAACTAGTTTCTCGATCGCTTGCGGCTGATCTCCGGTCGGTTTAAATTGTGACTCTAAAATAAATTCGGCCATATCGTCAGTTGACTTTTCGGTAAATTAGTGGTACAATAATATGTTATATAATACTACGTTTCTTATGCCACAACCACTGACTAAAAGACAAAGACAATTACTCGATTATGTCCATCAATATTCCACTAAGAATGGCTATCCGCCGACGCATGAGGAAATGGCCGAAGCTTTAGAGGTAAACTCCGTCGCCACGATTCATGACCACCTTCTAGAACTTGTTAAAAAAGGCTTCGTAAAAATCTACAAGGGCAGTGTACGCGGCGTCGAAGTTGTTGAAAAAAGCCTCGGCGGAACTCTCGGCCAAGTTGAACTTCCGCTGATAGGATTGATCGCCGCCGGTAAACCGATCGAGGCCATTGAAGGAAGGCAAACAACGGTTAAAGTCGCTCCGAACCTACTTTCCGGCAATAGAAGAGCTTTTGTTCTTAAGGTCAAGGGGGATTCAATGATTGAGGAAGGAATTCTTGACGGTGACTACGTCGTCGTCGAAGAACAAAATACGGCGGAAAATGGCGATATCGTCGTCGCTTTACTGGAAAACGAATTTGCCACTTTAAAAAAATTTTACCGGGAAAAGAGTCGAATTAGACTCATGCCGGCCAACGCTCGAATGCAGCCGATTTACGCCCAAAACGTCACCATTCAGGGCAAGGTCAAGGGTGTCATTAGAAAGTACTAAAA
The DNA here is from genome assembly GCA_964360905.1 of uncultured Candidatus Saccharibacteria bacterium. GTDB lineage: Bacteria > Patescibacteriota > WWE3 > JAMCXX01 > JAMCXX01 > CAYHYS01. The sequence continues at coordinate 6,766 of CAYHYS010000012.1, read as the reverse complement.
TTCCAAAACCTCAACGGGGCAGATAGACCTTCACCGTCGTTCCGCCACTAGGCCTAGAACTGATCTCAATCTTGCCTTTATGCAAATCAACAATTCTCTTGACCGTAAAGAGGCCTAAACCTAACCCCTCTTGAGTCGTGTGAAAAAAATCACCCTTGATGAACTCCTCCTTGAGAATTGAATCCACGGCTTCAGGACTAATTCCAGCACCGCTATCAGCCACGCTTAGCAAAACGTAGTCTTTAAGAGGCACAGCCTCAACGGTTATTTCTCCTTTTTCGGAATACTTTAGGGCGTTCGTCAAAAGTTCCCAAACTACATATTTTACTTTGGCCTCGTCGGCTTGGATTTCGGGTATAATACCACGGTCAGACTTTCTAAAATTCAATACAATCCCCTTCTCTTTGGCCTGAGAGCTTTTGCCTTCAACCGCCTCTTCGATAATCAGTTCCAACTGTACCGAACTAAAATCCAAACTTATACCTACTGGCGAGGTTTCCAGAAGTTGGTTGATCGTTTTAATTAAATTATTGAGCCTTTCCGACGCTTTCATGGCCGACTCAAAATACTTCTGTCCGCGTTCGGTAAGTTTACTATCCTCACCTTCCTTTTCCAAAAGAAAAAGAGAATTACGAATGCTAGTCGCCGGTGTCCGCAACTCGTGGGAAGCCATGTTCAGAAGGTTGACCTTGATACGATCAAGTGACTTGAGCATCAAGTTAGCTTCCACCAACCCCTTCGTCGCTTGCCTCACCTCTTCGCTTTTAGTCCTCTCCTGCAAAATCGAGGCGGCTAAACCGTTGCTGAACTGAGCCATGAAAAGTAGGAAAGCCAGTCTCAACAACAATTGGATAATCGTCAGGGCGTTTAATTCAAAAAATCCGGTCGAGAGGAAATATATAAATTCGGCGATGGTGAAAAAACCCTGCTCGAAGGCGATGACGTAAGGAACAAATGTCACTAGATTCATGGCTGAAAGCATGATCATTAAGGCAAAAAAGAAAAAGAGGGGCCCGTTGATACCGCCTAAGTAGTGAATGAAGAAACTGCCGGTAATGGCATCGTAAACGGATTCGACGGCGATGACAGAATTGTGCTGATAACCTTTTCTTTTCCTCAAATAAATGAGAGCTCTAAAAAATATTCCGGCCCAAAGATTGAGGTTGAGAATGATAAAAATCGGGAAATGATTGGGATATTTTAACGCAGGAATGTAGAAAGGCAGAACCCCGACGAAGACGTAGAGAAGGGCGCTGACGATGAGCTTGGCCCGCACCTGTTGGGAACCTAAGGCCAAAGCAATGTCCGGAGTTTCCGTCTTACTTTCAACAATCGGATTCATAGTTTCGTCATAAATTATCCGCTAATGAGAAAAGATTGACAAGATATAAAAAGAACCCAAATCCAATAAAGGAGTTTGGGTTCTGTAAAATCCCCGGTTGCGTCATCAGACATTCCCACCGACCGCTCTCAATCCCCCGACTGGTACGAAAGGATTGACACGGCCGGAAAAGACCTCAGCGTAAGCCTCCTCCAGACCCACAAGAGAATCCGGATACGCTGGCTGATAGCCAAGCTGACTTTGAGCCTTACCGACGCTGAGAACACGATCCATGGCCATGATACGTACCATATCCGGAACGACTTCAGCCTCTTGACCACGCATCGTGGCCAACCTTTCAGCGACGAAGGCATAAGCCAGGGCAATCGAGTACGGGATTTGTGGCGGCCTTTTCACCCTCAAGCAGTCTGCTAAGAAACCGAACAGAGCGGCTTGTGTGAGAGATGCATCGCCTGAGCAGACGTTGAGAACTCCACCAATAATCCGCTTTTCGATGGACAGAGAAACCGCTTGGCAGACATCATCGATGTGGACCAAGCCGACGCGGTTTTGACCATTGCCAGGCAGAGGCAGTTTTCCTCTCCGAATCTGGTCGAGTATGATCCAGTCGAAAGAAGAGCCAACTCCTCCGTAAATCTGGCTGATGCGTAGAATCGTCCACGGTAGATTCGACTTTCGGAGAATTTCTTCCGCCTCCAGCTTATTCGCGCCGTGAACAGTGTTCGGCCGGCAGACAAAATTCTCATTCGCTACATAGTCAGACGCCCGCGTGTCGCCGTAGGGCATGTTGTTAGAGAGATCGACGAACAACAACAGACTAGGACGACAAGCCTGCGCGAAGAAAATAACTTCCCCCATGGACCGTAGCGTCAAGCTCTCACTACCACGCGGTTCGAGAAAATTCGAAACAGCGTGGACAATAACTTGAACTCCCGATTGACCAACTCGAGACAAAAGCTGGCCGGGAACGGAAAGGTCAGCCAAGACCACTTCCACTCCCACCTCTCGGAGTTGCCGCACGCGCTCGGCGCTCGAGCTCCCTCTTTCCGGACCACGCGCGACGACGCTAACGTCATGGCCGCTTTTTTTCAGTAGCAGCGCCACGTGGGAACCAACATAACCCGTCCCACCGGTGATAAGTATTTTCATTTGCTCCTCCATTTCTTCTTACCTTATAGGATTTGTTTCTTCAAACACGATAGTATCAGAAAAAAATTTTAATGGCAAAAACGTTAAACTACTTCGATCCACACCCTGAAGGTGTATACAACTCACATCACGAAATCGCACTGCCCGTCATCCCGCACTTGATGCGGGATCCATCCTGACTGGATTCCGTCCCGGATCCCCGTCCGGGACTAAAGGCTTTAACGGAGGCCGGAATGACAATGGCGCGGTATCAGAATGTGGGCCCTATAGATCCACGTCGGGTTCGCCTTCAGGGTGTCCCTTCGTCCAATTTCAGAATGTTTTCACGCTAACCCTGTGGGTTTTCTTTATAGCTAATAAGTCGTCGTCGTTCTAACCCACCAGTCTATAAAAGATAACCAATTCAATATTAATTTCGGCATTCTCATATACAACTCACATTATGATTTCGCGCTAAACTCGTCATCCTGGGCGGCTCCAGGATCTGGCGTCTCCAGCATCCGATTCTGGATGCGCTCCGCTTACCAGAATGACAATAAAGCTAGTGCGCCTACACGATGTGATATCTATAGAATTTTAGGTTCTCCACTTTTTTGAGATTTTGGTTCGATTAATAAAATCTCCTTACCGTTCCTCATGAAAACCGCTTTGTAACTACGGCGGTGAAAATTAAAAACTTCCCAAGGCGACTTAAACGGGGTGGCTCGCCGATCACCTCGGTAGGCCTTTCCAACTTTCGCGTACCAACCATTCTCTATTTTCCTCATGGTTAAATTGTGCCATTTACGGAAAAGAAATCTTGAGTTTGAGATAACAAACGCCTATCAATTAGCTGATAATAACTTAGAGTATCTAACGTAAAGTTGACAATTGCCTGATAAAATAATCTAATGGATACATGGAAAAGTGGACAACGGAACTTAAATCCATTACGAAACTAATCGAAAATAAAGACTCGCTGCTCATCATCGGACCTCCCGGTATTGGAAAATCCGATTTCCTGACAAATCTTATCTCTTCTGATATACGGAAAAAATATTTAAAGAAGGTCAATGATCGCCTCTTATTTATACGAATCAATACCGAAGAGTTAACCGAAATATCAACGTTGGAATTCTACCGGTACACCGTCAAACGCTTTCTCGAGATAATAAACAACTCACAATTCCCGCTAAAAATCAACGAGGATGAAGAAAAGTTATTAAATCTTAAAGATTCTCTCCTCCTCATCGAAAAAATAAAATCGATGATTACGATTCTTGTACAAGATGGTTGGCAGTTGCTAGTCATTATCGACGGATTCGACTGTCTCGGAGAGAACTTAGATGCGACGTTCTTCTCGAATTTAAAATCCTTTCGAGACATAAGCAAGTTCAACGTCAGTTACCTTATAACCGCGGCGAAAGACCCCAGCAAGGAAAGTTATTTTGAAAAAGTTTATTCACTTTACAAACTTGTTTCTCCTTTCATTTTTTACCTCAAGCCAAGCCGGATTGATGAATCTCTCGCTGAAATAGAAGCCCACTCAAAGCAGAGAAGTATTAAGCTGACGCGAGAAGAAAGTCTCTATATTGCCAATCTTTGTGGACGTTATCCCTCACTCGTCAAGACTTTTATTCAGAAACTGACATCTTCCAAGAGGAAACCACTGGAAATAACGACAGAAGAGATCCTCGTAAACTCTGGCATTAAATTCCGGATTATTGAGATATTTCAAAGTTTCACTGATGCTGAAAGAGAAGTTCTCTTAAAAATAGCCAATAAAGAAACTACTGATAAAAATAGTGAAGCCTACCAACTTCTTACAACGAAAGGGTTTATTGAAAAAGAGAGAATTTTTAGTCCGCTTTTTGAGCGTTTTCTGATACTTCAGAGTACTGAAAACAACGGTGTAGCTGAAAAGGAGGAAAATAACATGAATGCTGGACACGGCATTTTCGTCGATTCGCTGACAAGATTGGCCTACCGAAACGGTCATGAAATAGTTGATCTGACTAAACAGGAGTATCGATTTCTCCACTACCTCTACACTAATTCGGGGAAAATTTGCGAACGGGAAGAGGTATCCGACGCCGTTTGGGGAGGCAGTGAGGGCGTTTCCGATGAAGCTATTGATCAAGTTATGACCAGACTTCGATCGAAGTTAGAAAAAGATAAAAGTAATCCCGCTCACCTAATTACCATCCGCGGACGTGGATTTACCTTCAAACCTTAAAAGAAGTTTACCTTATAAAGGCAATTTCCTTTTAGGGCTAGACGGCTCTAAGAAAAGCACCATTAACAACACATTCAGTCCAAAGGAGGTGACCGAATGGCCAAACGGGCAGGTATCTGCCTTTATCTTTTCGGATCGAGGGAAATCCTCGGACAGGTAAGATTAGATCTGTCCGAAATGACCGTAATGAGACTACCGCTCGGAAAGTTGCCGAGGGTGATCGGCGTTTTTAACCCGCTGAGGAAGAATCCTCTGACTAATCCTCTAATCGAATGGGAAGAAACAACGTTGGCCATTCGTACTTACGAATGCCCGACCGTCTCTTCCATTTTAGAATTGGTCAAAGCTCAAGAAGCGGATATCGTCGTCATTCATCAACCACAAGGCTACAACTTAAGCCTATTACGGCATGCAATCTTGTCTCTCCTCAAGGAAGGGACTCACGTCCTTCTGAGTGGAAAAGCTACAAAGCAATCACTGATGGCGCTTCCCGTCGACATTCCTATCGCCGCTTGTGATAATTGCGAATTTCCGGACGATGATGGAAACGCTTGCCAACGGAATGCCTTAGAGAGGATTGAGATTTTACGTAATCTTTCTAAGGAATTTATCCTCGAAACCTTAGAGGTTTGCCTCGAGTTTTCGAGAAAATTCAATATCCTTAGTGCCATCGCAAGCTTGGCACGAATGATAAAAGTCGCCGAATCGATGGATTGGTTTGTTCCTGACATAATCAGTCACGCCCTAGAAAATATCACGGGGTTCAAGACCAAAGTTGCGGAGAATCGTTACCTTTGCCGACGTCATAACCCTTCCGTGATAAGAATGGGGAAATTAGTCGCTGTCTTCGGAACTTCCGGGGCTCTAAACCAAGCAATAACCGGCAGCGGCAAGAGCGAATACCTCGCTAAACTTGCCCGAGCTTACAGTACTTCCGTTTTCACCGGTTTGGCTCGTGGTTCGAGAGCCGAAATCCGCGGCGTCAAATTCGTCTGCGTCGACGGGTTTGATGAAATCAAAGACGATGGTAACTTCATCCTCGTCGATGAATTCCACACGATTCGCGGTGACTGGCGTAGCTTCCTCGAACAGGCTCTTAAGGCAGGCAAGACAATCGTCGTTGCCCTACCGTTCTCGGACGCCGACGGCGCCACTTCGGAAAGGGCCGCGGAGATCACTCTCTTGGCTGATGAGATTTATGCCCATGAGGCAACCTGCTGGCAATGCCAAAGTCCGGCTTTTAGGCTTGCTTGCCGAAAAGTAGGAGATGGGAGTGGGATGTCCAATCTCACATCCGCTGAAATAGCCGCTTTGAGGATCGAGCATGTCAGGATCAAACCGGAGCTAAAGTGGGACGCGGTCTGCCTCAACCACCATCCCCCCATCCTTTGTGAGCCCTTGATCCGAGTGGCTGAAACAAGGGAAAGAGATGATTTCAGAAAGCTGTGGTTGCAGAGGCGTATCGATAATTTCAAGGGGGCCACTCTGACTTTAACGAAATGGGGCGCGCTCATCGGACTGGGAATAATAGTTTGGCTGTACTGGCCGATTTTAGGACCGGTAGCGACCAAAGCGCCCGATCTGGCTCTGTCAGCCATTCTGAATTTTTCGGAAAACGTTCTCGCCTCAGCCCTCTTCTACATGAAGATACCTCTTCTCGTGAGAAGATCGTTAGAGACCATGTTTTTAGCGTACGCGCTCTTGAGATTTTTGGTGGAGTTCTGGAGTGATGACCGTGTTTCAAGGCGTAATGCTATCCCCGGATTCGCGATTTGGACGATCGTCGTCCCGCCCATCTGCGGATTGCTTTACTTTAGCCTGGGAGCTTTTTCTCTCCTTCTCGTTTTAATAGGAGCTGTAGGATTTCTATTCAACCTACTATCGAAAGCGACGAACGAAATCTATGGCTTTAGGCATACCAGGAGAAAAAAAGTCGGGAAATAAACACCGGATCCGAGTCGGCTTGATTTTAATCAACCGCCTCGGATCCTTCACGATCCTCGCCTTCGAAATTAAAAAATTGCACTGATGCTACCATCAGGCGTTGCTAGAACAACCAC
>CAYHYS010000011.1:12510-16087 GCA_964360905.1 uncultured Candidatus Saccharibacteria bacterium | reverse complement strand
CATGTTTCACCGTGAGATAAAACCTCGGGAATACCACAAATTCTCGTGGCCACCACCGGCACTCAGCAAGCCATGGCTTCACCAACAGCATTGCCGAAGGAATCTTGACGACTGGTGTGCAATAGCAAATCGAGAGAGCTAAAGACGGGTGGCATGTCATACTGCAGACCAACCCGCTTCACCTGGTGTTGAACTCCCAACTCCCGCGCCTTTCCTAAAGCCGCGTCAAGCTCTTGTCCTTCACCAACCAGTAGAAGAACAACGTCTGTACCACGCGAAGCTTCAGCAAAGACTTCGACCGCGAAGGGAGACCTTTGCTTCGGCCGAAAATTGCCGACCACCCCGACGACGATCGTGCTATCCGAGATACCGTGAGCACGACGGAACAAAGGATCACCGCGCCGGAAGATATCCGGAATAGGATTGGGAATTAGAGTCAGCGTAAACTGCGGTTTTGGCAATTCCCCGACTTCAATCACCTCCATTAGATTCGCTAGAAATCCTCTTGTGTTGCAGATAACGTGGTCTGACCGTTCGATAATAGAACGGGTCAGATACGGCATCTTCTTCCCCAGATCCCAGATATCCGTACCCGCTGGGCGCATGACAACAGGAACGCGAATACCCATCGCCGCCAGAGCTTTTGAAGCTTCGAGAGCCGCGTAGCCCCATGGAAAAAGATAGTGCGCGTGCAGCACATCTACCGTCTCCGTCAGACAAACAGCTATCAGTTTCTCAACCAGAGGGTAAAAGTGGACGGGAAATTGCCACAAACCCTCCTTATTCACTGGTGCAACCTCGTGATAGATCAACCCCTCATCTTGAGGGTGTTTCGGATCCGAACCCAATCCGACCCAGTGCACCCGATGCCCGTGCGCGTGAAGTCCGCGGGCAATACGACGAGCTGTCAGACCGGATCCGCCAATAGCCGGACCCTGTCCGGTCGAACACGTCACTACAATGGTACTCATCAGTCTGCCTCCTTGAAATGAAATCTGTTATCTCTCCATTATTCTTTACGAAGTTTTTCTAAAATATCAGAAAATATCTTAGAAAAACTTGCTACAAGGATCACTCCAATGTAGCAAGATATTGCATCTCTCTCAGTCAATCCTAACGGTGATGAGAAAGCCCGAAGGTGTCTGCTGCTCCCCTTTGGCTCCGACGTTGATCGTGTCGGGGGTAGAATCGTTCTGATCCCAAACTTTCGCCCGCGAGAGCATCCCATCGAAAGCAGTTGAGCCATCGGGAGCAGTTCCGGTGATTGCATCTAAGCCATAGCGGACATGCCTCACCTCAAAATTCCCGTTGACTGGAACCATGATGGGAATGGTGGGAATTTTCATCGCTTGCTGACGAATAGCCCCTTGAGCGGCGGCTTCATTGACAGCACTCGGCCAAAGTTCTACTTTTCCGTCACGGAGAAACTTAGGCCCGATATTATCACCACCACCACCAGATGATCTATACTCCTTAACCACCCACCTCTCTGGATGGGCAGTGGTGTCTCTGGTGATATTACCATCCCCGTTAAGGATTTCAGCTTGGGGAAGAAGAGAAAAGAGAAACGCAGCTTCACTCTCCGAGAGCCCCAGCTCTTGAAGGTAACTCGGACCGCCGGTCCACCAGAGGGCTTGAATCACTTTAAGGTCGGCGAATTCAGCCAACGGCGTGGTCGTCATGAAGATCGAATCGTTGAGAACAGCTTCAACGACCGCCCCGCTATCACCACGTGCCGCTGCTCTCTCCCACTTTTCCGCGCGGTACATCCAACGGACGACCTGATCTCCGTAGCGGAGAACCGAGCCGTCCCAGTGGAAATTCCAAGGTTGGTCGGCAATGACAATTTCGCTTAGCGGCGGGTAGTCGCCGGGATTTAACCACTGGTCAACTTTCATTTGATAGGCTTCTTCGTTGGTGAAGGGACTTCCTCGGAATTCAGGAGCGCCGAAAACGAAGAGCGTCGGTCGTTCGTCATCCAACCCTTTGCGTTGGCACCAAGCCTGGTAGGATCGGTGCAGACGCTGTATTCGGTTCGGCCAGGGAAGATAGACACGAGGGTTAAATCCCTCATGTTGAAGGTACTTCCAAAGCGGGGTGGTCGTCATCCAACGCGACGACGTTGTTTGATACCCATTGCCCCCGGCGGTGCGACGATTCTCCTCACACTCCCACCCCGTTAGGGTTAGAATGTCGAGAAAGAAATCGAGTCGTCCGTCGAGCGCGCCGACTAAGGGATCAATACCCTTTTTCTGGCACATTGCGATGTAATCGCCAATGATCTCAACCTGAAAATCAGTCAGTCCGTGCGATTTCATCCAGACCGGATTGAAACCATCGGCGACTCTTCGAAGCTGTCCGATCATCGCCGTATTGGCCGCTGAACAGAAGCGGCGCACAAAATCTTCCTCTCGGGCCGAAATTGCCATCGGGAATGGCAAACAGGCAACCGGACTGCCATTGTTGATCCATAACCCTCCGTAGGGGAAGTTGTGGATCAAGCGATCCAGAGATGTAACCATCTTCTGGGCATCACTCTGATTTGAACGTACCCACTCATGGATGGCCTCCTGGGCCAAAGCCCTTCTCGTCGACATTATCAGTCTCCTTATCTTGGACCACCAAAGATGTTTACCATTCCGCACACGATGCAGCGGAATATTATTCATCCTTGGCTCTGTCCTATAAACGTCTTGGTTTGATTTATGCCTTACGGCAGACCAAAGCGGATCCGGCGCAGTTCCAATACTCCGGATCCCCTCTGGTCCGCCGAAAGCGGAGATGAGAATTTAAAGTGCTAGTCTCCCTACAGTTTCTCCTCATTGGGCCCGGCCACGATTCAGTAACTTCAACATGATCGGGCCCAATAATCGCGCAGTTTTTACAATCAACCATTCGACTCGCTCCGCTCGCTCATGGCAGGCCCAGAACGAGGAAGCCCTCCGTTCGGAGGGCTTCGGGTTGAAAGTTACGTTAAAAATAAATTTAACGCGACTTCCAACCCTCCTTAATAAAAAGGACGTACATGGAACAATTGCTAGTGATCTGCCAATTGCGCTGTGAATTCATAACCTTAGCTTATATATACTCTCTTACAAAAGGGCTGTCAATGGCCGTTATTTTTAGAAACATCTTCTTCAAAAACCTTTATCCTCTCTTCGTAGTTCTCCAATTTCTCCTGATGAGCGACGGCATATTCCTTTACAATTTTCATATCAGCTGTCAGAAAAGCTATTTGTTCCTCAACCTTGTCTAAACGTTCTTCAATTCGATCTAAACGCCCTTCAACCTTATCTAAACGCTCCTCGACGCGATCAAGCCTTTTATAAATCTCTTCGAAGTGTGGAAGGACGAGTTGTTCTATGCCTTCGGTAAACAGTTCTTTTATCTTCTCTAAATCCTTTTCGTCGAGCATGATTTTAGTTTAAGAGGTGTGGTAAGACGTGTCAATATCCTTAATCTTCAACGAAATAGATCGATTACCATTCCAATTGTTCTCACTTAAATTATAAACAACATCTAGGTAATCGCCAACGGCAAGATCTTTGTAAAGTTCCCCTTTACCAAAGAAAATGGC
>CAYHYS010000011.1:0-12500 GCA_964360905.1 uncultured Candidatus Saccharibacteria bacterium | reverse complement strand
GTTTTTCCACTTCCCACGAAAGTCACACTCTCAACTAGAACTTTCCGACTTAAAAACAAAGGTTCTTGATTACCGATTCCGAAAGGAGCCAGCTTTTTAAGAAGTTCCAGCAAATCGTAATTTATATCTTCGAACTGAAGCTCCCTTTCGATCTTAAGTAAGGGCAGAGGGATCTCAAGACCTTCTTGGTAACTGTTAAGCGTTCTTAAGAACTCTTCAATTCTTTCCGTACGAATGGTGAATCCCGCCGCCCCGGCGTGTCCGCCGATATTCTCAAAATGAGGTCCGAGTGACCTTAAGAATTCAACAATATTAAAACCTTCTACCGAGCGGGCTGAAGCCTTCGAAAATTCCTCCCCCTTGCTGATAACAACAGCCGGCGTGCCGAAGTGAGAAACTAATTTACCGGCGACTAATCCGATGATGCCCTCGTGAAAATCCTCGTGAACGGCGACATTAATTTTAGATAAGGATTTTCCCTGTGTGATGGAAAGAGCTAAATCAACAGATGCTTTTGTCAATTCTTGCCTTTCTAAATTTAGACTGTTAAGTTTTTCGGCGATTTTTAAGGCTCGGTCTTCATTTTCGGTACAAAGTAGGCGCAAACTTTCTAAAGCGTTCTCTAAACGTCCCGAAGCATTAAGTCGCGGAGCTAAGATCCAGCCAATTTCGAACGTCCCAATATTTTTACCTTCAATACCGGAAATTTTTTTAAGGGCTTTAAGCCCAGCATTTTTCGTTGAGTTCAGTCCCTCCAAACCGAATTTAGTCAGAGAGCGGTTAAAGCCGAGTAGAGGCTGTAAATCAGCAACGGTTCCTAAAGCGGCAAGTTCAAGAAAATCCGTTTGACCGTGATTTAGAACTTGAGAAATAATGTAGCTCAACCCGGCGGCGCAAACCCGATCAGACCAGAAAACAAAACAATCTGGAATGGTTTCCGGTTTAGTATGGTGATCAACAATTAAAACTTCAAAACCTTTACTTTTCGCGTACTCAACTTCCTCAAACGCGGTTATTCCGCAATCAACTGTTACCAATAGGGCAGGATTTTCAGCTTTTAGTTCTTGGTTGTTAGTCAGATAAAGACTCATGTCCTTAACGATCGCGTCAATTGACTCTTTCGACAAACCGTAGCCGTGATCGAAACGATTGGGGATAAACGGCCGACAATTTTTATAGCCTAAGTCGTGATAAATGGCCTGCCAAATGATGGCTGTCGCACAAATCCCGTCAACGTCGTAATCGCCGTGGATGATAATTGGCTGACCATCATTTATAGCGTTAGTAAATAGGGAGGAAATTTTTTCGAAGTCTCTTTTAGTGAATTCCAGTAACCTTTTGGCCAGTTCTAGACTGGGCCTTTGGGGCTCAAGAAATTCCTTAGACCCCTCAACGGTTATCCCACGATTTGTAAGCAGCGCTTGAAGTACGTCATTAATTGAAAGATCACCGATTGATTTCCAAGAACTCTTCATAAGGCGGTCCTATTTCTTGAGTCTATTTTTCCAAACCGCCAAAATCGGAGCGGCCGTAAAGATGGAAGAGTAAGTACCGGAAACCGTACCGATCAGAAGGGCGATAGCAAACTGCCGGATTGTGTCCCCTCCTAAAACCACCAATGAAATTAGCATAAAAATTACCGTCAGAGAGTTGTTTAGAGATCTGACCAATGTCTCGCTAATGGCTTTATTCACCAGCGTCTCGAAAGGAGTTCCGGGAAATCTTTTTAAAGATTCTCTAATCCGGTCGTAAACAACAATTGTATCGTGCACGGAAAAAGAAAGAATGGTGAGGAGGGCTGTTACGAAAAGGACATCAACCTCAAAACCGAAGAAACGACCGAGAAGTGAAAATGACCCTAAGATCACCAAACTGTCGTGTATGGTTGCTAGAGTGGCGCTAATTCCGAAAGACCAATTCTTAAATTGCCAAGCGATATAAGCGAGAATTAAAAGCGCCGCTAAAACAAGGGCTGTGACCGTTTTCACTAATAGCTCTCTTCCCAATACCGGCCCAATCGTCTCGAAACGTAGCTCTTCAACTTTACCGAAGTTTTTCTCAATCCTTTCTTTAAGAGCAACTCTTTGTTTCTCCTCTATAAATTTCATCTTGATCAGATAACGTTTCGCGCCCGTGGTCACAATCGAAGACACTTCCACTTCCTCTTCGTTAATAATTTTTCCTAACTCTTCAACCTTGACGTCTTTTTCAAAACCTAGCTCCCAGCGGCTGCCACCGGTAAAATCAATACTCGGCTTTAAACCAAAAACAAAAAGAGAAATCAGTCCCGGTACGATTACGGCCGAAGAGATAAGAAAATAAATCCATTTATATTTCATGAAATTAATCATAATATTCAACTTACACTAACCACGAATTCGTGGTATTTCTACCTTGTTCCTTTATAAAACATTCTGATTAAAGTTCTACTAACAACAATACCCGTAAAAAGCCCGATGAAGATTCCCAAGGCCAAGGTCAGAGCGAAACCTCTCACCATTCCGGAATTGTTGAGGAATGACCAATTAAGCGGATTAAAAAGAATGAAACAGGTAATAAGAGTGGCCACGTTCGCGTCCCGAATGGAATTCCAGGCCCGTCCGAAACCAAGTTCCATCGCGGCGCGAACCGGTTTGCCGCCACGAAGTTCTTCTTTTATCCGTTCGAAAATCAAGATATTGGCGTCAACCGCCATCCCCACTGAGAGTAAAAATCCGGCAATTCCCGGCAAAGTTATAACTATCGGGATGAGTTTATAGAGAGACAAAGTCAAAATACCATAAATAAAAAGGGAAATATCGGCGATAAAACCCAATCGTCCGTAATTTCCCACCATAAAAATGAAAACTATCGATAATCCGACCAAACCGGCGAGGATGCTTTTTTGAATACTCTCTCGGCCAAGGCTGGCGCCGATGTTGCCTTGGCTAATCACTTTGATCGGTACGGGAAGAGCTCCGGCGTTAAGCTTTATCACTAAATCTTTAGCGGAAGCGGTGGTGAAATTTCCGCTGATAACACCTTTATCACTGATAACCGCCTGAACGGTCGGTAAGGAAATCGGCTGGTCATCAAGAAAAATACCTAGGATTTTCTCTTCCTGGTTAGTTTTACCCACTAACTGTTCGGTAACGGCTTTAAACTTTTTCCCACCCTCGTCAGTTAGTTCAAAACCAACTTCCGGAGCTCCATCTTGAGTACTAAAAGTTAAGTAGGCACGACGTAAATCACGACCGGTTAGTCCTGTACTTTTATACGGTGGCTGATTTTTCTTTTCGGCTGATTTAGTCGCTTCGGGATCAAAAGTCTTAAAATCAAGCTGCGCCGTACGCCCAATAAGATCAAGAGCACGCTCTTTTTCGGAAATACCCGGTAACTCAACAATAATCCGATAATCTTGTCCAACCTTAGACGTTTGCACATTCGGCTCCGACACTCCGAAAAGGTTAATTCTCCTCTCAATTACAGATTTAGCTGACTCTAAAGCCGAATCTTCGGAGCCTTTTGGTATACCCTTCATCTCCGCGCTGAGAATTACCTCCATGCCTCCTTGGAGATCGAGCCCGGGACGAAACTCTAAATCACGGCTAAATTTTCCGCCAAATAAGTCTATTCGATAGCCTCCTAATCTCGTATCAATCTTGAGAGGTCCTAAATTAAACTTGATGTTGATTAAAGGCAGATCAATCAACAGAGCCGTGACCGAGATAGCAACAATGATCCAAAAAAGAAAACGTGTGTTTCTCATAACTTTTACAGAATATATTTAATCAGGTTTCCGGGAAAAGGTCACTTAAATCTTACGGGAAGTCAGACTTAACTGTCGAGCCCCAGGAAAGGAAACGACCATAATCCCTTTCTCTTCGTAATATTTTACCTCAATTCTGTCCCCTTTTTTTAAACCTAAATTTCTCATGAACTTGCCGCTCACGATAACCGCTGAAGAGTTACCGCAACGAATGATTTTTCTTTCCATTAAATAGTCAACTTAGTGTACTTCTCATCATTACCGTAAACAACGATTCTCGGCTCCAGTAAAATATTGGTTATAAAAATATCCTTACGTTTCTTCCGAAACTCAAACTCCTCATCCGTCAGAACCGTATAGTTAATCTCGCGACCAATCTCCTTTTCTTCTCTTTTAATTATTTTATCAAGTAAATTTAAATCCAATTTACCGAGAATGAAAAGGTCTACCTCCGTCGGCCTCGAAACCCGTCCTAAATAGAATAGCTTCGAGAAAAAAATAAGCTTTATATTGCCGAGACTGCTTAAGTTATCAAGAAGATCCTTACCCAAACCGGTTTCCCTGGCGACTAGGGATAGCAGGTCGCCATACAAATTAAACTCCGACCTTATCCGGAAATAGACACGATTTCCTCTCGGTTCCCGTTTTAAAAATCCGACCTTAGTCAGACGCTGCAGTTCGCGCCTAACGGCGTTAATCTCCGTGCCAATCTGACGGGTTGCTTCCCGTATATGAAAAAATTCCGGAGCTCCTTTCCGTAAAAAAAGTTTAAAAATTTTTACCCTGACAACGGATACGAAAATCTCACTTAAAGCACCCATATCAATTAAAGGTTAGAGCGTTACCGGTCGGCAGAACCTCTACCCACGTCTGACCTCGATTAAACACGATCTGCGCGCCACTAATATCAAAATATTTTGTTCGACTGGTAAGATCAGCCCGGTCCCAACCCGCTTCAATGATCTTCCCGTCAAGAAAAATCTTGGCGTTTCCTCGCCCCAAGGTTTTATAAAGAAGATGGGCTTTCTCATCAAGAAGAGAGGTTTCGATCATGAACTCGACAATAACATTCTTAGCCCTCAACGGCTCGGATGTCACCGCGTCAACTTGTTCTTTTCCACCTTGAAACCTTATATAAGTGTTTGTCTTCGGATCATACTCCCACTTAACAATAAAATCAGATAGGTCCCAAAAGTTGAACTCAACAGACGAAGCATTGGGCCTTTTGTCTTCGGCGGCGTCGTTTTTAAACTTCCAAGGTTCAATGGCTCGAAATTGCCGAGCCTGATCGGGGTACATTCGATAAGCCGTCTCGTAAACTAAGGGTAAGCGGGCAAAACCCGTGTGTTCAATGGCGACTCTTTTAAGCCTTTCCGGGTCCCTATCGAACGGTTCGCTTGGGCCAATGCTGGGAACATCAATGCTGGAAACAAAAATCTTGCGCATGTAATCGTAAACATTGGCTTCATTGGCGGTCGAGGCGCCTCCCCAATGCGCGTACCAGGCGTCATACTCCTTGATCCAATCGACGTAATATTTTCGGGCCGATCGGACGGGACCGACTTTATCCGGAATCTTACTGTGATAAATAGCGAGAAAGCGGCTGATGCCCCCCTCCGCTACCGCCTCATAAATAATGTCCGCCTGCGACAAACCCCACTGAGGCCGGGCGTCAACGTGATTGTTGACCATTACTCCCATCGGGCGCCTGGATTGCCAAATCTTCGCCTCTTCTTCGGTATATAAAAGACCGTTGAGAGGACTCGGTACAGTCCGATTATCGGGAACGCTTTCAACTTTTTCCTGAGCGGCTTTACCGAAAAAGCCCAGTGGTGAGATAGCCTCACCTGAAGTAATTTTACTGGAAACTTTATCACTAGGTTGAAGATAGAGATAAGCAGCGAAGGAAAAAGAGGCCCCCGCCCCAATGAAAAACAAAACGGTTATCATAAAAACGACTTTTCTAGCGGCTGAAAGTGAATTCGTATAATCTTTAAGATTTTGCAGCATTATTTACCGCCTCCTCTTCTTCTTTAGAAAATTCATAACCAGTATTTTTAAAGCCCTCGACGGATTTTCCGTAAACCCGGGTCCCCTCCCGACCGTGGAGACTGGAAAAAACAACACCATCTCCATGACTATTAAGAAGAGATATCGCGAAGGATTGGTCTCCTCCTGTATCGGAAAACGGGTTAAACCGAACTACGGAAACTTTCTGTAAATGCTTCTGGTCTGTTTCTTTCATTTCCTTAACCACGTTGCCTAAATCGGCCAATCCTTTTTGATTACTCTCAAGTCGGTTAATGTAAATCTGCCAGATGTCTTTAAGATCCGAACCGGTCGTCTCACCGACCAGTTTACGATAATTTCTAGTAAAAACGAAAAGCGTCGAACTTAAAACAATCAACCAAACAAAAAATATCAAACTAAATATTAAGATAAATATAGGGTTGGTCGCGATAGTTGTTGTCAGATTTACCATTATAAACTTTGTTAGAAGAACTTATGAGTATCTTTATTGCTCAATTCTATTTTAGATTTTACTTGATGAGACGTCAACCATCGAATATAATCATCTTATGAAGAGGAATAAAAGCGGTAAAGAAATTACAAAACTGCGGGCCGAAATAGAAATACTCAAGACCAGATTAAGAGAAAGTAATGTATTTCCTTCGGAAAGCTTAAAATTCTCCGAATTAAAAGGGACGGTTAATAGACTGCCGCAAAATACAAGGATAACACCGTTGATAAAAACAGAAGCAGTGACTTTACCACAATTTTCCTATCTTAAAGCCGATCTTACTAAAACTTTCGCGTTGACACTTATTTCAATGTTTTTTATTCTCTCTTTGAAATTTATCGTTCTACCACAACAAAAATTTATTTCTCAAAGTATCAATAATATTTTCCAGTCGGCGGCCTCAGCTTTCGGAAAAATCAAAAGATGAAAATTTCAATGATCGGCGCCGGTTACGTCGGACTTACGTCCGGAGCGGTCTTTGCCACTCTCGGTAACACTGTTTGGGTTGTTCGTCGTGACCGCGAAAAAATCGAAAAACTTAAAAAAGGGATTATCCCGATTTACGAACCGGGCCTTTCCGAAATTGTTAAAAGAAATGTCAAAGCGGGAAGATTAATACCAACGACCGAATACTCGCAATGTGTTCCCTTTTCCGATGTTGTTTTTATCGCCGTCGGCACGCCTGAAGGAAGGGAGGGGGCTGATCTTTCTCAAGTTTACGCGGCCGCCGAAGAAATAGCCCGCAACCTAAAGAAAGGCTACACCGTTATTGTTGATAAAAGTACCGTTCCTCCGGGAACAGCCGAAGAAATTACGGAAATTATTAATAAGCATAAAAGAGCCGGAGCGAGGTTTGAAGTGGCCTCATCGCCCGAGTTTTTACGTCAAGGTAACGCCGTTGAAGACACGACTAAACCCGATCGCGTCGTCATCGGCGTGAATTCATCGAAAGCGGCTAAGATTTTAGTAAAGTTACACAAACCTCTTCGCTGTCCCGTGGTCGTTACGAAAGTCAGAAGCGCGGAAATTATAAAACTGGCTGCCAACGCTTACCTCTCACTACGAATTGGTTTCATCGATCAAATCGCTAATCTTTGTGAGGAGATGGGCGCCGACGTGCAGGATATCATTCGAGGCATCGGTCTTGACCGGCGAATCGGCACCCACTATTGGTGGCCGGGAATGGGTTACGGCGGCTATTGTTTCCCTAAGGACGTTAAAGCTTTAGCGGCCCTTTATAAAACGTCTAGTCAGGAAGATAACCTTTTTAGCAAACTTGATGAACTAAACGAGAAGAGAGTGGAACGTTTCGCGCTAAAAATTAGTGAAAAAATAGGAGCTTTAAAAGGAAAACTTATTGGAGTTTTGGGCCTCTCTTCAAGACACGGTACAGATGATATCAGAGGCAGTGTTCCTCTAAACTTCATTCGCGTCCTTTTAAGATCCGGGGCTAAGATAAAAGCGTACGACCCGATGGCACAGGAAAATGCCAAGGTTATCATGGGTAGTCATGTTGAATTCCTCAACACCCCTTACGATGTGGCCAAAAATGTTGACGCTCTTTGCGTCGTGACCGAGTGGCAGGAATTTAGAAAATTGGATCTTAAAAAGATTAAAAAACTCATGAAGGGAAATGTACTGCTCGACAGCAAAAATATTTATACTCCGGAAAAAGTGAAAAAACTCGGCTTCACTTATCTCTCAACAGGCAGGATATAAATCAACCAACCTAGTAGCCGCGACTACTATATAAGGTTCCAGTTCTAAAGCCACAAATTCATTCAGTCACTGCAATCACAACCTCCCGGAGGTACTTAGTCGTTTCCAGCAATTCCTCCTTACCACTACGATTATTTAAATAATCGTAGTGGTAAAATAACAGAAACTAATTGAAATTAACCTCAATAGCAATTATAGTTAACTGATGGAATACGTTGATATCGTAAACGAAAACGATGATATTATCGGCAGTGTGAGTAAACAGGAAGCTCACGAAAAGGGATTACTTCACAGGACGGTTATCTCCGAAGTAATAAATACTGAGGGAAAGTGGACACTCGTTAAACAATCTTCGGACAGGCAAGACGCCGGTCAATACGTCTCGCCTATTGGTGGACACGTGAGAAGCGGAGAAGGTGAGGATGAGGCTCTAAAAAGAGAGGCGGAAGAAGAATACGGATTAAAAGACGTTTTTAAGTTTCAACTTAAAGGAAAGAAAATTTTCAACAGAGAAGTCAGAGGCAGAAAAGAAAATCATTACTTTGTTCTTTACGAGATTTACACGGATAAGAAGCCGATCCTCAACGAAGAATCAGTCGGGCATGAAACGTTTTCCCCAGATGAGTTAAAAGCTGCTTTAAAGGAGGAACCGAATAAATTCGGTACCGCTTTCCACTTTATCGTACAAACATTCTACCCGTTCATGTTAGTCGAGTGACAATTCTCTATCTCTCCTCATCCCGAAAACGGAATTGCATCGCTTCGGAAAAATGTTTCTGCAATAAATCTTCACAACCTTCTAGGTCAGCCAGTGTTCGGGCGACTTTAATAAGACGGTGGTAAGAGCGGGCGGAAAGATTCATCGTTGAACCGGCGATATTAAGAAAGTTTTTAATTTCTTCGGAGAGCGGGCAAAACTGCTTAAGGTGTTTCACGGACATCTCAGCGTTGCAGGTAATTGGTAAATCTTTAAATCTCTCTGTTTGTAAATCCCTTGCTTTTTGGATACGCTTGCGAATTAAAGAACTTTTTTCGGCCTCGCTATCTTTAGCGCTTAACTTTTCAATCTCTACCGACGGAACTTCAACATGAATATCAATGCGATCAAGCATCGGCCCCGAAACTCTCTTTTTATAGCGTTCAATACTCCCCGGAGAACAAATGCAATTATGTTTTCGGTCGCCCGCGTATCCGCAAGGACAAGGATTTTGTGAAGCCACAAGAATGAACTTTGACGGATAAGAAACCGAGCCGGAGGCACGCGATATCGAAACGATCCCATCCTCGAGAGGCTGACGGAGGCTTTCTAATACGTGACGCGGAAATTCACTAAACTCGTCGAGAAATAGGACACCTCGGTGAGCTAGGGAAATTTCCCCGGGAAGCGGATTACTACCGCCGCCGATAAGACCAACGCGAGAAACGGTGTGATGAGGAGAACGGAAAGGTCTGCTTTTAACAATTGGTGAACTGGCGGAGAGAAGTCCGGCGATAGAATAAATTTTTGTAACTCCTAAAGCCTCATCAGTGGTCAGTCTCGGAAGAATAGAGGGAAAAGCTCGAGCCAGTAAAGTTTTACCAGACCCGGGCGGTCCTTTCATGAGGATATTGTGTCCCCCGGCCGCGGCAATTTCTAGAGCCCGGTTCGCATTTTCCTGGCCCTTAATATCAGCAAAGTCGGTTTCCGCCTCAGATTCCTCCAATAGATCATTAAGATCAATTTTCTCCGCTTCTTCAATCTTTTCCTGACCAATTAAATGAAGAAAAAGATTTTTTAAGGTGCTGACCGGATAAACAGAAACATTACCGACGACGCAAGCTTCAGAAGAATTATCGGTTGGGACGAACATCTTCTTATAACCTTTTTCCTTGGCCAGAATCGCCGCCGGTAGGACTCCTTTCGTCGAACGTAATTTTCCGTCAAGTGAAATTTCGCCAATAAAAATACTCGAAGAAATATCAGATATCAATTGTCCAGACGCTAAAAGTATTCCCAGAGCGATCGGTAAATCAAACGAGGGACCTTCCTTCGGGAGATCAGCGGGAGCCAGATTAACGGTAATGCGACGGTTAGGAAAATTGGCGCTGGAGTTTTTTATAGCCGCCCGAACCCGTTCTTTTGACTCTTCAACGGCTTTATCCGGAAGACCAACGATCGAAAAAGCGGGGAAACCGGAGGAATCAATACTAACTTCAACTTCAATTAGAACCGGATTTAAACCAACCGTGGCCACGGAGTTGACTTTAGCAATCACGAATAAATATTAGCACAATGAAAATCCGAGCGTGTTACTGAAGTTTCACAGCGTCGTCCATTTTAAATTAAGATTTGGATGAATCTTTACTATACGATCAAGGAGTCCGATTGTACGATTGGCCAAATGAGAAAAACCGGGATTTACCATCAGCGAAAAATCTTCACGACGGTGAAAATCCCCGCCCCCACCTTGTACTAAGTTATATTTAGTACAAAGATCCGACAGTTTTAACATGTCTCCCGCAAATAAATCTTTATTAAATTCTACTCCGAAAGAGTAGACCGTCTCCATTCCATCGATGCGTTTTTCCTTCATCAGTTTTTCTAAGATATCGAAGGTAACAATATCGCGAAGATAACTCCAATGAGCAATAAGAGCAATCCCCCCAGCACCTCTAATAAGACGCACCGCGTCATCAACTTGAATAGGTTTATCGGGAGAGTAATCAACATGAACCGAGTGCAGAGCATCTTTCCCCATGACGAGGACATACCACTTCGTACGTTCTTCCCGTGAAAGAATCTCATCAAACTGTTTCTTGCGTTGCGAATTATCTTTAGAAAGTTCCTCAAGCTCCTTTAAATAACCCTCGAGAATCTTCCAATTCTCCTTTCTTTCCGAAAGAGCGGCCACGATGTGTGGCTGTCCGACGGCCTCTCCTTTCACTTGATCGAGAACGTCTTCAACGCTGATGGTAAATCCTAACTGTGTTAACCGGCGAACGTATTCCCCCATCCGCCAGTGACGCAGTTCTAACTGACGTTGACTGAACTTAATAAGTTCCGAATTTTCTAAGTCAACAAACAAGCCGGTAACATGAACAGAAATCCTCTCCTTAACTTCGTGTAGAAAATCGCAGGATATTTCGATACCGGTTATAAACTTTACCGGATGATTCAATTTTTTAAGAGTTTTAATTTTATCCGGCTTGGGAAAAAGATCATGATCGGTAAAAGCAACAACGCGTATCTTATTCTTAAAGCACTCGTCCAACACCTGCGCGTGCGTTAAAAACCCGTCGGAAGTCGATGTGTGGCAATGTAGAGACTCGTAGATTAAATTATTTTCCATAAAACATCTTTGGCAAAAACAATCAGCCAAGAATAGGAATATAAGTCTTGGAGTAGGCTTCTCGGTAGATCCCTACTTCACCAATTTATCCTTAAGTCCCTTAAGCATCTCGGAAGCGAGATCTTTACCTCCTAAACCAAAGGCTAGACCACCCGCCAAAGCCATCATCGCTACGAACCCGGTAAAGAGAATCCTCACTAGATCTGCGGCTACTCCCAGTTGGTTAAGTATAATCAGGCCCGTGAAAAAGAGAATCGCGTAGTGAGCGACCCCACCCAGTCCCTTGGCGGCTTTTTCGTCGAGTCCGGAAGCAACTTGTTGCACGATATCGTAAGCGAGATTGGCAATGACAAAACCAACCAAACCAACAATAACCGCGACAAAAACGTTAGGAAGGTAGAGAAGCAATCCGTTTAAAACATCGGTAACTTTAGAAAGTCCCCAGGCCTCAGCCGCCGGAATTAGGAAAAGTATTGTAATCGTCCAACGGGCCAGCTCGGCGAGGAGAACCTCCCAAACACGCACTTCCCCTTCCTCACGAACAACTTTAACCTGAACAAGAAACTTCGCGACTCTCAGTGCCTTTAGAAACGCCAAAACCAAGCCGCGAGCGATTTTAGCGACGAAAAGACCGACGAAAAGAAGGATAAGCCCGGCCAAAAAACGGGGCAAGTAGGATTGAAAACCCGCGGCTGCTGATCCTAAAGTTGCTAGAATTATATCGGCTAAATTATTAACCATGTATTCACCTCCTTCGCACTTATACTAAGACAAAACAACCTATAAAACAAGGATTAATTTTCTTGACAAAATATTCTATTTATCCTTAAATAAGACTTGAACTATCGAGAGTGGTGAGATAAGAACTAGCTTTACTCGCCCGACAACCGAACCCCGATTTTAGATCGGGGACACGGTGCCGCATCTAGCCCCGGCCATGCGTCGGGAAAAGATAGGCCTTAAGAATATAGTTAAGGAAACTTATGAACTACAAAGTCTTCGCTTCTGAATCCGTTACCGCCGGACATCCCGATAAAATTTGTGACCAAATATCCGACGCTATCCTCGATGAGGCGCTTAAAATTTACCCGAAGTCGCGCGTGGCCGTTGAAACCCTCGTCACCGTTAACCAAGTCGTTATCGCCGGTGAGGTAACCTGTCCGAAATCTTTAGATTATGCGGA
>CAYHYS010000010.1:0-18552 GCA_964360905.1 uncultured Candidatus Saccharibacteria bacterium | reverse complement strand
TGTAAACGTTAAATTTACCGCTGCCTTGAAAGATTACGAGATTTGGATCGGTAAATACGGGGCGGATTTCCAAAGCAACTACGTTAGAATTGGATCAGAAGCGCAGACTTATCTAATCGGCAAAAATATCCGCAACGACTTTCTAAAAAGTGAGTGGCGGGATTTAACAATTGTCAATCTCAACACACTGGAAGTAGAAGAGATACAGCTCAGTTATCAGAATGCCCTTATCAAAGTCAAAAAAGACGGTACAGGATGGAAGAATGAGAATGACAGCAAAGAAGTCGATACGGAAAAAGTTAATACTTTCCTATCTAAATTCTCCCCTCTTAAAGCCGGTAATTTACTCGGTTTAAAAGAGGCGAAAGAGGCCAATTTTAAAAACCCTTACCTGACGATCAAGTTAATTTCAAACAACAAGCAGGAAACGGAGTTGACCCTCGGCGGGAAAAATAAAGAGGGTGATTACTTTATCGCCACGAGCCTTAACGGGACAATTTACACGCTCTCTTCCGGAAACCTCACCGGTTTTCCGAAAAACATCAAAGATCTGCAAAAGTAAAGACTAAGATTTGTCTTTTATTCATACCCGCTCCAGGATAATGCGGAAGGCTTCCTGGGGAATTTCCACGCGGCCGAACTGTCTGAGCCTTTTTTTGCCTTTCTTTTGCTTTTCCAGCAGCTTATCCTTCCGCTCCCGGTGCCCGCCGGACATTTTGGCCAAAACGTTCTTGCGCATTGAAGAAATTTCCTGCCTGGCAATTATTCTGCCCCCAATACTGGCTTGAAGAACAACGACGAATTGGTGCCGGTCGATCGTCTCCTTAAGTTTTAAAAGCATTTGGCTGCCGATTTCGTAAGCTTCACTTCTAGGAACGATCTGGGCAAGCGGTGGCACGATTTCGTCGGCGATAATGATATCGAGGCGGCAAAGATCACCGCCACGAAAGCCGATGAGTTCATAATCAAGAGAGGCAAACCCCGACGAAATGGATTTTAACCGGTCGTAAAAATCGGAAATTAGTTCGGCAAGGGGTGCTTCGAAAGTCAGCTTGACGAGCCGACCGAGGTACTCCATGTTTATAAACTTGGCGCGGTAAGATTGCGAAAACTTCATAATTGAACCGGAAAATTCCTCGGGCGTGAAAATATAAAGATTAACGTACGGCTCAAGTATTTCTTTGACCGTGGACATATCCGGCAAATCCGAGGCCCGTTTAAGGTTTAAAACTGATCCGTTACTCAACCGCACTTCGTAGGAAACCGAGGGCGTCGTCGTAATAAGATTTAATCCGTAATCGCGTTCCAGACGCTCCTGAACAACATCAGCGTGTAAAAGGCCGAGAAAACCGCAACGGAAGCCCATACCGAGAGCGCCACCACCTTCAGGCGAACAACTTAAACTGCCGTCGGTCAGTCGTAACTTCTCGATACCGAAACGCAATTTCATAAAATTTGTCCCTTCGGTGGGATAAAGGCCGAGAAAGACCATCGGCTTTGGTTCCTTATAACCAGGTAGGGGCGGGGTGTCTCCTTCCGCTTCAGTCAAAGTATCGCCCACTCTAACTTGTCGAATCTCTTTTAAACCTGTCGCCACGTAGCCAACTTCCCCGGCTGAGAGATCTCCGCCAGACTCCATTTGCGGCTTAAAGACACCGAGCTCAATCGGACTGAAGGTGGAGAGAGTAGCTAGAAATTTTAACTTACGGCTATTTCCGGAAAAATCCTTGAGGCTGATCTTCCCATCGACGACCCGCACGTAAGCGATAACTCCTTTATATTCATCAAAAGCGGAATCGAAAATCAAAGCTCGAATCTTACCTTCACATTCCCCACGCGGAGAAGGAATTTTTCCAATCAGCGCGGCGAGAAGTTCCGGTACACCGGTGCCGGTCTTAGCCGAGCCAAAAATCATGTCTTCCCGGGCAAACCCGAAGGTGTCGATTAGCTCATCGGCTGTCTGTTGAGCTTGAGCGATCGGCAGATCAATCTTATTAATAAAGGGAATGACGGTCAGTCCGTTTTCTAAGGCTTTATAGATGTTGGAAACCGTTTGAGCTTGGACACCTTGAGTGGCGTCAACGACTAAAATAACACCTTCACAAGCGACGATTGATCGGCTGACTTCGTAGCCGAAATCAACGTGCCCCGGCGTATCAATCATGTTGAGCTGATAGTGGCGATCCTTAAAATCGTAACCCATCCGCACCGCTTTAAGTTTTATGGTGATGCCCCGCTCCCGTTCTAAGTCCAGATTGTCGAGGAATTGCGCTCTCATTTCCCGAGAGGCGACGGTACCGGTCAGCTCCAACAACCGATCCGCTAAGGTCGACTTGCCGTGATCAACGTGAGCAATAATAGCGAAATTTCTAATAAATTCTTGTGTTTCCATACTTTTCCTATCTTATTATACCGCGAGGAGGTAGGTTCTTTTGACGTCTTCTTACCTTTAGAATATGATAAAACTGTGAGAAAGCTCCTGCCGATACTTCTTTTGACAATATTTTTCTTTTCCCAAAAAGCAACGATGGCCGCGGCCGCGGGTACTTTTTCCCTTTCTCCAGCCTCCGGAACTCAAACCTTAAATTCCACTTTTAACGTCGACGTGAAATTTGATACGGGAGCGGACAGCGTAAAAACGGTCAAGGCTTACCTGACCTTTCCCGCCAATCTCCTTTCTGTCGATGATATTCTCACCGTCGGCAGCTCCGTCGTTACCTGGGCTGAAAGACTTTACAGCAATACGAATGGGACCGTGAGCCTTTCCGGCGACGTCGGCGCCTCCGGAATAAGCGGGTCGGGAAAGCTTCTGGCCACAATAAAATTTAAAGCTAAAGCTAATGGCACCGCCGCCGTTAAATTCACGTCAACTTCCCAAATGCTTAAGACAGCGGACAACACTGACGTTCTCTCACTGACGTCTTCAACATCCGGCGCTTACATCCTCGGCACCCTGGCGAACCAACCAACCGCCACTCCTTCCGGAATCCCTGTACCACAAACCGGGAACATTTCCCCGACGGCGGGAATCGCTCTCCTTTCCTTATTCCTAATTATTCTTGGAATATTGATGGGAAGAAGTTCCTTCCAAAATTCCGAATCTTCAAAATCATAAAGATGATCCTTCTCCCTTCGGAAACTTTAAGAAGTGAAGTTAAAAGCAAATAAAATATCAGCCCGAGGATGGTCGAAAGAACCGTCAGAATAAGGAGATTGACGGTGTAACGCGTATCTAAAAGCAAAGTGCCGAGACTATAAGGAAATAGGCCTCCCCACCCACCACGGTCCAGCAGTTTCAAAGGCAAGTAGATAAAAACTCCCATCACCAACCCCGAGAAAGCCATTTTGATAATCGGATCAAGTAAGTGATAGAGATTAAAGCCCCCAACTCTCTTTTGTAAAAACACAAAAAGAAGAAGAGCGTTAAAGAACGAAGAAACAGAGGATGAAAGAGCCAGAGACCAAACGTTAAATCCGAGGATCTTAACAAAGAGAATACTTAAAATAATGTTGATAATAACCGATAAGGCACCGGTTTTAAAGGGTGTTCTCGTATCCTTAAAGGCGTAAAAAGCCCTGGCCAAAAGAGTCGAAACGCTTTGGGAAAAAATACCGAGGCTATAGAAAGCCAAAGTATATCCCGTCATATTAGTCGCGTACCAATCGAACCGTTTCGTACCGAAGATTAAACGCACGAGGGGAAGCCGAAGAACAAGAAGGATAATGCTAACGGGTAAAATCAAATAAAGCATCTGGTGGAGAGCCTTCGTCAGTACATTCTTAAAATCATCTCTGGAGCGTTCTCCGTCGGAGGAAAGGCGGGATAATGTTGGCAGTACCGCTTGGGAAATAGTTGAGCCGAAAAGAATGACGGGGATGTATTGCAGACGCTGAGCGAAGCTCAAAACAACGACGGAAGTGGCGGAAAGACTAAGACTTAAGGCCGTATCGACGAGAAGATTTATCTGGTCAACCGCTAACCCGAAAGTCCGCGGAATGACGAGACGACTGACTTCAATCACCGATTTATCACGGAAGTTGAAATTTGCCGCGTACTTATAGCCCAAACTTTTAAGAAACGGGATTTGGATCAGTAAGTGGAGAGCCGAACCGACCACCGCGCCCCAAGCCGGAGCGTAAATTCCCAGGATTGGCGAGAGAAAAACAATACCGGCGATTGAACCTATATTGTAGAAAATTGGTGATAGAGACGGAACCAAAAAGTGATCGAGGGCTTGGAGAATACTCGTGACGAAGATACTAAGACTTAAAAGAAGCTGTGAGAAGATAAGAATTCTTGTCAAATCTGACATCAGGCTGAGGTTAGCGGTATCTAGGCTCCCCAGAGATAAAAGATAAGAGAGTTGAGGAGAAAAAATAAAGAGAATAACGGAAAAAAAACCGAAAATGACAAAAGTTACATTGATAATTGTTGAAGAGAACTTAAAAGCCTCGGCTTTTCCCTCTTTTGATAGATGAGCGGCGAAGATGGGAATAAAAGAGGAAGAGAGAGCACCGATGACAAATAGATTAAAGATGAATGAAGGTAGTCGATCGGCTGCTAAAAATACACCGAGTTGGGATGAGGATCCGAAAAAATTCGAAAGGAGGCGCAGCTTTAGAAGGCCGAGGATGTTGGTCAATAAAAGCGAGAACATTAAGATAGCGGCGGCGGAACTGACCGATTTTTCCGATCTGTTAAGAAGTTGGCTGACCACGAAAAGAGTATAACATGCTGAAAATAGACAGAAAATCGCTTTACTACTATAATTAAGCTG
This sequence comes from uncultured Candidatus Saccharibacteria bacterium, assembly GCA_964360905.1. Lineage (GTDB taxonomy): Bacteria > Patescibacteriota > WWE3 > JAMCXX01 > JAMCXX01 > CAYHYS01. The sequence continues at coordinate 13,774 of CAYHYS010000010.1, read as the reverse complement.
TCTAGGCGTTGGAACATTTTTTCTAAAAAAGGAGGTGTCGTAATGGCTAATTTACCCTCAAGTAAAAAAAATATTAGGAAATCTTTAAAGAGAAGAAAAAAGAACCGTAACATTTTGGAAAAGATCAAAAAGGCGATGAGTAAGCCCGGGACGTCCGTGAGTAAGACACAAAAACTTATCGATAAGGCCGCTAAAGAGAAAATCATACATAAAAATAGGGCCGCTGATCTTAAATCGAAACTCGCGAAAAAAGGCAAGAACGCTTGAAACTTAGATGAAGGAATCAATCAACTTACTGCCTCAAACTCCAGGAGGGGTAGAGTCTGTCGTTAAAATCACCGATAAGATAGCACCGCTGGCGCTCGGTGTCGTCGTTTTTCTTGAGCTAATTTTTATCTTCCTATTATTTTTCAGGGCTAAATTCGACAAGGACTTACTCGTTATAAAAACTTCCATAGAGCAAAAAAGAAGTGCCTTAAGTCAAACAGTCGAAGTAGAGAAAATAATAAGAACTGTTCAAAACAAATTATCAACAATTAGGGAGTTTAGAAGCGACCGCTTATCATTTCTCAAAGCCATAAATTACACCCCCACTTTAATCCCCGAAGACGTAACCCTCGTTAATATTGCCCTCAAGCAAGATCTCCTTCAAATAGTCGCCAAAACCGGCTCCGGTACTTCTTTCGCGAAAATGGTTGATAACGTCAGCCATTCCGCCAAATTTTACGATCTGACTTTAACCGGTAGCAGCTTCGATAACACGGATGGATTTTACACGTTCAATTTTGAAGCCCGCGTCGAAAGAGGAATATTTAAATAGATGAAAACGCCACTAAATACACTTAGACGTGACCTCCAGCCGTTCTTATCTGAACCGGAAAAACAAGGTCAGACAATTATTTTTACCGCCGGCGCCTTTCTGATAATTTTACTATTTTTAGGCATACGACCGGTTATTTTTGAAGTCATAAAGTTTAAACAAGAACTTGACGACGGCCGAAGTGTAAACGTTAGGCTAACGCAAAAGATTTCAAATTTAAACAAGGCTATCGAGAATATTAATAAAATCAGAACGGATCTTAGTCTCGTTGATAAATCCTTGCCGGAAAATAAAGACCTACCAACCCTCCTCACAAACTTGAATCTTATCTTCGGCAGTAATAATGTCACCTTGGAAGAAATAAATTTCGACGGGCCGAAACCCTCAAAAAACCCGAACGTTTTTATCCTACCATTTACGGTACAGGCCTCCGGAAGTTATGAAAACATACTAACGACACTCGAAGAACTGGAAAAAAACCCCCGGCAGCTGGATATTGCTAAAATATCTATTGAAATACCTCAAAAAGGAGACAAAAAATTTCTCAAAGTTTCTCTTGATATAGAAACTTACTTTCTGAAAAAAATTTACATTTAAAGTATGAAGAACAGTACTTTGACCCTATTGATCTCAATCCTCTTTACCCTTTTTGTTTGGATTTGTTTGGATCTTTACCACTCTTATAATGAGACATTCCTGCCGATAGTTTCCCGCGAAATCATCGAAGATATAAACCCGAACATTGACCTTTCCGCGGTCAAGCTTTTAAAGAAGCGGTAACGCCGTTACGACCAGCCTTTCGGTAAGTAGACCGGGAGGAAAACAAGTTAGTATTGTCAGTTTTTCGTACGAGCTTTCAAAGACGCTGGTTTTGGTATCAGCTTTGAAGGTTTTTACCTCACTCACCCTGTAATAATATTTACGACCGGCAAGCTCAACCAGTATTTTATCCCCCGTTTTCAGCTTATTGAGATTAGAAAAAATGGTTGAGTAGTCGCTATTGTTGAAGAGAAAAGGCAGAGAAGAGTGACCGAAAAGAAAAACGTTACCACCCTCACCCGGAAAGGAAGATCCTTGTAAGTGCCCAATTCCCGCAAGCAGGTCGGTAAGATAGACGCTGGATTTACTGGTATCAACATTAGCGATGATCCGAGCTTTTTTTATCCCGATTCTATCGATCGTTAAATAAAAATCGGAGATATCTTTTCCGGCGGACAAGAGAGAGGAAAAAGGCAGAGAGGGAAGGTTAAAGTTCTCTTTTAAGGCCTTGCTAAAACTTAATATCGATGGTGAAACAAAAGTGGCCGCGGACGTCTCCGTCAGTGACGCCTTAGCTTCCAAGATCGGTAGGAAGAGTAACCAGGAAATAATAGCCACCCCGGAAAAAATCAATAATATCGGTATTAGCTCTTTTCTTTTCAGCATACATTTCTGACTATCTCGACAATACCTAAGGAAGAATCAAGACTGCCTATCTTCGTTGTGAGATCAACGCGGCTGCATTCGCAAAGAACTTTGATTAGATCCTTTTCTGAAAAGGAACCCAACTGAACGGTCAGCTTAGAACGTACGAAGGGTTTTATTCCGTGGCCTGATAAAGCACCAGTTTTCAGCCAAAGGAGCTGCCTCGCGCGGCTGGCAATTAAGGATATAATACCAAACAAATTCTCGCCGCCGTTAATGAGCAATGGCAAGAACTTGAGCGCTCCCTTTCCGTCGCGAAGGAATAAACAATCAATAAATTTAAAGACGTGATTTCGGTTGAAACTGCTGAAGTTCCTGATCTTCCAATCGTTTTTTAGAACCATCTTAGAGAGAGGTGAAGCGGCGGATAGCTCCTCCCCTATCCAAAAAACAACTTCGGTCGTTTCCGGTTTTTTCTCCAGGTAAGGAAGATAATCGACTTCTTTTAAAGATGTTTGTTTTAAAATTTCAACGACGACGAGCTTTTTCGGGGAAAAGAATCCTAAACCGTCGGCAACCCGGACAAAATCCGGTAGAGACTGATCACTAAATTCAAAAATAGCGTCCGGATCATAAATACGGCGCAAATCAATCAGTGCTTTGCGACTAGCAACAGTGTCTTCACCGTGAAATACATAAACCATAGAAATTATCTCCCGCCATAAAGGGCTTTTTGAACGAGAGCGCGTACTTCGGAGAAATCCGTTGTCCTCGGCAGTAAAACCCACGCTCCTTCGAATGGGGATAAATCGGAAGGCGCCAAAAGTATTTCCTCCCCAGTACTATTTTTGTTAATGACATACGATTTTATATTTTCATCCTTAATCTTTTCTGATAGATCATAAAATCTCTCCGCCTCAATTAGACTGATGTTGGTCTCCACCGAGAGTCTATACTGTTCATAAAGCTTTGAGATAGTTGTGGGGTTAATCAACGTCGAGAGAGACAACCCTTTATTTTTAAAGGCAGCTATCACTTTCTGTTGCCGCGAAGCCCTGGCAAAGTCCGAGCCTTCCGGGCCAGGAGATGATCGGGAACGGGAAAATTTTAGGGCTTGCTGCCCATCCATTTTCTGTAAACCTTTTTTAAAACTGAGATCTTCAAAACGGCATTTAAACTCCGGATCGCTGCCACCGCAATCGTCGTTCTCACGTCCGGGGATAGGATAACGGGGGTCTTCAAACTCACGCTCGACGTTTATCGCAACGCCACCAAGCGCGTCTATTGCCTTCTCAAATCCCGCAAAATCGATCACAACATAATAATGAATGGGTAAGTCGAGCATGTCAGAAATAGTTTTTCGGGCTAAATCAATTCCACCAATCGCGTAAAGGCCGTTGACCTTGCTGCGATAATTTTTAATCCAAACATCGCGCGGAACAGAAAAGAGGTTGGCGTCAGCCTTTTTATCGGAAAGTGAAACCACGATTATCGTATCGGAAAGGCCACTCTCCCCTTGAGAGCGTTTATCGAGTCCCAGAACAAGAATATTGGTGCGATTATCACTGTTCGCGAGTTTTCCGGTCCCGGTAATTTTGGAAAAGACGGCGATAGGATTTAGAAAACCTTTCAAAACGGCGACGGGATTTATAACCAGAAAGGAGAGAAAGAAAATGGTTACTAATAAAATTGCTACATAAATAATCCGTCTGCCGTGGGAAGATTTTAGCAAGTTATGTTTCCTAACTTCACTGTACCTCATAAAGCAACAACAATTTTATATAAACTCTCAAGTTTTAAGGAACTTGTTCCGATAAGAACTCCGTCAACAAAGGAAAGATCTAAAAACGATTTTACGTTGTGCTCATCAACACTACCTCCGTAAAGAAATCCCGCGCAATTGACTAACGCAGAATCCACGCTGTTGCGGAAATCTTTCACCACTTTCACAGATTCAGGATGACCTGAACCAATGGAATCAGAAGGCTCAAACGCTAACAGATAGCGCTTGGATACATCGATGGTTAAAGCCATTACTTCTTTCTCACTACTGACACAAATAATCGGGGCAATTCCGACCGCCTGACAATAACGTATCTTCGCGTTAACCTCCTCGTCAGTTTCACTAAAATATTTTCTTCTTTCGGAATGTCCGACGATGGCGAAATCCACGAAGCCTTTAAGTAACCGCGCCGAGACCTCACCGGTATAGGAACCTTGCTCAAAATGAGAAACATCTTGGGACCCTAATCTTACGGGAATATCTCCTTTATAGAGATTTAACTCCTTCTTGAACGGAGCGAGAAAAGTATAAGGTGGGCAAAAAACAACTTCCCGATCTGTAAAAGGAGTATCAGTTAATAACTTGAGAAACTCACAAAAAAAGGAGAAGCCTTCTTCATAGGTCTTATTTTCTTTCCAGTTGGCGACAATAAAATTATTAGAGGTGAGCATAATCACTTCTCATTCTATTTATCTTATCACTGATTTCCTCAAGTACTTCGTGTGGGTAATCGAAACCTAAAGATTGGAAACACGAAAAAACAGTGGAAACATTATTAAAAATACTCTCGGCAAAACCGCAAGCCACCAGGCAATAAGACAACGTCAGGGAAGGATTATATTCAGGTTGAGAGGAAAGAGAGCACCCGGCCGGGCAACCAGCGCAGGAGAAAAAATTATCGTACGGCACGGAAAGCTCCCGACCTCTTGTGAGAATTTCCTGGTAGAGTTTGCTGTACTCGTCCCTCTTTTCTATTTTTAATGAGTGATCGGCGCTGACGGCCAAACATTCAACATTTTGACCATGGAGCCTCTCCCCTAAACGTGGGTCAAGACGGAAATAACGGTCAATTAAGGCCTGATCCCCATTAAAATTAATAAAACTGCTCCGATTCGAAAGTCCTATCGAAGCAAGCTCACCACTTTTACTCTCGATAAATTCAATATTACCTGAGGAAACATTGATAAAGACAGGATTGGCGCTTCTACCGGTAATAACCACCGCCTCAAAAGAAGTTAGAGACAGAACTAAGCCCAGCCGCCCGCCGGCGTAGCTTTCGACTAAATTACCTTGCGCGTCATAAAAAATGGAACAGACTTTTGAAGCGAAAGGGAAGGAATTGTTGAAAGGGCCGATTGAAAATATGACCGGGTTCTCCTCTTTCAGTTGGGAAAGCAACTTTAGAGATAAACCTAAACCGCCGATGTATTCGTATGTATCCGCGTGAACCTTAACTTCCGAAGTACGTTTTTTCAGATCAAGATACAGAATCGTTCTATTCCGGCTCATGTTTCCTCCGTCAAGGCTAGGCAATTCCTGGGGCAGATTTTCACGATTTCTTCGGATACGGGTAGGCCGGCGTCGACCTGAGCGGAAAATGAAGTACCATCAAAAGAAATTCTGATAGCGGAGTCTTCAAGAGAAATACTACCACGTGCTCTCGATGAGGAGAGAACACAGAGAAGACAGCCAATACAGCGTTCCATGTGTGGAGCTACAAGTTTTGCCATAACTTCAGTTTGAGGGTGGTATCATCCCACGCTTTCCAAGCGCGGCAAGGGTAGCCATTTCAACTACACGGTTTGAATAACCCCATTCGTTATCATACCAAGCAACCACTTTAACTAAGTCTCCATCAATGACCTTGGTCAAAGTTAAGTCCACAACCGCCGAATAGACGGAACCGATGATATCACTGGAAACCAGAGGCTCAAGAGAAGTGTCAATGACCCCTTTATAAAAAGGATTATCTTTGGCTTTGATAAAAGCTTGATTAACCTCATCGACAGTAACTTTCCTCTTCGTCAGAAAAGTAAAGTCACAAAGAGACCCGACGATAACCGGAACACGTATCGCTAAACCATCAAAGAGACCCTTAAGTTGCGGAAGAACCTCTGCCGTCGAAATAGCCGCCCCCGTCGTGGTGGGAACAATATTAAAAGCGGCGGCGCGGCCCCGACGTAAGTCCTCATGAAGAGCCGGAGGGAGACCATCAATTAAATTTTGCTCGGCTGTGTAAGCGTGGATCGTCGTCATGGCCGCTTTTAGAATACCAAACTTCGCCGAAATAATCGAAGCTACCGGTGAAATGCAATTCGTCGTACAGGAGGCATTGGAAATAACGCTCTCTCCGTCGTACTGATCGCTATTAACACCGAGCAGGAATGTCTTAACTCCTTCTCCTTTAGTTGGGGCGGAAACGATGACTTTACGAGCTCCTGATTTTAAATGAACGGAGGCAGCCTCGCCTTCGGTAAGCCGTCCGGTACACTCTAATACAACATCAACATTAAGTTCTTTCCAAGGCAACTTACTCGGGTCCTTTTCAGCGAGAACTTTAATTCTCTTACCGTCGACGACCAAATAACTCTCGCTGTACCCGGTTTTAGTAAAGTGGTCGGATTGAGTCGTTAAACCTTCGGTTTCAACAATTTTTCCATCCTCTTCAACTTGAATTTCTTTGGGGTAAGTGCCATAAACCGAATCGTACTTTAAAAGATGGGCCAACACACGGGCGCCCGCGAGATCGTTAATAGCGACCACTTCCACTTCGGATTTTTCCAAAGCAATCCTCAGGGCGTTACGCCCAATTCGTCCGAAACCGTTAATAGCAATGCGGGCAATCATATTAATTAATATCTATTATAACTTTTTTAGAGACTTACCCGTAAAAAGAAAATGTTCCTCAGCCAATGGTTTTTTATTAACATCTTTCATTTTAAATATTAGATAAGACTTGCCTCCCACAGTCGAAGACGTTATTTTGTCAATCAACCCTTCAAAAATAAACGCCTCACCAAACCAGTCTTTAAAATGCGTCCTCCAAGGACCCTCGCCATCAAAAATATAAGAGATAACAGCCAGTTCAGATTCCTTATTTCCCACGTCAACTAAATATAAACCCTGACAAGCGGTGCCACAGTAAGAGGTAAAGAAAATTTTATCGTTCCCGAGCCAGTGGGGATCTCCCGTCCTGTCTTCTCCAGTAAAAACATAATCCTCCTTGTCTGTTCTTATATTTTTTACAGAAATTATCTTCTGATTAAGAAAGAAGTCGTTGTAGTAATCATCATAGAGCTGTGGATCAAAAGACATTTTATATTCAATTGCCTTTTGTAAATTATCTGGGGAAATTTCCTCGTACCCAATCTCCTTCAACTTATGACTAGGCTTTTCGGGTGCTTTTACAGATAGACCTAATAATTGGTCATTCTCTTTAACGACGGGTGGGGCGTTTTCTAATTTTTCGCGGAAGCCAATCTGATAACCGGTTAACCAGGACAGAACTAGAAGAAACAAAACAATAAACAGACGCAACCCGAAAAATGATTTTACCCTAGTAAGTGTATTCTTCACAGTTTATAAAAGTGCAAATTACCAATCGTTCCCTTTTCCCGCTCTTTTGTCGCCCAATAGGGAATCTGGTCAATCGGCGTTGAGTAAAAATTAGTGGCTCCTTGGGTCGGATCGGGAATACTATCATCTAAGATACCGACAGCGACCTTATAGGAAGTAAACCAGGCTTGTCTGACTTTTTCATCGGTGGTATTTAAAGGATCCTTCATCTTCACCAACCTTTCCTTTTTTACGAAGGCTTCGTATTGATTTTCCCTTAGTATAACCTCATGAATTGTCAGACCCCATTCCCCTTCCCGCTGTGCCAAAACTCTGTTTTTAACTGTCCAACCAACCCAAGTTTTTGCTATCTCCGAGACACCTTCTGCTTCGCCGAGAATAACCCTAGCTAAAAGCATTACGTCGGTATCGCCATCAAAACTACCCGTCCAGAGCGGACCATTCACTGTGGGAACTCTCCTGAAAGAAATAAGCACCTGAGCTACCTCTGGGCTACGATCGGCGATAATATCGATCTGACGAACTGAATCCTGATCCGTAAACGAGCCTTCGAATATTTTTCCCGTACTTTTTGATGCTCGGCCGCACCAGTACCAAAAAGGGTGCGCCTTCGGCTCATTATTTTTCTGAACCTCACCTCCCAATTTTAGCTGCAAATCCTCGTCATCTGTCTGCCAAAACAGCAACTGTTTGCCGTCCTTAGCTCGGGCGTTGATTAACAAATATAGAAATGGCTGACTCAAAGAAACGATAGTGACCCAATTTTTCCTACGACTGACAAAGCTGGAAAGGAGAGTATCTTCAGGTTTACTTTCGATCAGAGAGATAAGATCAAACGGCCTACCATCGTCATCAAGCACGCCAACTTCGACCGTCTCCAGAATTGGTTTTCCTTTGGCTTCAAATTTCAGTGTATGATTCCCCAGCGAAAGTCTTTCAAACAAAATAATAAACTGCCGGGTTCCGTAGAGACTATTGCCATTAAAGTAAGGCTCGATCGGCTTTTCGTCCAAAGAGGCCTTCAACTCCTCATCCAACCAATATTTTCCCGAAACAAAAGGTAGTTGCTGCCACCAAGCTCCAGCCCTTGCGACGATTTTGATAATATAAAATCCCTCTTTTTTGATCTCAAAATCAAATTTAGTCGGCTCAGAAATCTTGGAATTAAAATGCTTTTCTGACAACTTACTTAGAGGCATAATCTCTTATAAAGTAATTAGGTGCCTCTCACCACCACTATCATAAGTCAGATCCCTTAGTCCCCGCCAGCTTAACTTTGAAAACTCACGCTCAGCCAAGTCACTACGAAAGGTTGTCCTAAATTTATTAGCGACATCAAAAACAATAAGTTCTAAACCGGAACTCCTCTCTTTGTGAATAATCAGGGCAAGTTTGGAAGAGTCCGGTGACCAAGAAGCCTTGGCGGGGAGAAACTCTCTCGAATTCGGTGAATCCCTTCTTATGGTAAATAGATGTTTACCAAACTTATCCCCAACGCTGATACCTTGCTGTAAAGCGAGGTGGTATGCTAGGACATATTTTAGATCCGGAGACCACGTGTATCCCACACCCAAAGATAAGCGGCGTGTCTGCTTCTTGATAAGGTCTATGTGGTAAGCAACCATACATTCCGTACCACAACCTTGATAAACCGCTATTTCCCCATCGTTAAGCCATTCAAAATAGGAAAGACGAAAATTACCAGTGAACACTACTTGCCTTTTTTCTTTTTCTTCAACCGCTAACGAGACATAATCATTATCCCCGATCTCCGAAATTTCAGTAATAAATTTATGTTGAAAGTAAGCGGATTTCTTACCATCGGGGGAAAATAAAAGGCTTCTTTCTTTCAGTTCTTCGTTTTCCCTTCCATAAATTTTCAGCCTCGCGGCGGCCGCATCCCCTGGACTTCCGTTAAAATTTTCTGTTCCAACCGGCTCGACTACCCGGTCATCCTTCTTTTGATAGAAAATTCTGACCGAAAAGAACAGGACTGCAAAAAAAACCACCGCCAGTCCTAAAATGATAGGTTTCCTCATCCTCATCATTTCCGCAACCCATAAAAATTAAACAGCCCTATCTCTTTTATGTACATGGCCCGTGGTACCTGTCTAATAAATTCGTCCTTGGGGAGATCCTTGGAGTGAAAGAAAACCGCCCCACCGGTTGGATCCTTAATATCCTCCAAAATAACGTCTCTAGCTATTTCATAAGAATCTTCCCAAGCCACCATGTTTACATCATTTCTATCTTTGAGAGGGTCAATAAGAAGCGGAAAATTATCGGTTTCTTGGGGATTTATTGGGGAGAACTGATAGATAACGCCATCGTTCTTTAGAATGATCTCGTGATAACTAAAACCGAAGTCGTTTATTCTTGTGAGTAAAAGGTTTTTGACTACCCAGGCAACGGCAATTTTCTCTTCCTGAGGACGATTCCTTGACTCACCAAATATTAACCTGGCTAAAATTATTTCCTGATTATCATCATAAAAATTTTCCGTCCACTTGGGATTGCCCACCGTAGGAATTCCTGAAGGGGTCAAGAGAATACTTCCAAAGTCGATGATTATATGGTTGAAAAAAGGCATCCTATCGGCAGAAAATTCGAGATAATGTAGATCTTTCAATAAGTCAGTAAAAAACGTCTCTTCCTGTTTTTCCCCTAATAGACTGGAAGTGACAAAATACCAGAATTTACGGAAGTTGTTTCGGAGATTTCTTTTCACTTCACTGTCAACAACCACCTTTACATCGTCGCTATCGAGAAACCTTCTAATGAGGTTTAAACTCACAAGAAGGCTTTTTATTGGATTTATCACCACAATTCGATTATAGTCACATCCTACTGTCATTACTAGTTCTCATGAGTACCACGGCTCTTCTAACGATATTGAATCTGAGTTAATGACCAAACGGATTCTCTCAGATTCCTCGTTGGGAAGCGGATTAATAACCAGTGGAGAAAAATTAGAAGAGCTAATCTTCTCCTTTCGGTTAATCATTCGTCTTTTTCTGCCCTCAATAATCTGGCTTATTGGTACAAATGCCATTATTACCCCATCATATATATTCGGTTTATTTTCGGTACAAAAATAATCATATCTCACCATCTATTTATTGTCAATAGAAAATTTCTCCTATACTTTAATGTATTTAGATTGGGGGTTAAATGTGAGATTCAATCCAGCGCTTAAACGCTTCCTTACTCCGGCCGCCAATGAGTCGGTCAACTTCTTTCCCATTCTTTTCAACGACGTAAGTAGGAATACTCATCACGCCGTACTTCCCGGCTTCAGCGCCATTTTCGTCGACGTTGATTTTCTCGAAAGTTACTTTACCTTCGAACTCTTTTTCAAGTTCCGTAACGATCGGATTCATCATTTTACAAGGGCCACACCAACTGGCCCAGAAGTCTTTAACAGTAACCATATTGCCTCCTAATAACAGTATAACACACGATGCTAAGCATCTTTGTGCTATCATTTCGTAGTGAAAAATGACCTTTTTTCGGATCTTAACGACGCCCAAAAAACGGCGGTGACGCACACCGGAGGGCCGGCCTTAGTCGTCGCCGGACCAGGGTCGGGAAAAACACGGGTGCTGACCTATCACGCGGCCTATCTTATTAAAGAAAACCTCACTAGGCCGACCGGTATTTTTCTTTGCACTTTCACCAATAAGGCGGCGAACGAGATGAAAGAACGTATCCGAAAGATCTTCAACGAGGATGTAGTTATTCCATGGGCCGGAACTTTCCACTCTCTTTGTTCACGACTCCTTAGGATACACGGACCGGCTTACGGAATCAACAGAAATTTTCTTATCTACGATCAAAATGACGCGAGAAGTTTAATCAGACGGATTATCAAAGAAAAAAATATCATGGTCGGGAAAAGCACTCCCGCTGCCATCCTTTCAGTTATCTCTTCGGCAAAAAATGAACTTATCGATGAAACGGAATTCATAAGATACGCCGTCGGGCCTCTTAAAGAGAACGCGGCGAAAATCTACCCGATTTATCAAAAAGCCTTGGAAGAAAATAATGCTTTCGATTTTGATGATCTCCTGGTTGAGACGGTCAAGCTTCTTAAAAGAAATAAAGACCTGTGTGAGCTCATTCAAAATCAATTTGATCACATTCTTATTGACGAGTATCAAGACACCAATAAGGTGCAGTACTCATTCGCCAAACTTATCTCACAAAAGAAAAGAAATATCTACGCCGTCGGCGACGTTTCCCAAGCTATCTACTCCTTCCGGGGAGCGGATTTCCGCAATATTCTAGGCTTTGAACGCGACTTTCCTGACGCCCGGGTTTATCAACTTTCTCAAAATTATCGGTCCACTCGCGTCATCATCGATTCGGCGAAATCTCTTATACAAAATAACTCGACGCACGTCAGCCTCAATCTTTGGACGGATAACGAGGAGGGAGACAAGATAAAACTTTATGAAGCTTGCGACGAGATTGATGAAGCTAATTATATCGTCAACTCAATCAGAACATCCTTAAACGGTAACGGCTCTCTTAACTTACATGATTTCGCCGTTCTTTATCGCACCAACGCGCAATCCCGCGCCATTGAGGAAAAATTCCTTAAAGATGGATTACCTTATATGCTCGTCGGCGGTACGGAATTTTACGAAAGAAAAGAAATTAAGGATGTCCTCTGCCTTCTTAGGCTTTTTGTCAATGGCGCTGACTCGGTCAGCCTTGAAAGAATCGAAAAGAATGGTAAGAGACGAGCGGCCCAATACATTGATTTTTTAGAAGGTTTAAAGGAACGGCAGAAATTTATCGACAAGGGAAAACCACTCGAAATTCTTGATCTAGTTCTCGATAAAACGGGGTATCTCTCAACGCTTAAGGACGACACCGAAGAAGGAGAAGAAAGGATAGAAAACGTCAAGGAATTACGGTCCGTGGCCAGTAACTTCGAGAGCCTTATCGAGTTTTTAGAAAATGTTTCGCTGATCCAGCACGAGTATACCCCTAAGGGAAAAATCGGAGGAAAAAATCAGGAAAAAGACGCGGTTTATCTTATGACTCTGCACGCGGCGAAAGGGTTGGAATTTAAAACTGTCTTTCTTGTTGGTCTCGAGGAGGGCCTTCTCCCGCACGCGAGATCCCTTATTGATCCCAGCGAGCTTGAAGAGGAAAGGCGCCTTTGTTACGTGGGTATGACCAGAGCCAAAAGAAATCTGCACCTCACTTACGCCCGGCAAAGACTTTTCTTCGGTAGCCGTAACAGCAATGTCGTTTCACGCTTTATCAGTGAAATACCCGAGAGATCAATTTCTTTTGAAGAAAGTTTTTTCTAAAATGCTAAAACCCTGGATCTTCTTGACTCTATTTATTTTTTTTCTATCCTCTTCGGGAAGCGATAAAATAGAAGCTAAGATCGGCCCATCACCACGGGATTACCTCAATACACCCCGCGACGTTAAAACTAAGACTTACTTTAAAGAGGTTCTTGAAACTAAAAAATCACCACTCTCTTTCGAGACAGAGTACAGTGATGACAGTAATTTAGAGTACGGGGAAGAAAAAGAACAAGAAGCGGGCGTGAACGGTGAGAAAACTTCAATTATTAGGGTAACTTATTGGCAAGGCAAGGAGATCTACACCGTCCTCGATTCCGAAGAAATTACGAAACCAAAAAATAGGAAGGTACTGCGCGGCACGAAAATCGTTTGGAAGGATCTCTCAACAGCTGACGAAGGACTCATTAAATATTGGAGGAAAATGCGAGTTTGGGCGACTTCTTATGATCCTAACTGTAAAGGTTGTACGGGAAGAACTTACTCGGGAACACTAGTGGTTGTTGGCACGTGCGCCGTTGACCCTAAGGTTATCGTCATGGGCAGCCATTTCTACGTTCCCGGCTACGGGCTCTGTTCAGCTTTAGATATTGGTGGAGCTATTAAAGGCAATAAAGTTGATCTCGGCTTTCCCGACGTTTCGCAGGGTTGGTGGTCGGCACGATTTACGGATATATACCTCACCGACGGCGTGCCAAAAAACTGAAATGAAAATACCTAGAAAAGAGCTTGGACAAAACTTCCTGAGAAATAAAGACACCATTGATAAACTCATTGAAACATCACAGCCGGAACCCCATGATATTTACTTGGAAATCGGTCCCGGTGAGGGTGTCATCACCAAAAACTTAGCTCAAATGGTGAAGC
>CAYHYS010000009.1:7119-18915 GCA_964360905.1 uncultured Candidatus Saccharibacteria bacterium | reverse complement strand
TGGCTCCGACGATTGAACGCTGTGAGAACATTCTTCATTAACCAGATAGTTACACCCAGCTTGGCTACGGAGATGGATATCGCTGTGTTAAACAACTGCTTCGGGTTTAACCAACCGGCTTTGGAAAGGGTTCTAAGATAGTAGCAGGACTGGACTAGAACCTAAATTGAAATAAACGTCGCATTATAATTACCTTGTGGAAGTTGTTGGCAGACCGGCTTATACAAATCAGCAGTACCAAACGTGGCTTAGTGAGATGGAACCCTTCATCAAGCTAGGTAATACCCTATATTACTCAATGTGCAGGGTAGGTTTGGAAAAACACAAGAAAGCTATTTATGATAAGAAAAATAAAAATGACTGGTTTAGAGAAAAAATAGTAGCTTCTCAAAGGGAGCCTGGGGAGATAGCTAATAGCCTCATAGTAGGGGTCGTTTATCAGATTAGTGAGAGATTTAGACGTGGAGTACCGCTATCTCGACAGGAACTACGATTTCTTATGCGTTTCGCAGTGGGTCATAGAAGTTGTCAGCCCTTCTTTGTATCTCGAACCGAAACGGCAGGAGTGAAGGGAGAAGGTGTGGGTAAGATACTAGGCCGCACCGAGACGAATTATGTGAAACTAGGCGAGAAGGCCTCTGAGCGGTTAAAAGATTACCAACAATAGTGTCCCGGGCATAGCTATTATAAGGCCCCACTTCTGCGAAGTATTCCTTCTATTTCTTCCTTACTTTTACTCTTAGTTTCTTCGATTTCTTTCCTCAACTTTGAAACTTCCTTTTCGACCTCCACGTCATTAAAACCTTGGTCAGATACAGGAACAAAAAGTCTCTGCAACCTCGTGCTAAAAGGTAGGTTTTTTCTAAGATGTATTCTAACCCTAGCTAATAGATTTAACGTCTTTTCCTCCTGACCTTCCAAAAACGCTTTGAGCAAAATTAAATTCTTAGCTAGTTCGTACGTGTTTAATTTATAATTTTCTGGACTGATGTGCTTCTGAATAAGCGCGTCTTTAATATCCCTGTATCCAGAACTTGTTGTTCTTATATCGTCATTTAGTTTCCTGAGGTCGTAATTGTAGCTAAATAATCTGTTCAGTAGGTCCAAATCAGAGAGATTTTCGTAGTGAGATTTATTTATAGGCATTTCGTGCAGGTTGTTGAAGTAGATATTTCCAGAAGTTATTACTCGAACAAATTCGGGGATAAGATAAAGGTTATCGTAGAGTACGCCCTCCACTTCGTTCAGCTCACTATCTAACGCAACAAGTGAGTTGTAATGCTGCAGCTCTCTTTTACGAACGGCCGAGAAGAATTCGGCCAGACGTAGAAAAACATAAGCAAAGAATGCTCCAGAAAAAGAAGCGAAGGCTTGAATAATTATACTTTGATTGAAATTGTCCATAAGCAACTAACTAAACATTTTTATTAACGAACTAGGGTCTATACCCAAATCCTTAGCTAATTTAAGTATGGTATTTATTGCCTCCACGAAGCTGGTCACGTTACCAAGAGATGATTTGACTTTCTCAAGAAACGTCCTTTCTTTGGGTTCTAAATCAGCAGAGCCAAGTAACTTTTTGTCAACTACACTCTGAAGCTCGAGGGCTAAGTGTTGAACCGATTGCTGTTGAGTTATTGTCTGATTTATAACTGTTGTTGGGTTTTGAGATGAGACCTCGGGTTCGTCAGGAAGATACTCTGCACGTAACCTGTTTATTAAACCAGAAAGATTTGACCTGTATGTTACAACCCCTACAAATTCAACTTTGAAGGTACCCTGCTCGGCGATAACCTTGAATTTACTGTAATCCCGGCCCGTAAGAGTGTTTAATTCTTCTATAACGCGGTTGTAGTTTTCCCAGACGGGTCTTTCGTTAATAACTGGAACCAAGGAGGGGTTCGGTGCTTGAGTGAGATAGCCTTTTAATTCCTCCATGAGGAACCTGATTTCTTCCCTTGCTTTTTCGTCCATACAAACAGATTATACATTCTCAACCGCTAAAGGATGAGAGAATATCCTGGTTTAGAAGGGCAAAAGTTCTCCCGCCTTAACCTTAAGTGCTCTGGCCAGCTTCTGCAGATTTACTAAAGAGGGGTTTCTCAGACCTCTTTCAATTTGTCCAATGTAGGTAAAATGCATACCCGCTCTTTCTGCTAATTTTTCCTGGGTTAAACCTTGTGACTGCCTAATTTTTCTCATGTGGACGCCAAACTTCTCACGAATATCCTCCATCAACCCAAATTAGACGAGGGAATACTATATATCCAGAGACGATAAGTCTCATTTGTGCTACACTAGGTTCATGGAAACGCCTCAAGGTTGGTACCAGAAAAAGCCCGTTATTATAGTCTCTTTAGTACTCTTCTTCCCGCTTGGTCTCTTTTTGATGTGGAAATATGCTAATTGGAGCAAGCGAACAAAGTTAGTTATTACCGGACTGGTTGCCTTCCTT
Organism: uncultured Candidatus Saccharibacteria bacterium; assembly: GCA_964360905.1. Classification (GTDB taxonomy): domain Bacteria; phylum Patescibacteriota; class WWE3; order JAMCXX01; family JAMCXX01; genus CAYHYS01. The sequence continues at coordinate 16,460 of CAYHYS010000009.1, read as the reverse complement.
TTAATTATCGGTAGGTCAGGGGGAAGTTCTAAGCAAGAACAATCAGCCGTTCAGCCCACCCCTATTGTCCAAACGGCACCCGTCGAGAAAGTAAATGTGGTTGTTACCAGCCAAATAGTTAAGAGGACCGAAGGAAAATACAGGTATTTCTTCGACATTAGAAACAACGATAGTGCACCTTTCGAAGGAAGTGTTTCGATAACCCTTTACAACGAGCTATCAGACACTTCCTTGGCGGGAGAAACGTTCAAGACCAACCGTGCTATTGAGCCGGGTTTAGGAACCTCCCAATATATAGATGCCAACACAGGGCCTGCGAGTGTTCATGGCTCTAATGGTATTTTGAAGTTTAAATATAAAGTTAAAAAGAATGAGATTGAGGTCAATGGTGGTGAGGGAGTAATAACAGAAAAGTTAGAAGACACGAGAACTACAGATTACTGATACCCCCATCTCCATATATTGAGTACTTATGGTAAAAATAGGCAGTGTGGCAACGAAACTACCTAAAGGGTGGTTCAAATCTAATTTGGTAGTTATTCCCCTCCTCATTTACGTTTTCCCAGTAGGCCTTTACCTCATGTGGCGCTATAAAACTTGGAACCTAAGAGCTAAAGCGCTTATTACTGCTCTAGTTATAGCCTTTCTCTTGGTAGGTAGTCAGGGTGGTAAGAAAAATAACCTTGGTAATGGGCAGCCAATTCAAAAGGCGGAAACCCAAGAGTTAACCCCAACTATTCAGAAAGAGAACGCGCTGTTAGTAACGCCGGAACTAACCACAACCCCCGTTGCCGCCGATGTTGTTGTATCTACTACGCCTATCTCTAAAACAGTCCTCGTTATGAGAGTAATTGACGGGGACACCATAGAAATTGAAGGGGGACGAAAGGTTAGATACATAGGAATTGATACACCGGAGACCGTTCATCCAGACAAAGGTGTTGAGTGTTATGGAATTGAAGCCTCAAATAAAAACAAAGAATTAGTCCAAGGTAAGAAAATTAGGTTGGAGAAGGATGTTTCGGAGACTGATAAATACGGGAGATTGCTGCGTTACGTCTGGACTGGAGATACTTTTGTTAACGATTACTTGGTTAAACAGGGATATGCGCACTCCTCAACCTATCCGCCAGACATTAAATTTCAAGAACAATTACGGCAATCTCAGCGGGAGGCCATGACTAATAACAGGGGGTTGTGGTCGGGTTGTGCGGTTCCATCACTATCCAAGCCGTCCCAAAACGTATCAGAACAGAACTCAGGATGTTCCATTAAAGGAAATGTCAGTACTAGCGGTGAAAAGATTTATCATCTTTCTGGCTGCCAGAGCTATCAGAAAACGATAATTGATGAAACAAAAGGTGAGAGGTGGTTTTGTAGCGAGGACGAAGCCGTTAAATCAGGTTGGCGTAAGGCTAAAAATTGTTAAGAGTAGGGGGCAAATTACTGGTAAATTAGAAGATGGAAGCAGCTAGGGCGTTCAGCAACAATGCTAGAATAGGTTTGTAACTCTTTCTTGAAAGGATAAATTATGATAAACAAAAAAGAATTTCCACGATATTTTACAGTTGGTTTTGATACGGTCGTTAAAGTAGATTATGACGCTAAAACCGACGAGGTTTTTGGCATAGATAGTCTTGGTCGCCCATTTTCCCCATCGGTCGCGCTGGCCGAGGGTTCAGAAGTTGACTATCCCGCGTTTAAACAATCTTTGATGAGACCGAAGATACAAACCAACTAACATTTTTTTAATAAAACCACCCACTAACCCTAGAAACCAAAATCCCCTATAATTAGTTTGTGATGACAATACGGGAGAAAAATCCGCAAATAAAGATTGGTGATACTCAGGCCCAGAAGAAATTAATCGCCTTTTTAAAAAAACGTGACGCCAACTTAACCGAAAAGGAGTTAAGCCTTCTTTTGTTTGGCATCAAAAGATTTGTGGTTGTAGTCCAGAAGATTTATACAGAGCCACAAGCTCAAATAAAATACGAGGAAATCATTGATAATGGTGTTAAAACAAAGAGAAAGATAATCGAAACGGATATCAAGGAATTAGGCAAAGTAATCAGAGGCAAGGCTATGCCGCTTACAACAGCTTTTAAGGAATTTAATGAAAAGGTTACGGGTGTCAAATAAGAATGTATGGAAAACGAAGAGATTAGATGCGACAGGGTTGTTGCATATATCCGAAAATCGTCAGAGGACAACCTAAAAGGTGAAGCAAGCAAACAATTAAACTCGCTGGAATACCAGCGAAATTTTGTTAAGGAAGCGGTACTCAAATATAACCTAAAGCCCGTAATTAAAGTATTCGAAGATGACAAGAGTGGATATGAGGCATTTATAAGAGATGGCTTCGATGACATGCTCAGCTACCTAAAAGCGCATAAAGATGAGATAGACGGTATTGTTTGTACCGAAATTAGCAGGTTGGCTAGGAATTTCGCCGACGGCGGAATGCTCTTGTGGTATATGCAGAGCGGGATAGTAAAACGAATTTATACGCCCTCAAAGATATTTACTAACTCATCTTCTGACCAAATGATGGTCGCGATTGAGCTGGCGATGTCCAAGAAGTCAAGCGACGACACAGGATACCGTACCAAGGAAGGTATGAAATCAAAATCGCTTACCTTAAAACATCCAGCCAAACCGGCCATACTTGGATATAGAACTGAAGGCCCCGAGGGAAAGAAGAGATGGGTAATAGACGCCATTAAAGGCCCTCTGGTTAAAGAAGTGTTTGAGCAGTTCGCTACAGGCAAATACCTACTAAAAGAAATTGCTGATTATGCCCACAACCGCGGATTAAAATCTCCTCTTAAGAAGTCTATATCTCAGAAGATGTCTAAAAACACTTGGCATAACAGGCTTAGAGATATTCAATACACCGGAGTTTTTTATTATGAGGACGAGAGAATTGCTGGTGAATATGAGCCTCTTATAAGCCCAGAGATTTTTTACGCGGTTCAGGATGTTCTAACCGGTAATAGCCATCCTAAAGAAACTCATCTGGACTACGCCTACTCGGGAATAGTAAGGTGCGGACTTTGTGGCGACAGGCTCTCTGGCACTCACAAAAAAGGAATTACTTATTATCGGTGTGCCAAACGTAAATCTCCATGCAAAGATATCGGGAGAATTAGCTACGTAACCGAAAAAGTGCTCGAAAACGACTTAATGGAAGCGTTCGAAAAGATTGAGATTGACGAGGAAACATGGAAGGCTTGTAGGGAATATGTGAGTGAAATAAACCAGCCAGACCGAATTAAAGTCAAAAAACAAATACGGGAATTGGGAGAGAAAATAGCATTAGAAGAAAGGGTACAACTAGATATTGGAAGGAAGTTCTCGCAGGGTGAGCTATCTAAAGACGAACACGATAGGTTGATGAAAGATAGCTATCTAAAAGTAGCTTCGCTTAGGAATACTATAGTTAAATGTGAGAATATCTCACATGAACTTGATGAGTTGATGTACCAATTCCTTGACAGTGTGAAGTATGTCACGAAACGATTAAGAACGGCCCTGCCCAACAATAAAAGGGAGTTAGTGAACGTGTTTTGTGAGAACTTAGCGTGGAAGGACGAAAAAGCCCATTGGGACTGGAAAAAACCGTACTTTATACTCGTAAATCCACCCGAAAGTTCAAATTGGCTCCGGTGACAGGACTCGAACCTGTGACATGACGCTTAACAGGCGTCCGCTCTACCAACTGAGCTACACCGGATTGTTAACTAAATTCTCTACTTCAGAAATCGTCGGCCAAAACCCGTCTTAAAATACTTTTCGCGGTTTAGGGCCTTTAGTTTATTCGGGCACGCCTCGTAATAAACTAACTCTAACGGTCGTCGGTCCTTGGTTGCCGGAACCTTTCCTAAGGTATGTTCTCTAACCCGGGATTTTAGGTCTTCAGAAAAGCCAACATACAGCTGGTTGTCTCTTAGACTTCTCAATACATAAGTATAGAACATATTGAGCTACCTGCCCGCAACGCCAGCAAGCTGTCTTGCGTGGCGGGCGCGGCACCGGAATATTTTTTACTGGGGTAATTATACCATTGATTTCTCAATGGTTCAGCTAGGTTTTGTGATTATTTTTTTCGTAAAGTTACTACTTCAATTATTTAAATCATTGGAGTGGTTAGATACAGACTTAAACTGGGAGAGAAAAGTTTTTAAATGTAGTCTCTTGGGCGGTTTTTTTGTAAGATAGTCTTGTGAATACTAATCCTAAAGCAAAGAGAATTTTATGTTACGGGGACTCTAACGTCTGGGGAAGAATTCCCGGCGATGATAATACGGCCAGGTATCCTGTCAATAAGAGGTGGTCGGGTATACTACAGGATTTATTGGGTAATGAGTATGAAGTCATAGAAGAAGGATTGAATGGGAGAACAACTAATAGGGAAAGTCCTGAGAAAGCCGGAAAGAATGGAGCTGCTTATTTATTTTCCTGCCTGGAATCGCACAACCCCTTAGATCTAATAATATTATCTCTAGGAAAGAACGATATGAAGGCCAAATATAGGGCCACACCTGATGATATTGGTAAAGGGATTGAAGACTGTCTGGAAGTTATCTATCGGGAAGGAAAAACGGTTTCTAAAAAGGTGCCCAAAATCATAGTTATTTCCCCAGCTATTATTGAGGAAAAAGAAAGGCTGAGATTCGGCAAAAAAGTCATCGACTTTCTAGGAGCAAATAAGAAATCAGCAAGATTAGGGGAGGTCTATGGCGAAATAGCAAAGAAACATGGTGTAGGTTTTTTTAATCTGGCCCAATACGTAAAAAACAGTGAAGTAGACGGCGTCCATTTAAACGAAAAATCGAACAGAAAAACGGCGGAGTTAGTAGGTCAAAAGATCGAAGAGTTATTATCGTCCTGAGGCCTAATAAAATCCTTTACAGGTGTAGTTATAATCTGCTAGAAATATCTTAATGAGAGAACAATTCTCAATGCTGGCCCCAGCGTTTTAAAAGGCTCTTTCAAGGAGCTTTTATTTTTCCCGATAGGGAGAGGAGGCGACGCCTTGGACGATACCCGGACTGTGAAGAGGCCACGCGGGACAAGCCACGCAGGCAATTCGAACGGGTGGGGGTGCAAAATGAAGAGACTTGTGGCAGCTCAAATTCTCACAGCACAGCTACGACTGCGGTCGAAATTTGTGAGAGTGGGGAGAGGGGGTGATCCAACCTATCTACGTCGAGGCTGAAAACCTTGATACGAACGAGAGGATCATCGATTGGACGAAGGGAACACTCTGAAGGTGAGCTTTTCGGTAGTCCTTTAGGACCCGACGTGGATCCACACCTTCAGGGTGGGGTCAGCGAAGTCCAATTTAAGGATGTTATGTGAATAATTGATCGGAAAAAGCAGAGTGGGAAGTTTCTCCTCTGCTTTTTAATTGTCTATAATAGACGTGAAAGGGAGAGACTCCGGAGTCTGCCCTCGCGTCCGACCGAGCCGGATCCGACTCCGGGAGTCGGTGGGTGTTATGAAACAAAGACTTTTTTTATTGCTTTCGGCGCTTTTTGTTTTTGACCTTTCTAGGTTTGGTCTTAAGTTAATTCCGCATTTCTTTCTGATTGTGTTGACCGCTTATATCGCCGATTATCTCTTGATAAAACTGCGTAAAATTCAGCCGTTTTTTCCTTTAGCGGCGCTTGATACCGGTTTAGTCATCGCCTTTGTTCTTGATCCTTCTTCACCGCTTATCTATAAGTTAGCAACGCCAATATTGGCCATTGTTTCAAAACACTTTCTAAAAAGAGGCAATCGCCACATCTTTAACCCCGCCGCTTTCGGCCTGTTTTTAACCGTCCTCTTCGGAGCGCCTATTTCCTGGTGGGTTAACAGTACTGGTACCACTAGGTTTGGTAATTTTATTACAATGTTAACCGATGCTGTTCTTATAATCGGAATGCTTTTTATCTTAATGAAAATTAGAAGGTTAAGAATGGCGCTCTCGTTTTTAATCACTTTCTTTTTAATACGGCTTTTAGTTTATCAGGAAGTTAATCTTTGGTTTTCTCTATTTTTCTTTCCGTTGGTCATGTTGAGCGAGCCGATGACTTCTCCTGTTGATTTTAAAGAGCAGTTCGTTTACGGCGCTCTCGGCGCTATCCTCATTATCTTTGCTGGTTTTAGTAGTCTGATTCTTGGCGATTCGTTCCTCCAAACTCTGCTCATCGTTAACCTATCTTTTAGTTTCGGGGCGATTAAAAAGCTCGTAAAGGTTTTACCACTTTGATGCGTTACTTAAGAATCGCCGGATCAGTATTTCTTTATGTCCTTCTCTTTATATTTCTGATCAAGACTTTCTCTTTTGTTCCGGATAAGCTCTCCGATTTTTTCAAGAGCCTCTCCCGTCTCATCGGGATCAAATAATCTCTCCTTGGAATCGGCGCTGTCGAAGTCTCAGTTTTTTCTCCCTCTCCTGTTCGTTTTAGTAAGGTTGTTGGTGATATGATTGCTAATATGGAATTATTAGCGAATTTAGATACAAATTTGTACCTTTTAATTAATCATCTGCCGCACCCGCAACTTCTAAATACGGTCATGCTGCTGATCAGTAAATCAGTGATCGTCGCTTGGGCTATCTTTTTCTTATATATTTTTGGCCTTATCTTTATTCACAAGAAAAACGCCGGCCGTGGCTTTATTTTCCTCATCGTGGCTACCCTCTCCGGTTTCATTATTAACAGTTACGGATTTAAAGATCTTTTTCACCGCCCTCGTCCGTTCCTGACGATTCCTTCCGCCATCGTTATCCAAAAAGGGATGACGGATTACTCTTTCCCTTCGGGCCACGCTTTCTCCGTCGCCCTCCTCGTCGTTCTCTTCATCCGCAAAAGAAACATTTTTCTCTTCGTGAGCTTTTACGCTTTATTGGTTGGGTTTTCAAGAATTTATCTCGGCGTTCACTATCCTTTAGACGTTGTTGGCGGTTATCTTTTCGGTTTTATTTATGGTCTTTCCGTGAACCATTTTTACGAAAGATTTCTCTCCGGGGAGGAATTTCACATTCTTAAACACCACGTTGAAGAGATACAGAATTAGGCTGGGGCTGTGTTAAAATTGGTAAATGACAGTTATTTTTGAAGATTGGAATGAAGCCGTTTTCAAGAAGGCACTTGCCTTGGAAAAACCTATCCTTCTCTCCATCTCCGCTACCTGGTGTCATTGGTGCCATGAGATGGATGAACAGACTTACTCTCATCCCAAAGTAACTTCCTTCATTAAGGAAAATTTTATTGCCATCCGTATTGACACTGATCAGCGGCCGGACATTAACGTTCGCTATAATCAAGGTGGTTGGCCTTCAACTGTTTTCCTGACGCCTTCCGGGCAAATACTCACCGGAGCGACTTTCTTACCACCCACTGATTTTATAGAAGTTGCTCAACAAGTTTTAAGGATTTACCGGGATCTAATTATCAAGGGTAAGATTACCCGAATTCTTGAGAAGGATGAAGATAAACCTTTTACGCCAGAAAAGATAAGTTATGAGGCTAAGAAGGCCCTTTTTAATAGTGACAGAATAAGCTACTTAACTAAATTTGAAACCGATATTAAAGAAAGATTCGACGCTCTTCACGGTGGATTCGGGATGGGTCAAAAATTTCCCCACGTCGACGCCCTTAGATTTTGCCTGAAACTTTATTTAAAGACGAAGGACAGTGACCTACTTCATATCCTTACCAAAAGCTTAGAAGCTTACGGCGAAGGAGGCCTCTTCGACCACATCGAAGGAGGATTTTTCCGCTACGCGACGAACCGGAATTTCGAAAGCCCCCACCGCGAGAAGATTTTAGAGGATAACTTAAAGTTGGCCCTTCTTTATCATGAAGCTGGCCGATATCTTCGCGAAAGCCGGTTTATTGAGGTCTCTCGGCTAACTTTAGAATTTATTAAAAAGTGGCTTTTTGAAGATCCTTTTTATTATCCTTCGGTTGACGCCGCCGGGTCCTATTACGAAATCCTTTCGCGTGAGAAGCGGGAAAGAGCGGAAAAACCCAGCGTCGATAAGACTATTTACACAAATATCAACGGACTGGCGGCCTCGGCTCTTTACGATTTTAGTGAAATTGAGGAAGCACGAAACTTAGTTCAAGAGCTCTACACGAATTATAGGGACAAACGAGGATTCTTTTATCATCGCCGTCTCGAGAAGGAATATTCACTACGTTTACTTTGCGATCAAGTCTACCCGCTTCTGGCTTTGATTAAAGTTTTCCCGGAGCAATCCCAAACTATCAGCAACTTTTTACGTATTCTTGTGGTCAATTTTTACGACGAAGAAAACGGCGGTTTTTACGATCGGGCGCGTGAAGAGATTGAGATTGGGCTTTTAAAACAGCGGGTCAAGCCATTAGAAGATAATCTCATACTAGTTGAACTTTTAAATAAATCGGGGTTTAAGGAGCGGGCCGAGAAAAGTCTCATTGAAATTTTCAATCTCTACCGTGAACCTTCTATATACAACGCTCCTTTAGCCGTTTTTCTCCTATCAAACACCGCCGTTTGACTTATATAGATAATCTTCTATATAATATCGGTTATGAGCAAAAATTTTAAGTCAGGATGTCCGCGGTGCTTTAAAGCGCTTTCTACCAACATACGGTCAAATATTATCACTCTTTTACGAGATGGGAAGGAGAAATCTGTCATGGAGATTGTTTCTTTTTTTAAACTGACTCAACCGACAATTTCTTATCATCTCTCCTCACTTGAAAAAGCCGGACTCCTCGTCAGCCGCAGCGGCGGGCGTTTTGTATTTTATAAACTCAATTCCCGTTGTCCTTACGATAACGAGAGGTGCATTCTGAAATGAAATCCCAAACCCTAAACCCCAAACCCCAAAAATCGCTGATTATAAGAGACCTCCACGCGGGGATTGGGGGAAAAGAGATTATTAAGGGTGTCAGTTTGACGATTAATCCCGGCGAGGTTCACGCTCTCATGGGTCCTAACGGATCCGGAAAAAGCACTCTCTCCAACGTTTTAGCCGGCCATCCCAGTTATAAAGTTATCTCCGGAAAGGCTTTTTTTAACGGCAAAGATATCTTAAAACTCGGCCCTGACGCTCGGGCAAAATCGGGACTCTTTCTCGCTTTCCAATATCCGATTGAAATTACCGGCGTGAGTTTCTTTAATTTTTTAAAGACGGCCTATACTTCGGTTCACGGCAGTGTCGATTTTAAGGAATTTTCACAGTCGGTAAAGGACAGCGCCGAGAAGCTGAACCTAGATAAGAGTTTTCTTTCAAGAGCTATTAATGAAGGCTTTTCCGGGGGCGAGAAAAAGAAAGCGGAAATTTTGCAAATGACTGT
>CAYHYS010000009.1:0-7019 GCA_964360905.1 uncultured Candidatus Saccharibacteria bacterium | reverse complement strand
ATGAAGGCTTTTCCGGGGGCGAGAAAAAGAAAGCGGAAATTTTGCAAATGACTGTTCTGAAGCCGAAAATAGTCATCCTTGATGAGACAGACAGTGGACTGGATATCGACGCGTTAAAGGTTGTAGCCGAGGGTATAAATAGGATTAAGGGGAGCGAGGCACCGGGAATTTTGTTGATCACGCACTATTTTCGAATTTTAAAATACATAAAGCCGGACTTTGTTCACGTTCTTGTTAACGGAAAAATCGTGGCCGAGGGGGGATCACGATTGGCGACTAAGCTCGAAGAAGAGGGCTACGAATGGGTGGGAAAGAAATGATTAAAGAGAACAGAACCGCCTTGAAAAAAATAAAGAACAACTACCAGTTCGGCTTTCACGTGCCGGAGGATTATGTTTTTAAAAGCCGAAGAGGCCTCAACGAGAAAATCGTCGAGGAAATATCTTTTATAAAAGATGAACCGAAATGGATGCGTGATTTCCGTCTGCGTGCCTACGAGATATTTTTGAGAAAGTCGTTGCCGACCTGGGGTGGAGATCTTTCTAAACTTAACTTTAACGAAATGTATTATTATCTAAAACCAATTGAAAAAGAGGCTAAAAATTGGGAGGATCTGCCGGAGGGGATTCGTGAGACTTACGACAAGTTAGGCATCCCCGAAGCCGAAAAAAAGTATTTAGCCGGGGTTAAGGGGCAGTTCGAATCAGAGGTTATCTACGGTTCTCTTCTCAAATCACTCGAAGATAAAGGCGTCATCTTCTTGGGAATGGATGAGGGACTCAAGCGGTATCCCGATTTGGTTAAAGAATATTTCGGAACTGTTGTTCCGGCGGCGGACAACAAATTCGCGGCGCTCAATTCAGCGACTTGGTCCGGCGGAAGTTTCATTTACGTGCCTAAAGGAGTCAAGATTGATTTGCCCCTGCAAGCTTACTTTCGCATTAACTCGGCCAACATGGGCCAGTTCGAGCGGACTTTAATCATCGCCGATGAAGGTAGTCAAATTTTTTATGTGGAGGGGTGCTCCGCGCCTATCTATTCGACCGATTCTCTCCACAGCGCTGTTGTGGAAATTATCGTCAAAAGAGGCGCGCGGGTGCGTTATACAACCATTCAAAACTGGAGCACGAACGTTTACAATTTGGTGACCAAGCGGGCTAAAGTTCTGGGGGAGGGGATTATGGAATGGGTCGATTTTAATGGGGGCTCTAAATTGACGCAAAAATATCCCTCGGTTTATTTAATGGAACCGGGGGCTCACGGTGAGGTTCTCTCTCTGGCGTTTGCCGGAGCGGGTCAGCACCAGGATACCGGTGGGAAGGCAATTCATGTCGCGCCCAATACCACTTCACAAATTATTTCCAAATCGGTTTCCCTAAACGGCGGCAGAACTTCATACCGGGGACTACTGGAAATAAACAAAGGAGCAAAAGGTTCGAAGTCGAAAGTCGTCTGTGACGCGCTGATTCTCGATCCGGAGAGCCGTTCGGACACTTACCCGACGATGAAAGTCGAGGAGGATGACGTCAGCATTGAGCACGAAGCGAGCGTTTCTAAAATCGGCGAAGAGCAGTTATTTTATCTGATGAGCCGGGGAATAAAAGAGACTCAAGCCAGTTCTTTAATCGTTTCCGGATTTGTTGAGCCGATCGTCAAAGAGTTGCCTCTTGAATACGCGCTGGAATTGAATAGGCTGATTGGACTGCAAATGGAAGGAAGTGTTGGCTAATGGGTGAGAAAAAAAATTTAAGAACGGAAAAATTGGAAATAAATATTGGCCGAGTTCTCATTGATCACTGCGTGGAAGTGGAGAGCGAGATTACATTAGGAGAGAGGGAACTTTTAAAAATAATTCTTTTACCCACGGTCAGCCACCCTTTAAAAAATCTTAAGGTTTATCTTAAAGGGCGTGGCAGCCGTGTCGAAGTTTTAGGGATTATTCCGGGAAAAGGCGACGCTTTTTTCGATGTTGCCGTCAGCGTCATTCATCAGGGGATTAACACCTCGGCTCACACTCATGTCCGCGGCGTTCTTTTTGATAATAGCCGGGCTCGGTTTTATGGGCTTATCCGTATCGATAAAGGCGCTGATAAAACCCTTTCGCTACTCGAAAATCGTATGCTTATTCTCGGCGATGGCGCCCGCGCCGATTCGATACCCTCTCTCGAGATAGAAGCGGATGATGTTAAAGCGTCGCACGCGGCGACCATCGGTCGTATTGATGAGCAGCAGCTTTTTTATTTACAGTCGCGCGGTATTGAACGTAAAACGGCCACGAGAATGGTTGTTGACGGATTTTTTGAGCCAATTATCAGTAAAATCGACGATGCGGCCGTTATTGCCATGATTCGGGGAGATTTATGGGTCGATATTTTAAAAGGTAAAGATTAAGGAGGAAAATTGCATGAGTTGGTATGAAGTTTTACCTGTTTCAGCGTTAAATGATAAAGAGATGAAGGTGATTGAAGTTTCCGGAAAGCGTATTAGCGTGGTTAAGGTCGGCAGCGATTTTTTCGCCTTCGACGATACGTGCACTCACTATCAGTGCTCACTCAGCCAGGGTTTTATAGAAGGCACAACCGTTGAGTGTCCTTGCCACGGGGCCTTATTCGATATTAAAAGCGGCAACGTTTTAAGGCTCCCGGCGACAGTGGCGATCAACACCTATCCGGTGAAGGTTGAGAATGGGATAGTTTTCGTAGAGGTATAAGATGTTTGATGTTGAAAAAATTCGGAAAGATTTTCCGATTCTAAAAAGAAAAATAAATGGCCGCGATTTAGTCTACCTGGATAACGCCGCCACCAGCCAAAAGCCGCGGTCGGTAATTGATTCTATTGTCGATTATTACTCCTACCACAACGCCAACGTCCATCGCGGTGTTCACACCTTGGCTGAAGAAGCAACACAGATGTACGAGGCGGCGAGAGTAAAGGTGGCTAAATTTATTAACGCCCGCTCGGCCACGGAGATCATCTTTGTGCGCAACACAACTGAAGCTCTTAATCTTGTCGTTTGGTCCTGGGCCAAAAACAATCTTAAAGAAGGGGATGAGATAATTCTTTCGGAAATGGAACACCACTCAAACTTAGTTCCTTGGCAACTACTAGCTAAAGAGGTCGGGGTAACAATCAAGTATCTCCCTTTCAATAAAAATGGTGAAATTGAAATATTAGAAATCAAAAATCAAATATCAAAAAGTACGAAAGTAATTTCTCTTACCCACATCTCCAATTCTTTAGGCACAATTAATCCCGTTAAAGAGGTGGCTAAATTGGCTCACGCGGTGGGGGCGATCATGGTCGTGGATGGGGCCCAATCGGTGCCTCACATGAGGGTGGACGTGCGGAGCCTAGACTGTGATTTTTTGGCCTTTTCCAGTCACAAAATGCTCGGGCCGATGGGTATTGGCGTCCTTTATGGTCGTCAAAATATATTAGAAGCGATGCCGCCATTTCTTTCCGGTGGAAACATGATTCGCCAGGTGGGTTTAGATGAATCCAGTTTTAATGATGTGCCTTACAAGTTTGAAGCCGGCACGCCCAACGTCGCTGACGCCGTGGGTTTAAGCGCGGCTATCGACTACCTGGAAAGTCTGGGGATGGAGAAAGTCCGTGAGCACGAAATTGAGTTGACCGCTTACGCTCTGTCTAAACTGCGGGTTATTAAGGGATTGAATATTTTAGGTCCTGTTAATTCGGCGAACCGCGGTGGTCTCATCGCTTTTACTCTCGACGGCGCTCATCCTCACGACTTGGCTTCGATTTTAGACGCGGATGGTATCGCTCTAAGGAGTGGCCACCATTGTACAATGCCAGTGCATACAAAGCTTGGAATTTCGTCCTCTCTGCGAGCCAGTTTCTACGTTTACAACACCACAGAGGAAATTGATAAGTTGGTGGTAGGATTGGAAAAAGCTAGGCGATTGCTTTCGTCATCCTGAACTCGTTTCAGGATCCACTCCCGACGTCATTCCAGCGAAGGCTGGAATCCAGGAAAGATAGATTCCGGATCCCGCCAGAGGCGAAACGTCAAACGTTCCAGCCGAGTTTGACTCGGCGGGCAGGCAAGTTCGGAATGACAAATTCTTATCATTATGGACATATACAGAGAGCAAATTTTAGATCTATATAAGAATCCTAAAAATCGCGGCAAGATGGAGAATCCCACTGTTGCTTACGAGGAGTACAATCCGCTTTGCGGGGATAAAATTTTCCTTCAGCTGCTGATTGAGGGCGGAAAGATTGTTGATGTGAAATTTAGCGGTGAAGGTTGTGCCATTTCGACGGCCGCCGCCTCACTCTTGAGTGACTATATAAAAGGGAAGGATCTGGCTAATATCAGAAAAATCAAGGCGGACGATATTCTCCAGCTGCTCGGTCTCGAAAGTTTAACTCCGGCGCGGTTGAAATGCGCCCTCCTCCCGCTTGAAGGGTTGCGTCACACGTTATCAAGATATCAGGAAGGAAATAATTATGGTAAAGCGTGAACAGGTGATTGAAGTTTTAAAAACCGTTAAAGATCCGGAAATACTGCAAAGCGTTTGGGACTTAGGTCTTATTTATGACGTTACAAGCGATCCGGATGGGGTGGTGAAGATAGTCATGACCATGACGACGCCGTTTTGCCCTTACGCCCCGGCTTTAATTGATGATGTTAAAAAGTCGGTCCGTGAGAATATTTCTGGTGTTATCGATGTTCAGGTTGAAGTTGTTTGGGATCCGCCGTGGAGCCTGGATAAAGTATCCCCGGAAATAAAGGCCGAGTTGGGAATAATAGCCTAGACCAGTTTAAAAAAGGATGGGCCTTTTAAAGTCTTCAATTGCCATGACGCCATTAACCGGAAAATTGTTGGTTGAGGGTTTCCTTAATCAGTGACTGGTAAGGAATGTCCTTTTGGTGAGCTCTCTCCTTAATACGGGAGAGCAGATAATCCGGTAGCCGAATCGAGATCGAACGAGTCGACGGTCTAAGATTGGGGAACACGGCGGGCACGAAATCCTTATTCTCGAAGTACTTGTTGAGATCTAAGCCCGACCAAAAATTAAACTCCTCATCCTCATTTTTAAATTTTGGAATGTCAAGGTTATTTTTCATAGAAATGCGCCTCCTTTTTGTTTAGACCTCTCGCCGAAACGACTCTGAGTAAGTTTTTTCTCACCGTAAAAACGATAAAGAGAAGCCTTCCGGTCATTGTTTTGCCAATAAGGATATATCTTTTCTCCCCAGCGGAATGTTTTGCATCCCTAAAGACAACCTTGCCGCCGTCGCCAAAAGCCTCTTCACACTCCAAGCTTTCAACTTGATGCTTCAAGAGGTTTTTGATGATGTTAACCTTGTCCCAGTCGAATCCCTGTAGGCGCCTAAACTCCAAGACCACTTTAACAGTGTATATTACATTCTAGACAAAGTCAACCATCCCTAATTCTAACCCGCCGGATTAGAATTAGTTATCAAATTTGCGCTGGGTTTGTGATACTATTACCTTGTTTTAAATATGCCGAAATATAAAGTGAAAATCATCAGGGATTTGTGTATTGGGATAGCGACTTGCGTTGCCGTTGCGCCTAAGGTTTTTAAACTTGACAGTGAAAATAAGGCGGTTTTTATTGAAGGTTGGGAAGCGGAAAGCCCTGAAGTTATTTTACAAGCGGCGCAAACTTGTCCCACCGAGGCCATCATTATTATTTCCGATGAAGAAGGACGCCAAGTTTGGCCGGTCGTAACAGAAAATCCCCCTCTCCCCGCCGCTAAAGAACTTGTTTGATCCAATTGTTATAATCATCTAAGTTGTGGAACAGCAATTGCCAGGTACCAGTCTTTCGACGAATGATAACTTTATTAGTCCGACCTACGGACAACTGAATTTCTCAGAAGTGGTCGGTAGTATTACCAATTACATCGAGGCCCAACCGGAATTTAAATACAAAGTTATCGTTGGATCCGATTCCGAAGTTGAAAATGACGGTCACGTCGATTATGTCACGGCTGTGGCCGTTCACCGCGTCGGGGCCGGAGGCGTTTATTATTGGCAGAAAAATGTCGGCGAAAAATGTTTCACTCTTCGGGAACGTATTTACAATGAAGCTTTGATGTCTTTAGATTTCGCGAAAAAGTTGCTCTCGGCTTTTCAGGTCCAAGGTATCCTCGAACTCGGTTTAGAGATTCACGTGGACGTTGGTACTAAGGGAGAAACCCGGCTAATTATTAACGAGATAGTTGGTATGGTGCGGTCAAGTGGTTTTTTGATAAAGACCAAACCGGATTCCTTCGGGGCCAGTAAAGTAGCGGACAGGCACACATAGATAAGTTCAAAAGGCAAAAATCAAAATTCAAAATGACAATACAAGATGTAAAGGTTCTATAATTATTAACTGTCACTTTGCACTTTGATCCATAAACTCTAAACTTAGTTTTATGCTCATATTACTTAACCACATTTTTATAACCTTTATTTATCAGCCTTTTTTTAATCTTTTGGTCTATATCTATCTTGTCTTGGACAAAATGACGGCTGGCAGAGCGGACATGGGTGTGGCTCTGATAATCTTCACCTTTATTTTTAGGATCATTTTACTGCCACTTTCTCTTAACGCCGAACGCTCCGAAAAGGAGAAACGGGAGATTAAAATACGGGTCGAAGAGATTGAAAAAACCTATCGCCATGACCCGATTAAATGTAAGACGGAAATTAAGAAAGTCGTTTCTTCGAATAAGAAACTTCTGATCGCGGAAGTGTTCGATGTGGGGATTCAAGTTGTCGTCGTCCTCATGCTTTTTAGGATTTTTAAGACCGGTCTCGAAGGCGCCGATCTTCCCTTACTTTACTCGTTCATGCCCGAAATCGACAGACCATTCAACTTAGTTTTCGCGGGGCGTTTTGATCTCTCCCAACCGAACCTCGCTTTAAATATAATTTCCAGCGTCGTCATCTTCGTCGCCGAATTTCTAAGTATTCGTTTCTCGCCGTTTCCGACGACTTATGAAGACAGGCTGATGCTGATCGTTCTGCCTATCGGCG
>CAYHYS010000008.1:14112-19128 GCA_964360905.1 uncultured Candidatus Saccharibacteria bacterium | reverse complement strand
CATTGAACCAAACTGCTGACAATAAGGTCGTAACCAAAAGTGATCTCACCGTCCACTTGGCCGTGCTCGTCGTCGGCCTTGTCATTTCTATCTCCATCATCGTCTCCGGAAAAGGAAATCAAAATCCCGGCAACCTCTTCAGCGAGAATCAGGGAAAGGACGCTGGCAGTCAGTATAACAACCCCTCCCCAACCAACCCGCCGCCGGGAAATTTAGGAGCAGTTCAAAACGTTAAATCTGCCAGTCAAACTGATCACGTTTTAGGTAGCCGCGACGCGTCGGTTAAAGTTATTGAGTTTTCCGACCTGGAATGCCCTTTTTGTAAAAGCTTTCACCCCACAATGAAAAAACTAATAAACGAATATAAAGGCGAAGTCGCCTGGATCTATCGCCACTTCCCCTTAGATAATATCCACCCTAAGGCTAGGAAAGAAGCTGAAGCGACGGAGTGCGCTAATGAACAGGGCGGAAACGATAAATTCTGGGCCTACGTGGATCGGCTGTTTGAGATCACGCCGTCAAACAACGGTTTAGATCCTCAAAAACTCCCGCAGATCGCTACGGACGTCGGACTCGATAACCAGAAATTTCAAACTTGTTTAGATTCGGGAAAATACGCCGGACGGGTCGCCAGTGACCTTGATGACGCGAATAATTCCGGTGGAAGGGGAACGCCTTATTCGATCGTTATCGGCCAAGACGGACGAAAAACGCCGATCAATGGCGCCGTACCTTACGAGGAGCTTAAAACCGTCATCGAAGAGGCCTTAAGGTAAATTGATGTTTCACTCCCGCCTTAAAGTCGTTGCGGAAATTCTCGCGCGAAAAAGATACTTTCTTTTCACCGTCACGGTTTTTGCGTTCCTACTTATTTTGACGATCTGGATACCGAACTTCTCCTTACTGAAAACGATCCTTCTTTCTCCACGGTTATCAATCCTGGAAAAGTTGAATTTTTTAAAAAATTCACTATTGAGCCTCGAAACCAGTTTTACACCCGCTTCAAGAGTTCTGACGGTCGCCGTCCTTCTACTGATTTCTCTTAACTTAAGCCTGGTCGTCTTCTACTTTTCACGAAGAAAAGACTACCTAAATAGCCTAGGCAGTAGCCTACCGGCAACTATCATCGGACTCCTCGGCGTGGGCTGCGCCAGCTGCGGTTCGATCCTACTCCCCCTTCTCGGTCTTTCGGGTGTTTTAATTTTACTACCGCTGAAAGGAATCGAATTTAGTGTACTGTCGATTGCCTTATTGCTTTATTCGGTACTTAGAATCACCAAAAATCTTGAGAGAGAAAACCTTTGCCCGATCAAAAAATCTTAACGGTTATTCCTTGGCCAAATTGTTATAGATCTTCACGAAAAGGTAACCGGTAACCCAAGTCAACGCGCTTAAGGAAACTAAACCGAGAACAAAAGACCCGACCGAAAGATTCGTGCCGCTAATTATTGTTAAGTCCAAACCGTGAAACCAAGATTGAGCGATAGCTAAAGCATAATCAGGAAATAAGCCGACGGCGAGCCGGCAAATTACGTAAATAGCAACCACGACGGCGGTTAAGGCATTCGCTAAAACCGATGGATTGAGCTTCATCTGTTATCACCCCCTTTTTTTTCTTTTTCATTATTACCATGTATCCACATAACATCCATAAATTGGACTGCGCTGATCCCACCCTGAAGGTGTTGATCCACGTCGGGTTCACCTTCAGGGTGCTCTCTTTCCCGCCTGAGCGGGACCCCTGGCTTAGCCAGGCGGTGGCGTTTTCCAATCTCAGAATGTTTTCTCTATAGTTGTATCTTTCTCAGGTTTCTAATCATGACCGTGATACCTAATAAGTTTATCAAGAGACTGAAACTCAGCAGAGGAACCTGGTAACGGACGAAGAAAATGCTCAAGGCGGAAAAACCAATAAGTGGTAAAACATCAACGAGATGATGGGCGCAACAGGCGATCATACTGACGGAGGAAGTGGCACCGGAAGCGAAAACCATTCCCTTACCGGCACCGTCGGTCTTAATGATCATTTTCAGTTTTGTATATAAACCGACTTGAATCCCGAAACCGGCGCTTATCGAAATTATCCAAGGCCAGAGATAATAAAACTGAAGAACGGCTTCTCTCGGCGAAGACAACAAAATCATCACTGAAAAATAGAAGATAATTAGACTAAGTAATCCTAATAAACCGAAAAATAATGGTTTTTTCATGACGTTTAGGTACTACATCCCCGACCCGATCCGCCGCTGGGCGGTTGAACTCCGGTTTTTGTGTCTAATTCGCTCTTAATCCGCGCGTAACCCTGACCGGAGGAGTAAGACTCACCCAATACCATCTCCGGGTTAACCTTCGACCAATCGGTACCCTTCAACTGGAAGTAAGCGGCGAGATCGAGATAATTTTGTGGAAACCAAAAGGAATTGAAATAGAGAATGGTTCGGTAAATCTCCTCCCGAGGAAACCCCTTAGAAGCTAAATATTCGGTCAGTCCCAAGGCGGCCATACCGTGATTACAATCGGGAAAGCTGGTCGGATTACCGCAACAGGGACGAAAGACGTTGCTAACTATCTCCTCGACCATTTTCTGCTGGTCACCCGTCAATTTTATAATCTCATACCTTGAGAAGAGATCGACGGCCTTGTCACGGCCGAGGGTCCAGCCGCCGGTCGAGGCAAAATTACCCAATTGAGTTCGATCTTTAGCCATCGGTCCCTCGTCAAGGATTTTGTTTTTGTTAGCTAACCCTAAAGCCCAAAAGAAATCAACCATAAAGGTGGCGTTCTTTTCATTGATAGTGATCGGCAGGGCCGTCTCTTTCGTTAAAATCTCCTTCTGATCCTCCGTCAAACCGCCATCCGTCTGGAAATTGGCTTCAAATTTTTTAAGATCAATGGCGCCAACCTCGATCAATTTTGGACCTAAATTTCCGAAAGCAGCACGGATTCTGAATCCCTCATCCGGCAAAACCACTTTTTTAATTTTTAAATAATCAATCGACGCGGAAAGCCCTCCCGCTGGTGTCACTAACGAATTCTTTGAATTGTCGACGGAGGACTTATCCCGTGGGGAAATGTTGATCGTGTAGCGGCTGGTGATCAAAAGCGTCAGCAGTGATCCGGAAAGGAAAAAAACCAAAGCCAGTAAAACTCGTATTTTCATTGAATTTTCTTCAGCTCCTCGTAAATCAAATCGTTACGAATGCCCATTTGAGGATCATCATAGTAATAACGAATGATTCCCTCCTTATCAATTAAATAGTAGGTGTGACCGGGAAAAGAACCCTGATGCATCGATGAAGTAACATTTAAGGCATTGTAGGAACGGGAAGCCGTTCGGTAGACGTCGAAGAGAACTTTTGTTTTCCGCAACTCCGGCATTTTGTCAAAAGCTTTTTTCCACTCGCTTTTCGGGTCAATGATAACCGAGTAGGCCACCGTTTTCTCATCGTTAAATCTCCCGTCGGTGCCGAGTTTTGCCATTTGGTCCCAACAGGCGGGGTAACACATCAACCCTTCGGTAAAAAATAGAACCACATTTTTTCCTTTGAGAGAAGCGGGAGAGACCTTGTTACCCTCAAAATCCTCGAGATCAAAGTCGGGAGCTTTTTTATTCACCCATTCAGAAGACGATGAAGAGGAGGAAGAAGCCTGGTCTTGGGAGACGCCTCCCTTTTTTGGATTATTTTTGCTGGCTACCACAAAAATTAAGACGAGTAAAAGTGAAGCAATAACTGTCAGTAAAACGAAGATGGCGCTGTCTATTGGATTGCTTTTATTGGCGTTACTCATAAGTTCTAAGAATTCTCCTTCTCATCAGTTTTTACTTTCTTTACGGCGGTTAAGGAAATGACTACAAGACTAACGATAAGGACTCCCGCCCAAAACACCTGCGGCAGGAAACCTAAATAACGATTGAGAAGAATAGTTACGCGGGCAACGAAAAGGTTAACGGTCAGCTGGTAACCGGAATGGCTTGTTAAATTACCACTTAAGTCCAAGTAAATGATTAAAACTCCGACGAAAAGAAAAACCAGGCCGGAGAGGGCTTCGGAAAAAGTCAGTTTCATTTCTTTCCCAAAAAGAGTAAAGGTTAACGGTTTTCGAAAAAGGACCATTTTTTTGCTAATCGCGGCTTTGTCGAGAAGTCCGGCAATGATAAAAAGCGGGATGGTCATCCCCAAAACGTAACTAATCGTGTAGGCGCCAGCCCAAAAAACCGAACCGGGTAAAACAGAAAGAGCGAGAACTCCGGCCAAAACCGGAGCGCAACAGGTCGTGGCCAGACCGGAAAAAATACCTAAAATGTAAACGGAAAGGGGGTTAACTTTTCCCAAGGTCGGGTTGACCGAAAAGGGCAGCGAAAAATGGAAGCCTAAGAGTATCGAAAGACCCAGTAAGATCATAAACAGCCCGCCGAGGATAAAAAGCGGATCGTGGAGAGAAGAAATAAGCCGGCCGACTAATCCGAAGCTCAAACCGATCGGTAGGAAAACCGTTAATAGTCCCAGGAAAAAAACGAAAGTCATCAGAAAGACGGTGGCTCTTTGCCGAAAGATTGATCCCAGGTACGACGGGAGTAAAACAGTGATGCAACAAGGAGCGAAGAGAGCGGCGATGCCGGCTAAAAAAGCGGCAATTAAAGATGTAGTATTTAAAAATTCCATAAGTTTTTCACTTCGTCACTACGTAGTGACGAAGTAGTTTGGCTGCGTTCAAAAACTCCACTCAAAAATTCTTTCCTTAACCGAAGATATGTTCGTCAAAACCAACTTCATCGATTTAAGTTCCCTACTGAACGGGGGAAATTTCAGCGTTCCCGAAAGGTGGTGCCCACCCTGGCCACCGTCCCAAGAAAGAGGCTTTAATTTCTCGCCGGAAGCGGAAACGAGGGAGGACCTTTCAACTAAATTAAAATCGAGGTCCACCGAATGAGTCGTAAATTTAACGTCAAAATAGACCCCGGCCGAGGAGATACCTTTTGGCGTAACTTCAACCGTGACATCACCTTCGCTTCCG
>CAYHYS010000008.1:0-14012 GCA_964360905.1 uncultured Candidatus Saccharibacteria bacterium | reverse complement strand
TTGGCCGCAAGCCAACCATCAAAACCGCCGATGAGGGATCTCTTACCACGGGCAAAAAAGATAACCCCGCTGAAGAGAAAAACAATGCCCACGACCAATAGAGTTTTCATAAATTATAATCAGACAGTCACTAAATCCTTTTCGGAACGGTTGAGGAGAACGGCGTTTAAGGCCACGATGATCGAAGAGATACTCATCAGCAGAGCGGCGATCTCCGGACGAAGAGAGATCCCAAACTTTGGGTAGAGAACGCCGGCGGCAATCGGAATCGCTAGTAAATTGTAAATCGAAGCCCAAAAAAGATTTTGTTTCATCTTAGTCACGATGGCTTTACTCAGCCTAATCGCCCGTATGATATCGGCCGGATCGGATTTCATGAGAACGACATTAGCCGTTTCGATGGCCACATCCGTCCCGGCGCCGATGGCAATGCCAATATCCGCTTGAGCCAGAGCCGGCGCGTCGTTGACGCCATCCCCGACCATGGCCACAAACTTCCCCTCATCCTGCAGCTTTTTGACGTACTTGGCTTTGTCTTCCGGTAAAACTTCGGAAAAAATACGGTCAATCCCCAATTGCTTGCCGATGGCCTCGGCCGTTTTTTGGTTGTCACCGGTGATCATGGCCACTTCCAATCCCATCTGTTTCATCCGCTCGACGGCTATTTTGGCCGTCGGTTTAATCGGGTCAGTGGCACTGACGACCCCGGCCGATTTTCCATCGATGGCTAAAATCATGATCGTCTTCCCTTCACGAAGCAATCGATCAATGTCTGCCTGCATTGGCTCAATCTCAACGCCCTTGTCTTTCATAAGCTTAACCGTCCCGATGAGAACGTGGTGACCCTCGACCACCGCTTCCACGCCGTGGCCGGCGAGGGAAGCAAATTTCTCAATACTTTCCGGTATCTTTAAACCACGCTTGTTAGTCTCCTCGATAACCGCTCGGCTTAAAGGGTGGGCGGATTTAGTTTCCACGGCGGCGGTAAGACGCAATATATCTTCTTCGGAAAATCCTGGGGCAGCGACCACATCCGTAATTTTCGGCTGACCGGAAGTCAAGGTACCTGTTTTGTCCAAAACAACGGCTTGGATTCTCGAAACCTGTTCTAGGGTTGCCGCGTCTTTAATGAGAATGTTGTGCTTGGCCCCTAAGCCGGTACCCACGGCCACCGCCGTCGGGGTGGCTAAGCCTAAAGCATCAGGACAAGCGATGACCACAGTGGAGATGGCAAAGGTCAGAGCGAAAAGAGGACTTTGACCCAAAATGAAGTACCAAACAATAAAGGTTAAAAGACCGCCACCCACGGCGACGATAACCAAGTATTGAGCGAATCGGTCGGCGATCTTCTGGCCCGGAGCTTTAGAGTTTTGGGCCATCTCCACCATTTTTACAATATGAGCCAGGGCCGTATCCTCCCCGATGGCCGTGGCTCTAAATTTAACCGCTCCCGTTAGATTGATAGAACCACCGATGACGTGGCCACCTTTTTCTTTAGACACCGGCATTGATTCTCCGGTGATGAGAGATTCGTCGATAGCCGTTTCCCCGTCAATAATTTCGCCGTCCGTAGCCACTTTATCACCCGGCTTGAGCACTAAAACATCACCGATACGCACCTCGGCGGTCTTAATAAGTTGCTCCTGACCGTTTTTTATAATTCTCGCCTGTGGTGGTACCAAAGCAAAAAGGGCCTGCAGAGCGTCGGTGGTACCCCGACGGGACTTCATCTCCATCCAATGTCCGAAAAGCACAAAGGTAATTAAGAGCACGGCCGCTTCGTAGTATGAATCCCGGGCGCCGATTAGAGTTAAAACAACGCTAAAGGAATAAGCCGCCGTAATACCGACGGCGATTAAAACGGCCATATTGAGAGTTCTTTTTTGCAGAGCTTTGTAAGTCGAGTAAAGAAAAATCCAACCGCCGTAGAAGAAAACCGGCGTGGAAAGAATAAACAGAATCCAAGGTGAGGGGATCGGTTCCGGTAACCGCAAGCCGAGGATCTTCTCACCTAACGGCGAATAAGCAATAATCGGCAGAGAAAATATTAAGGAAAAGAAAAATTTGTTGCGAATGTCTTCTTCCATCAGGGCGGCCATCTTACGACCGGCTAAGCCCCCGTGCTCCATACCCATGGTCATCTTCATCCCCATCTTGAACTTCTCCCACCAAGTCAGATGTGACATCGGTGTCACCTCGTGATGATTAGACGGTTGGTCGACCCCTTTATCATTTTGATTTTTGAGATTTGATTTTTGAATTTTTTCGAGATTCATGCCACACTTAGGACAGCGACCCGGATGATCTTCAACCACCTCCGAATGCATTGGGCAAACGTAAACGCTCTCTTGCGTAGTGTTCTCTTTTTTAACGTGTTCTGGGCAACAACTCATGTTATTTATAACCTTAATGCCGTCGCCGGTTTTTTACGGGTCGACTCGAGCTAAATTTGTAAATACCCATTAACTCCTCGATCGAATTTTTAGTTTCACCGCCGGCGATTTGCTCGAGTATATGGGTTTTAAGGTGATTTTCGAGAATTAAAGCGTTGAGACTGCGCAGCGAGTTTTGAACAGCGTCAGATTGATTGATAATATCAACACAATAAACCTCACTCTCAATCATCTTCTTTATCCCCTCAATTTGACCGGCAATGATGTTAATTCGATGAACTGACCTCCTCTTTATTTCTTGTTCCATTAATAGTACCGTATACCCCTATTAGGTATTTGTCAAGTTATGCTTGGTGATGGTACAATGGCTTTGTGAAAAACTTTAAATTCCACATCAAAGGCATGCACTGCCGTTCTTGTGAGCTACTAATTGAAAGTGAACTGCTTAAGGTTCGGGGAGTTAAAAAGGCTGTCGTCAGTCACAGCCGTGGAACGGCTGAAATCCAATACACGCACGAACTTGACCAGGAAGTGGTTAATAAGGTCATTTGCGCGGCCGGCTATGAAGTTGGCATCGATAAGAAGCTAATTTTTTCGAGAAATCCGAAAGATTACATTGATCTCGGCGTTTCTTTATTTATTGTTTTAGATTTATTTTTCATGGCTAAGATACTAGGGCTAACTAATCTTAACTTTGCCACATCCAATAACTTAGGAAGCCTCTCCATCGTTTTCCTCATCGGACTTACGGCCGGAGTCTCGACCTGTATGGTTCTCGTCGGTGGGTTGATCCTCGGCGCCTCCGCCCGCTTTGCCGAAAAACATCCGCAATCTACTCCTCTTCAAAAATTTAAACCGCATTTGTTCTTTAACGCCGGCAGAATCATTTCCTACGCTTTATTCGGAGCGATCATCGGTTATTTAGGATCCGTCTTTCAAATATCTTCATCGTTTTTAGGACTACTGACTATAACTGTGGGGATGGTAATGCTTCTTTTAGGCGCGCAGTTGATCGAGATTTTTCCTATCCTTCACCGTGTTAATTTTACGCTGCCGAAAAGCATTAGCCGATTCTTAAGGTTAAAGGAGAGAAGTGAAAAAGAATACAGCCACGCAAACTCAGCTCTGGCCGGAGCGATGACTTTCTTTCTGCCTTGTGGGTTTACGCAAGCGATACAACTTTACGCCATAAGCCTCGGAAATCCGATTACAGGAGCCTTAACCCTCGGAACTTTTGCTCTCGGAACAGCGCCGGGGCTACTAAGTATAGGAGGACTTACTTCGATAATCAAAGGTACACTGTCTAAACTATTTTTTAAATCCGCTGGCGTCATCGTTATTGCTTTAGCCATTTTTAACATTTCCAACGGTTATAACTTGGCTGAAAACATGATTGGTGAAACACTTTCTCTATTTTACCCATTATTTCCAAAATCTACTGCTTCGGCCAATATTAATTCTATTGAATTTGATTACTCTAATGTAAAAAGTGGCGCGCAAATAATTAAGATGAATCAAAACTCTAATGGCTACGAACCCAATGTCTTCACGATTAAAAAAGGTGTTCCCGTACGATGGGTTATTAATTCCAAGAGTCCCCTAAGCTGCGCTACCAGTCTTATTGTTCCAACGTTAAACATTAGAAAATCTCTTTCTCTGGGTGAAAATATCATTGAATTTATACCGCGAGAGGAAGGATCGATTCGATTCAGTTGCAGTATGGGTATGTTTAGAGGCACCTTCAATGTTATCTAAAATCACAGATACACACTTCACTAGAATCAACTTATCTCTTTCCGGAATGCACTGCGCTTCCTGCGCTTCTCTTATAGAACGCTCCCTTAAAAAGGTGGACGGAGTTAAGGAGGCCCACGTCAATTTTGCCGCCGAAAAAGCCCTCGTCAGCTTTGATCCGAAGATTGCTTCGGAAAAAGATTTAATTAAGGCGGTTGCTGAGGGCGGATATAAAGCTGAGATTTCGGACAGCAAGGATACTGAAGCCAACTCCCGACGCCAGGAGAAAGAAATACGACTTGTGACAAAGAAATTTATTACTAGCCTGATCTTATCTCTGCCGATGCTTTACTTTATGCTGCTCGACTTTTTTAAATTCCTTCCGGGAACTATATTCTTTGGACCCTACATCGGAATTGTTTCTTTAATTTTGTCGACTCCGATTCAATTTATAATCGGATCCGGATTTTATATAGGTTTTTGGTCTTCCTTGAAGATGGGAACCTTTAACATGGACAGTTTAATTGCCATTGGTACGTCGGTTGCCTACTTTTACAGTTTAATTAACTATAGCAATTACGTGGTTTTTAATAGGTCCTTGATCGGGCTCAACGGCAGTAAAATTCCCGAACTTTATTTCGAAACGGCAGCTTTTTTAATCACTTTCGTGGTCTTAGGAAAACTATTAGAAACGAGGGCAAGAGGTAAAACCTCGGAAGCGATAAAAAAACTCATGGGCTTACAGGCAAAAACCGCGCGGGTTATACGGGATAGTGTCACTTTAGACATACCCATCGAGGAAGTCGTTAAAGGCGATATCGTTCTGGTTAGACCCGGTGAAAAAGTACCGGTTGACGGCGTTATTATTTCCGGCAGTTCCGCTCTAGACGAGTCAATGATCACCGGTGAAAGCCTACCTATCGAAAAACGCGTCAAGGATACTGTTATCGGCGGGACAATAAATAAAACCGGCAGTTTTGAGTTTAAGGCCACCCGTATTGGCTCGGAAACAACACTGGCGCAAATTATTAGATTGGTTGAAGAAGCGCAAGGATCAAAGGCACCGATTCAAGCTTTCGCCGACCGTATTTCATCTTTTTTTGTACCCTTAGTTATCGGTATTGCTATTCTCACTTTTGTTGTTTGGTTCTTTGCCCTTCACGCCTCTCTTTCTTTCTCACTCATGGCCTTTACCGCCGTTATCGTTATCGCTTGTCCTTGCGCTCTAGGTTTGGCCACTCCCACGGCCATCATGGTCGGAACCGGTAAAGGGGCGGAGAACGGAATTCTAATAAAGGGTGGGGAACCTCTAGAGCAAGCCTGTAAGATTAACACCATTATTTTCGATAAAACAGGAACGTTGACTCACGGCAAACCGGAAGTGACCGACGTCGTAGTAACGTCGGTCATCCTGAGCACTTCGACTCCTCTCAGTGTAAACTCCGTCGAAGAATCTCCTATCAATGAAAAAATGATTTTGCAAATCGCCGCAAGCTTGGAAAAACAGTCGGAGCATTCATTGGCCGAAGCTATCTATAAACATGCTAGTGATTTGGGACTAACTCTTTCTAAAGTAGATCAATTTATCGCCGTTCCCGGTAAAGGCGTTAAAGGGACAATTAACAATAAGCTGTATCACTTCGGTAATCGTAAACTGATAGTCGATCTCCAAAACTTGCCTTTAGAAGAAATCGAGAAGCTCATCAGCCAAATTGAAGAACAAGGTAAAACCGTCATGATTTTAGCTACAAATAGTGAAATTTTAGGTCTGATTGGCGTAGCTGACACCATCAAGGAAACTTCGAAAGAAGCGATCGAAAGGCTTAAAATACAGGGTCTTGAGGTTTACATGATTACCGGAGATAATCAAAAAACCGCCAGAGCTATTGCCTCTCAAGTTGGTATTTCAAACGTTCTCGCTGAAGTCTTACCGGAACAAAAAGCTGAAGAGGTCAAAAAGCTGCAGCAAAACGGGAAAAAAGTAGCCATGGTGGGAGATGGAATTAACGACGCGCCGGCCCTCGCCCAAGCGGATTTAGGTATTGCCATGGGTTCAGGAACAGACGTGGCCATGGAAACTGGAGGAATCGTTATTATTCGAAACGATTTACGCGACGTCGTTAACGCTATTGACCTTTCGAAAACCACGATGAATAAAATCAAACAAAATATGTTTTTCGCTCTTTTTTATAACGTCCTCGGTATCCCTATCGCTGCAAGGGTTTTCGCCGGTTTCGGGCTCATTTTACGGCCAGAGCTGGCCGGTTTGGCGATGGCTTTAAGCTCGATTTCAGTCGTGAGTAACTCACTATTACTTAAAAATTACCGACCCGGTAAGAGAAATTATTTATCACAGATAGCGCCCTTCGTTATGGTTATTGCCTTCTCGTTACTATTTCTGGAGTTTGCCCGTTTCAGCTCACAGATGACCGATAAATAAATAAAACAAACTCGTTTCTAGATAATAGACACACAGCGGGAAATAATACTATCATTAATAACGTTATGCGCGTTAGAGGTGTAAAATCAGATCAATATAGCCGGAGAAAACCAGGAAATATCAAAAACCTGCTGATAGGGCTTCTGATTTTTTTGTTCGTATCGGTAGTGACCGTCGTGGCCTCAGTAAAATGGCTTAATAATACTCACAGCTCCATCTTCGTCAGCGCCAATCCCCAGCCGGTTAAAACCGCCCAAAAAATGGATGAATTCTTCTCTTACCAGTCTCCTTTTAATATTTTACTTCTAGGTTACGGTGGTGGTAATCACGAGGGCGCTTATCTGACGGACTCCATCATTGTTGTCAACATCAATCCAAAAACAAAAACAGCTACACTTATCTCTATCCCGAGAGATATTTGGGTAAAAATACCGACCAACGACAATGATGGTCAGTACTGGAAAGTGAACGCCGCTTACGCTCTTGGTCTTACGGGCCCGACCGGAGGCGGTAATATGGCAAAATTCGTCCTCGGACAAATTACCGGTTTAGAAATAAGAAATTTTGTCGCTTTGGATTTTTTTGGCTTTAAAAAAACTATTGATACTCTCGGTGGGATTGACATTCAAATCGAACAAACCCTTGATGATTATGAGTACCCGATCGATGGCAGCGAAAACGAATTGTGTGGCCAGGATCCGTCAATTCTCAATGAGCTGCAAAAAAACGCCACTCTTTCCGCGCAACAGCTTTTCCCCTGCCGTTACGAGCATCTTCATTTCGATAAAGGCCTTACTCACCTAGATGGAACCCAAGCACTGGGATACGTTCGCTCGAGACATTCTATACAGGACGGTAATGATTTTGGAAGGTCAAAAAGACAAAGAAACCTAATTCTGGCCGTGAAAAGTAAAGTTGTTTCCATAGGTTTTATCACCAAAGCATTGCCTTTTACGAATTCGCTCAAAGATAGCTTAAAAACTGATCTAACCTTGGATGATATTTCTTCTCTGCTAAAAAACGCGGAAAATCTCAAAGATTACAATGTCAAAAGTATTGCCCTGACCGATCAAAATTATCTGACGGAAACCTTATCTGATGATGGCCAGGATGTGCTCTTGCCTAAGAACGGTACGGATAACTGGACCGCTGTTAAAAATTGGATCGCTTCTGAAATCTATCCTGACGTGCCTCTTCTCTCTCCCGCGGTAGAGAATAATTCTCTTCAGTCTCAGGAATGAAATTATTCTTTAGGCGCCACGCCAAAGATCTTTAAAGGCCTTCAGGGGCTATTATGGTAAAATTACTTGCTTCCAGTGACCTTGCCGGTGTAGCTCAATGGATAGAGCGTCCGCCTTCGGAGCGGCAGGTTGGGGGTTCGATTCCCTTCACCGGCACCAGCAAGTCAAACTTGCTTGCAAGGTTGACGAAGCGCCAGCCAAAGTCAGACTTGGCCATAGATTATGTGTTTATCTATTGTGACGTTTGACGTCGGGGGAGGGAAACGACACTTTATGAGCCCGTAGCTCAATGGTAGAGCACTTGCCTCTTAAGCAAGGTGTTGAGAGTTCGAATCTCTCCGGGCTCACCAACAACTAGTAGACCTAGAGTAACAAGGAGACTCCTTTATTCATGACAGAAACAATTATACGTACTCACGCCTACTATTTATCTAACCGAAAGTCTCATTTTTCGATTAGTTTCAAGTTTCATTTGGGTATCATCTTCGATTAGACAAGACTCAATCTTGACGGAAGGGGTTGTTATTAGTACAATACCTCTACAACTTGTAAAAACGTTGAGCTTGGTTTCCCGCCAAGCAATTCTTGGGTAAATTCCAGGGGCGTTGCGTGCGAAGAGTACGACGGAAGTCAACCGTAAAAATAAGACAAAGCGTGTCGGAAACGGAGCGCAGATAATGAGCGTTAGCTTAAGATTAACTGTAACTCCACCGAAAGGTGGATTTTTTTTAGGCTAACGGAAGCAAGGTGGTACCACGGGTTCGACGAACTCACCGTAAACAATTTCGAACCTCGTCCTTGTCCCGATTGAATCGGGATAGACGGGGTTTTTTAGTGCCAAAAAAAGAATAATTATGAGAAAAGTAACCATAAAAATAGGCAGCAGTGTATTACTCACGAAGCGGAATAAGCTGGACGAGTTTCGTATTGCCCATATTGCCGATCAAATAGCCTCTCTAAAAAAGAAAGGGGTCGGGGTGGTGTTGGTGGTTTCCGGTGCCGTCGCTTGTGGCGCCAAGTATATCCAATTCTCGTTTCATGATAAGAAATTAAAAATGGCGGCCGCGGGGATAGGCCAAGCCTATCTTAATTCCGCATTCCAGAAAATTTTCTCCAGGAAGGGGTTGCGGATAGCGCAAATCCTCCTAACTAAAGATCTTTTAGATTCAAAGCGTATAAAGGAAGGAGTTAACGATTTAATCCAATACTATCTTCAAATTGGAGTCGTGCCGGTTATTAACGAGAATGATGTCATCGATCTCAATAGTTTTGGTGGAAATGATTTTTTAGGGGCGAGAGTTGCCGCACTTATTGAAGCAGAATCACTGCTTATCCTATCGACTATGACAGGGTCAAAATTCGGCATCGGCGGTGGAGAAACAAAGTTACAAGCTATGGCCATGCTCAACCAGGAAAATATTCAGGCCAGCATTGTTGATGGTAAAAATATAAATATTCTTTTGAAGACAATACTATGAAACAAGACCTAGACTTAGAAAAAATCAAACTAGCGGCGAATAAGATGTCAACGGTATCTGAGAAGCAAAGAAATACCTTTTTGCGCCATCTTTCAGGCGATTTATTACAAAAACAACGAGAGATAATTAAGGCAAATATAGAGGATTTAGCCAAAGCTAAAATTCAAGGGCTTCATTCTGCTTTTATTGACCGTTTGAGATTAGATGAAAATAGAATTAAGAAGTTGATTATAAAGCTAAGAGATATAAAAAAACTGAGCGCGGGGATTGGAGAAATAATTGAAGAAAGGATTGACGAAGGCAAGTTGCTATTTAAGAAAATCAGAGTTCCACTTGGAGTTATCGCAGTTATTTATGAAGCCAGACCTGAAGTGACGATTGATGTTGCCGCTCTTTGCGTTAAATCCGGAAACGCGGCCATCCTAAAAGGAGGGTCTGCAGCCGTTGGGACAAGTAAAATTCTTTACAGTTGTATATCGGCAGCTTTGAAAAAAACTGGTTTAGATAGAAAAACAGTTAATTTTATTTCGAGTAATGACCGTAGGATAACAAATTGGTTACTACAACAAAACAATTATATTGATCTCGTTATAGCCAGAGGTGGGTACGGATTGGTAAAAGAGGTTTTGAGTCAGTCGACAATCCCCGTTTTAGCTCACGCTGCCGGTGGAGCAAGAATATATGTTGATAAAAGCGCTAATCTTTTAATGGCTGAAGAAATTATTTTGAATGCGAAAACTAGTAAGCCTGCGGCCTGTAACTCACTTGATACCATAGTCGTACATCAAAATATTGCGACTGAATTTGTCTCTAAAATTAGCTCTAGATTAAAGGACAGCGGTGTTATAATCGTAGAAAACGATTGGGACACAGAGTTTCTTGGATTAACAATCTCTATAAAAGTAGTGAGAGACATTGAGGAAGCAATTTATTTCATTAATCAACATAGTAGGAGACATTCTGAAGGGATCGTTGCCGAAGATAAGAAGGTTATTGATTATTTTGTTGGCTCTATCGACGCCGCGGCGTTATTCGTCAACTGCTCGACCAGATTGCACGATGGTTATGTGTTTGGGTTGGGATCAGAAATAGGTATCTCAACAAGCAAGTTACACGCTCGCGGCCCCGTGGGACTAAAAGAATTAACCACTTATAAATGGGAGGTCTATGGTCATGGACAAATTAGAGAATAATAAACTAGCCATTATTGGCGGTGGCCATATTGGATTAGCCTTAGTCGAAGGCTTTATCAATAGCGGCAAGATTACCAGCTCTCAATTAATTGTTGCCAACCCCACTTTATCGAAGATAGCCTATTTGAAAAAGAAGGGAGTTAGAATAACGACAGACAATAAATTTGCAGTCAAAAAAGCCGATTGGATTTTTTTGGCAGTTAAACCTTTTGTTGTTGATCACGTTCTTACAGAAATTAGAAATTTTGCGAAGGAGAAACTCGTTATCTCGCTGGCTGCCGCAGTTACTATAGAACAAATAAAGAAAAAAATAATAAAAACCAACATTGTAAGAATAATGCCTAATATGTCTATTTCCTGTAATCAAGGCGTGATTGGTTTATTCTCTAAAGAATTATCTAGTCAAGAAAAAATAAGAATAAAAGAATTATTGACTTACTTGGGATTGGTTGTTGAGGTAGAAAAGGAAAAAGATCTTGATATTCTGACGTTGGTGTCTGGATGCGGTCCGGCCATTGTGTCTCAGTTTATTGAGATTTTGGCAAGATATGGAATCAGTAAAAGCTTATCATCCAGCAAAAGTCATACCATTGCATTGCAAACCTTCAAAGGCACGGTTGCGCTATTAGAAAATTCTGGCCTTTCTTCAGCCGAGTTAATTAAATCTGTAGCCACCAAAGGTGGAATTACCAAGACGATTATTAACAAATTGAAACAAAGATATTTCCAGCGTATTTTTGACAAGGCGATGGATGAAGGATACAACAAAATAAAGGAGGTGAGTCGCAGTGATAACAATTAATGATTTCAATAAGATAGATATTCGTGTCGGAAAGATAACAAGTGTGGAGAATTTTCCTGAAGCGAGAAAGCCCTCATATAAACTCACCATTGATTTTGGTTCTGAGATTGGAATTAAACACTCCAGCGCTCAGCTAGTAAAACATTATAATAAAGAAGAATTGATGGGAAAACTTGTATTGGGGGTTGTCAACTTCCCTCCGCGTCAGATTGGTCATTTTATCTCTGAGTCCTTAACCTTGGGGGTTCCTGACGAAAATCACGAGTGTCTTCTTATTGCTCCTGACAAGGGTATAGCCGTGATCGGAGGTAAGTTATACTAATTTGACATCCCCCCATCGCGCAGGGTAACGGGTTCCGAAGGATAAGGCTAACAAAGTAAAGTTCAAATTTTCGAAAAATGTCCACCAGCAATAATCAAACCTAGAGTAAGAAGGAGACTCCTTTACAAGGAGTCTCCTTTTTTAGTAAAATAAAGAATGCCATCGAAAAATGCTCTAAAAATATACTCCGAAGGAGGATTCTATCATCTTTATAACCGTGGGGTGGCGAAAAGCAGAATATTTTTAGATGAACAAGATTATGGAACCTTCCTCTCTTACCTTAAAGAATACTTATCTCCTTTTGTACCTCCAACCAGCGAGGAAATGAGTAAGTCTGGATACATATACATCAGAAAGAATTATCTGCAGCAGATTGAATTAGTAGCATTCGTCTTAATGCCTAACCATTTTCACCTTTTACTAAAACAAAATGAATCAAGGACTATTGAGGGTTTCATGCGTTCTCTCTTAACTCGCTACTCAAGATATTTCAATCGACGTCACGATAGAGTCGGCCACTTACTTCAAGATGTTTATAAAGGAATATTGGTCGACAATGAAAATTACTTCTGGTGGTTAAGCCGCTATATACATCGTAATCCTATCGAGTTACTGGACAATAACAAACCCCTTGTCTCCTACCCCTATTCTTCGTATCCGGCCTACTTGAAATTTAAAAAAATGAACTGGATAGAAACAAAATATTTACTGAGTGAGATAAAAAATTATAGAAAATTCGTAGAAAATTCTGGTGATAATGAACCTGAGGATCTAAAATCATATACCCTAGAGTAAGAAGGAGTCTCCTTTTTTATACTCAATTTTGATAAGACCAACTTTCAAAAGTCTCAAACCTTTCCTCTGGTTTAAAGAGACTCTGAAGCGATACTCCAGATATTGAAGACCTCACGGAATAAGTCATAATCGGATGATAGATAAGCACGGCTGGAACCTCATCGGCAAAAACTCTTTGGAAGTTCTGATAATGTTTAATCCTCTCGTCAACATTAGTAATCTTACGTCCCTCCTCGAGAGCTTTATCAGAGAGAACACTCTCGAAACTGACGAAATTAAGGCCGGGCAAATTTTTCTGAGTTGAGTGCCAAAGCGTGTAAACGTCAGGATCTCTTTCTATCTCTTGGCCTAAAAGCAATAAATCGAAATTCTTTTCTTTTATTATATCCGAAGTTATCTTCTCGCTTTCAACTGGAACAATGGTCAGATGTATCCCGACCTTTTCCAAAGAGTCTTTAATGATTTCCGCCGTTTTAAGATGGGTCTCTTTTTTCGGTACGGTAAGCTTCAGACTGATATCATATTTACGCGGCAAATCTTCTCTGAACCGGTAACGCTTAACAGCGGAGGCTGTAGCGATCGTATATTCGAGAGGCAAATAAGCCGGCACGGCGTAACCTTTAAACACATCGTCAACAATTCTTTCCTTTGGAATAGAGCTGGCTATGTCCTGACGTAATTCTTTATTCTTCAAATCAGGAGTATCCTTTAAATTAATAAACAAGGCGTAGTATCGTGAACCGAGCGGGATACGATATTGATTAAAATTGGGCACCTTTTCCACGAAATCTTCAGACGCGAACGCGTCAACTTCCCCCAGACGGGCCGCCGTCAGTAAGTCAGCAGAGCTAGGATAAAACTTAAAAACAATTTTGTTGAAGCCTTTAGGAGAGTTGGCCTTAGGACGACTAACACGAATCAGGACAACTTCATCTATTTTGTCGCTCTTCTTGATGCGTATTAAACGATAATCCCCGGTTCCGACCGGGCTGAGATCATCCATTTTCGATCCGAGGTGGAAAGGAATAATACCGAGCGTCAAGAGATCTAAAAACGGCGCGTAGGGGTCTCTTAACCTGAATCTAACACTGTAACGGTCAAGTCTATCAACCTGAACGAGTCGTAACTGCGGATGCTTTGAAACAGTATAAAGAACGTCATCAGCAGAGAATTCGACACCGTCATGCCAGTAAACACCCTTGTGCAAAACAAACGTATATTCCTTTTGGTCAGGTGAAATTTGATACAGCTCGGCCAAATCCGGCTTGAGAACGCTACGCTCGTCGTACTTCATGAGGGAACGGAAAATCAATCTGGATAGCTCCTTATCAACGCTGTTGACGCCGGCCTTGAGAGGGTTGATGTGCTGAGGCTGACCGGCAACGGCTTCGGTAAAAGTAGGCTGAGGAAAGAACGAGAACACGAGAATTAGTAGAGAGAAAACCTTAGATGTCAGAAGTTGCATAAGAGTTTATAAAGCCGCCAGGAGAAAAGAGATAATAAGAAAGGCAGCCGCCGTCACAATCGTCAAAATAAAAATTAACTTCTCGAAACCCCGACGGGAACGGTAGCTTAAAAAACCCGTGGATTCCCCTCCGAATGTCGAGGAGAGAC
>CAYHYS010000007.1:17825-19140 GCA_964360905.1 uncultured Candidatus Saccharibacteria bacterium | reverse complement strand
TTACGTCGGAGTGGGAGCTCCTTTCAAGGGGGCGTGGGTGATGGGGGTGGATAAGGGGATTAGGTCTATACCTGTCCTGGGAAAACGTTTAGAGTCACTGATCGCTGACTCCGCTCTTTCCATCTACAACAGTGGTAGAGCAAACCGATTAAGCAAAGATAGTCAGGCTTCAACTCAAGTAACTCCAAATTCTGATTTCCTCGAAGGATCTAATGGTATTAACCGAACTAAGATAAATAATCTTGAGTTTCACTCAATCTATGGGAACATCAATACTACGCTGAGACAGAAGGTATTTAATAAAACTTTGGAAAGCAAATTTGATATCGGTGATGGAATAATCCTTTCCGAAAGCGCAACATACTCAGACTGGGTTAACTTCAACTCGAAAAAGTTTGCCTATAATGGTGGGATGATTATGGACCTCAAATTTGGCCGCCAAAATGGTACCTTAGCTATGGAGTTACAAGTATCCGATCCCAGTTCGGTTAAAACTCTGCATACTGATCTTCTCTCTCGTCAGGATTCAAGGTCTAAAATTATTTGTTTGATTAGTCAGGATGAGGCCAACAAATGCTATGATTAATTTTGAAAGATGAATATCAATTTTCGGTTTTATCTTCTATCCATAACTATTTTCTTGATTCTACCAATCTTAGGTTATTTCACGGGAAGATCAGTATTTCATAGTTTTCTGATTGGTAATCTCGGTACGCCTTCTTACGGCGAAGAGGTGCTGGCCTTCGCCTTTTATACTGCAGCTTTCTCAGTTCTCAGTTTCTTTATAGGTTTTGCTGTGTCCCTGATTGTGATTCATAAGTTAGGGAAAAGATGGGGGCCAAGGCTGAACTTCGGTTCCCATCCGGTTCTGAAGCTAACCTTCCTCTCTTTCCTCACCTTCCTGGCTCTCTTAGTCCTCCTCCTCTTTTTAATACCGACTAAATAACAATTTACTAATGTCCCAAAACACCCTACGATCGTAGGGTAAAATGATGCTAGCCTTGAATGAATTTGGATTGGTTATTACTCCAGTAATATTTGCTTATCTCAGTTTCGGGGACATCTAGTAATTTATTATTCCTCTTTGTATAAAACCGAGTTACTTCTATTAGCGGGAGAATCTCGTTTTCAGATAATTGGTAACTTTCATGATAATTATTGTGTATCCTTTCGTCGGGAAAGGTGCCAACAACATCCGTATTATAGGCAATGTTATGATCCCAAATCTCTTTAAAATCTTGTCCATTCCAGCTGAACCAAAGGACTCTTGTAGTTTCCAACCCATTAAAGTAACTGCCGAAAATCTTGACTTCAA
>CAYHYS010000007.1:0-17815 GCA_964360905.1 uncultured Candidatus Saccharibacteria bacterium | reverse complement strand
GCCTTTGTGAAACCCGCCGTTCGCCGTTGGTATCTTTAGGTCTCTCACCTTTGACCAGGAACTTCCCTCTTTTCTAAAGACCGAGAGCAGTCTAATTTGGTTGCAGCAATGTGGCGCATCAGAAAAATGCATAATAGAAAGCACAAAAAGCTTATCTACGAGGACAGTCTCGTGAAAGTCAACAATTTTATCAGTCAAGATTCTATCGTCGACCGCCCTTCTACTAGTGTGAGTGGGACTCTCGACTAGATATCCGTCGTACTCTTTGTTACCAGATACTTTCCAAACCTTACCATCGGGAAATATCTGTAAAAGAACAGGGTTGTTATCCTCAATCAGCCTCGTTCCTTTTTCAACCAGCCGTTTATACCAAGGCTTATATTGATAATCGTTTTTACCACTGCGCCATCCCGCATCATCTTTACCGTTTACAACAGGTATTTCCGGTGAAGCTTCCTCAATCCCGACCCCCTTCGAATTTCGTAGAGAAGGCAGTAATGATGTCAGAAAGATAATTAGTATAATGAGAGCTAAAGGTATAAATCCCCTACGTTTGTCCACCTAAATCCTCCTCCCCAAAGAATTGCTTATAAATTCGATAAAACAGATCAGCTCCGTCTTTGTGTGGAGTGTATCGGTACAGAGCGTAAGTTGCTCGGTTGTGAACGGTAATATCATTACCGTCAACGTTGCTGATCTTAAAAGGTGGGCCGTCATCGTGGAAAAATTTGTTTAAGAGCAGGGCACCCTCCCTTAATTGGTTTAGAAAGCCTTTGAATTGGAAATAAGTCATCTCGTCTGTTTTTCCAAACCCCAATGACCAATCGAACTGGTCCTGTTGAGGTTCGATTGATAGCTTACCGTTTATTAATCTCGCTTCCGCTTGCAGCTTAGTTAGAATGATTTTAGGGTTTATTCCGGCCTCAGACGAGTATTTCTTAATCCAAAATGAGGATTTGCGGCCTTCGAACAAGCGGTGGGATAGATGGGCAGAGTGACTCTCTCCGTAATTTTTTAGGAATTCTTCAATATTATCTTCGCTCATCGATCCGCTTTCAATAAAGGCTTTATCTTTCATTACGTAAACTGAGTTGAACTCTTTAACCAGTACGGGAGTGTCGATCAGCGGAGGAGTTTCATCTTCGAACACCAAAGTAATATCCCTTAAAACTGGGAAATTGTCCGCAATAAATTCAATGGTATGGTTACTTCTCATTAGAGAAATTTCTTTTTTAAAAGTCGTTTCTCTGCCATTAGAGGTAAATCCACAAAAGTATGAATACGGGTGATGTTGGCCCTCCTTTTTTTGGACTACCCCATCAATAGCAATCTTTAGATCATCGTCATCTATTTCTTGCTTAATTTTACTGACTTTTGCAGAAGTTGTAATAGAGTTTAGCGGTAAGTTTACTAAGGCAAAAGTAAACCAGGAGTAGTAGTTTTCTCCCTCGCCGGTTAGGCCAAAATATTCGGTAAATCTCTTATTATCGTCTAATATTTTTACGTTCACTTCATCAATAAATGGAGAACCGTCTGGAATGAACTTTATTTGGTGTTTTCCGGACGATAAGTGAACGATAAATACGACAGTTTTTAACTCGCCTAACATTTTCGTCCCGGAAAAACTAGCAGGGGAATTAAAGGGGAACTTAACATTGGTATCTATCTCCACTCTTAAGTCATCATCGTCAAAGTGAAGGTTAAGGATATCTTCGAGTAGGCCCTTAAAACTTAGCCACCACTTATTTCTCTGGCCTGGATTGCACCTAGCAGAGATGGTAATAATATACCAGGAATCTTTTTCAGGGTTGAACCACAAGCTTTCTTGTTTTTCGATCCTTCTTTTAAATTCCCAGCCCATAACCCATTTTAAGTATACTCCAAAAGGTAGTTATCCCCCAGACTGAGGATCTATTTACTTGAAATGGTATGAGAGCGGTGGGTTTAAGAAGTTATACCACTATCAGCCACCAATCGTAGGGTGGGGGGGGTGAGGATAAAGATCTAGAAGAACGTTATTAGATAGGCGGACTTGGAAAAAGGGGAAAATAATTTTCATCAAAAGTCTTACGATCACGTCAAATGTGACAGGTCGTAAGGGAAGTGATGTAAGTGAAGGAGAGGGTTGTTACCATGAACTGAATCATGGTAGCGCCGAATATCACTGGGAATCTCGCCAAAAAAAGTATCAGTCACATCCCCACACCATACTTTCATGATTTAATTCATGAAAGTTAATTTTCGAAGGTGGGAGGGAGAGGTTTAAAAATGATATAACGGATATAGGGTATGAAGATCGTAATTCTGTCCGTTATCGTTCTTGGGGTGGTCGGTGCCTGGTTCTATATTGGCGCTAGTAATCGAGAGCTTAAGCCTTATGTCAGGAAGGATCTGCCCTTTACTGTTTACGCGCCAAAGTATATCCCGGCGGGATTTAGCTTAGATAAAAAGGCGACCGAGAGTCTTAATAAGGGTAAAAACGTAGGCATTCCGCAATTTAATCTGATCTATACCGATGCCGCCGGCACTTCCGGGATGGCCGTAACTCAATTTGATCGCGAGCGGTTTAAAAAGGATATTTTAGACACGGAAAATATAAAAAGTTTTGAGGACTATTTTACGACTCATCAAAAAGCCTCTCACGTAAAAAAGGACAGGCTTGATTTGTACGTTTTTGTCTCTGCCGAAAAGGTGAAGACTGTCCTCGGAGATAAAGACTACACAGCTCAAGGATTTTTGCTAGAAGATGATTCTCTGATTCAGGTTAATTACTCCGGAGCGAACAAATTTTTGCAAGACGAAATGATCCGCATTCTTCTTTCGTTCTCGAAGGTGTAATGAGCCCTAAAAAGGCAATGGGGCGGTTTGGTTGATCGGTGTTTTAGGGCCAGTGCGGTAGTAGCACCACTTGCAATTATCCGGATTTTCCGGCGGAACCGGGCCGTTTAGGAGTTTTGAAATTTCCGAAATAAAGGCGTAAAAACGGCCCATATCCTCGGCGATTTCAAACCATTGCGGTTTGGCTTTAAAGACGACCGTCTCGCCCGGAAAGAGAATTTCTTCGGGGTTGATCGTGACTACCCCCATCTTACTGACCTTTTTAGGCTCACCAAAGATAGGATTTTCTAAGGCGAATTTATAAGCGTGGAGCTGGGCGAAAAATTTTTGAATTTTATCCTCACTCGGGTCGGTGATTTTAAAGTCAATGACGGAATAAGTGCCGTCATCTAAACGGGAAGCGATATCAAAACGTCCGCCAACAAAACAATCGTTGGTCGGCGGGATTGGTTTAGATTTAAGAAACCCTTCTTTTATTTCTATCTTTCCAGATGGCAGTCGGGCGTCTATTTCCTTTAAGTCCATTCCGATGATGGCATTTTGTAAAAGGGAATTGAGTTTACTGAAAACCCCCGGCATGCCGATTGATGGTAAAGTCACATTGTTTTTTACCTTTTGGTAATAACAATGCTTACAATCCTCGTATAGATATTTGAAATCTGAAGGTGAAAGTTTATACACCCTATTATTATACCAATTTAGCACGCGTTAGACACGTACTTACTTGACTATTTATAGGCGATTCGGTAAAATGACAATATGGTCAAATTAGTGAATCAGACGATCTTTTCCGCTAAACTAAAGGAGAAAAATCTTTATATTTTTAACCAAAAAGAAATTCGGGCTATTTTTGGGGTTTCTGCGGTGGCTGCTTCCGGTTTACTTCACAGGTACAAAAAACGTGGATTTATATTACAGCTTAAAAGGGGATTATATATTTTCCCGGATGTTTTACCACCGGATGTTTACGTCGCCAATAAGATTTATGCTCCGTCATATATTTCTCTAGAATTTGCGTTATCTTACCACGGCGTAATCCCTGAAACGGTTTATGAGATTACTTCGGTCACCACGAAAGCTACCCGTAGATTCGAAACATTAGGAAAAGTATTTTCCTATCGAAAAATAAAAAAAGCCGCTTATACCGGTTATGAAATTCAAAAACAACAGGGATTAAGTTTTAATGTTGCCGATGCCGAGAAGGCCTTTGTGGATACAAATTATTTACGTCTTAAAAATAATCAAAAACCAATTTCCCGTTTTAATAAAGAAAAAATTAATCCGGAAAAGGCGCTGCACTACGCAAATTTGTTTGGCAACTCGAAGCTTGTTGGCATAATTAAATCCACATTAAGATGATATCTATAGAAGCACTAGAAAAATTAGGCAAACAGTACCAAATGGGAGTGTTTCCCAACATTGTTAGAGAATATTTTCAGCACGTTTTTTTATCGGAATTATATAAATTACCGGATGCGGAAAAATTGCCTTTTAAAGGCGGCACAGCCCTACGCGTTATCTATGGTAGTCCGCGTTTTTCCGAAGATTTAGATTTTTCTCTTTTTGGTGTTGCCCACAATGAGATTAAACCATTTGTTGAGGGACTTTTTGTTCATGTTCTATCGGAAATGGCCAGCGCCGGCATAAAAGTTGATCTTGGCGATAAAGTTGGTACTACCGGCGGTGGCTATTTTGGTGTCGCCGCCCTTCGCCTGTTTGAATATCCGCCAGTCGGTGTAGAAATAAATATATCAGCCCGCATTGGTCAAAGTGTCACCGGCGAAGTAGATAGCGTTGCCAACAATTTTGTGCCTACATACACAATTATTCACCTCCCTCAAAACAATTTGGTTGAGGAAAAGATTTTCGGAGCGTTAGTTGAGCGTAAAAAACCACGGGATTTTTATGACCTTTATTTTCTGATGCGTAGGGGGATGATTTCCAATGAACAGAAAAAGAAACTGTCCGAGGTTAAGGCCAGCATACTAACGGATGCAAAAAATATTAATTTTAGGGGAGAACTTGGGGCTTTTTTACCTATGGATCAGCACCAAATTATAAAAGATTTCCCCGCTATGCTCGAAAGGGAACTCAACCGCCAATTAAGCGGAGTATAGGGATTTGTGTTTCAGTAACCGAACCGGAGGCGGTTATTGTTGCCATCGCCAAAACCTTCCCAAGCCCCTCCCTAAAGGATCTTTCCCTTTTCTTCTGATATCTGCAACACTTGGTCTTGCAAAACTACTGTTTTTTTAGTTAGCTTTGCTGGTTTTTAACTTTACTACCTCGTCACTAAGTTTTATATCATTATCCTCTAAGTGTCTCAGGACTTCTACCAATTTAATAAACCAGGTATTGAGCAGGGTTTTCAATATGGATTTTATTAAGTAAATAAGGCGTAGTTACTGATCTGGCTACTGGTGAAAACGGATATATTTGTCAGCGAACTGGAAATGAAACCTTCTTCCGGAAGTGCTAGAGTTAGGATAATAAATGGGGCGTCTGATTTCCTCGCCTAAGCCGTAGTGTTAATGGAAACCGAAGTCGCAGGTGCGAGTTGGATTCGTGGAGTCCTAGTTTATCGAAGTAACGATTTAACACAATAAAGTATGAAAAATATTAATGAACTAACAAAAAAGATAATTGTCTTGCGAGACACAAGAGATTGGAAACAATTTCATAATCCAAAAGATGTTGCGCTATCGCTTGTTCTTGAAGCTTGTGAAATCATGGAACACTTCCAGTGGAAAAGTAAAGAGGAGATGGAAAAATATGTAGTAGATAGTAAGCTCGAGATTGGCGAAGAACTTGCTGACGTATTGTATTGGGTTTTACTCATGAGCCACGATCTGAATATAGATATACTTGATACGTTGGGAAATAAAATTAAAAAGATTGAGGAAAAATACCCGGTAGAAAAGGCTAAGGGCAAACACACTAAATACAACAAACTTTAATTATGGCAGTTATCTATTCATCCACGAAGACTGATTTTATGGCAGATGTCGACATTGCCACAACAGTAGAGGCGTCATTTGTTAGAGAGGTTGGCTACCGACCAGCGCCTGCTCAGATTAGTGCATTTAGGAATTCATTGCCATATATGAGAAGAGTTATGGAAGTTCCTGAGATACCGGGCAATGTAGGTATCGCTATAGAATATAAAATTCCTTCTACTTCCAAAAGAATTGATTTTATTATTACTGGGAAAAATGAAGATAATAAACCGGTCTTAGTTTTGGTTGAATTAAAGCAGTGGAGCGAGGGCATTTCAATCACTAACATGGATGGTATTGTGAATACTGAATTTTACGGCGAAGTTGAGCATCCGTCATATCAAGCTTGGTCTTACGCAACATTGCTAGAGGATTATAACGGCAATATTCAAGACAATCATATTGGTATTGAGCCTTGCGCATACCTCCATAATTATCAAAAGGACAATGTTATTGGAAGTGATTTTTATAAAGAATACACAGAAAAAGCACCAGTATTTTTTAAATCAGATTGCGAGAAACTTCAAAGCTTTATAACGAGATTTGTTAAATATGGCGATAATAAGGAATCTTTGTACTCAATCGAAAATGGAAAAATAAGGCCATCCAAGGCACTGGCAGATAGTCTTGCTTCAATGCTGAAAAAAAATAAAAAAGAGTTTACTTTAATTGATGATCAGAAAATTGTTTACGAAAAAGCATTACAACTTGCCAAATTATCAACCAGTAATAATAAAAATGTTTTAATAGTTCGTGGTGGGCCTGGTACTGGTAAATCGGTTGTCGCAATTAATTTGCTTTCCGAACTAATAAATAAAAATGCTAATAATAACGTGAGTTATGTTACAAAAAATGCAGCACCGAGAAGGGTATTTCAAGTAAAATTATCCGGCGTATTTACGCAAACAAGGATTTCAAATTTGTTTAGATCGTCAGATTCTTTCCTGAATCTAGAGCCCGATATATTTGATACTTTAATAATAGATGAAGCACACAGGATTACAAAACAAGGTGGCTTTATGGGTAATTTGGGCGAGAATCAAATTATGGAGTTAATTAAGGCGACAAAATTTAGTGTATTTTTTATTGACGAAGATCAAAGAGTGACGCTGAGAGACATAGGGAGAGAATCTGAAATTTCGCACTGGGCTAAAAAATTAGGCGCAAATACAAGCTTTATGGAACTCGCTTCTCAGTTTAGGTGTGGTGGTGACGATGGCTACTTGCCATGGTTAGATAATTTATTGCAGATTAAAGAAACCGCCAACGAGACATTAGAAGGCATCGATTATGATTTTAAAATATTTGATAATGTGAGATCGATGCATGATGAAATTATTCGTCTAAACAAACGTAATAAAAAATCTAGAATGGTTGCCGGATATTGCTGGAAATGGATTAGTCAAAATAACCCAGATCTAAAAGATATAGTTATTGATGATTACAGTGCTACTTGGAATTTAAAAGAACATGGGCAAGCTTGGCTAGTTCATCCGGAATCTGTTACTGAAGTTGGTTGTATTCATACATGCCAAGGGCTAGATCTTGATTATGTTGGCGTAATTATAGGACCCGATTTGATTATAAGAGAAGGAAAAGTAATAACAGATCCGACAAAACGAGCAACAACTGACAGGTCTCTCAGGGGTTTAAATAAATTAACTGAAGAAAACCCGAACGAAGCAAGTAAGTTAGCTGACAGCATAATAAAAAACACCTACAGGACATTAATGACCAGAGGAATGAAGGGTTGCTATATATATTGTACTGACCCCGAAACACAGGAATACTTCCGAAGCCAGCTTAATTCCAACGCCAAGAAGGACATTTTCTATAACGATATTGCTGATGACACCTCGTTGAATGTCGATGAGGGCAGTAATGAAAAAAAGTATTAGTGAAGTTAAAAAGGTACCATCTACTTATAAAAACGCGGGCCACCGTGCCCGTCTAAGAAAAAGGTTTCTACAGTCCGGTCTAAGTGGGTTTCTTGATTACGAGGTTATTGAGTTGCTCCTAACTCTGGGAACACCACGTAAGGATTGTAAACAGCCGGCAAAGGAGGCGATCGTAAAATTTAACGGGCTTCCTGGCGTACTTGATTCAACGGTTGAAGAACTTCAGCAAATCAATGGTATTGGACCATCTAATTCATTTGGTATAAAGCTTTTTCAGGCGGTTTCTGAAATATACGCAAAAGAAAAAATTAAACCAAAAATTCTACTGGAATCGCCGAAGTCTATATT
Source organism: uncultured Candidatus Saccharibacteria bacterium (assembly GCA_964360905.1). Lineage (GTDB taxonomy): Bacteria > Patescibacteriota > WWE3 > JAMCXX01 > JAMCXX01 > CAYHYS01. The sequence goes on along the minus strand of CAYHYS010000007.1, from coordinate 9,735 downwards.
CGAATATTTCAAAGAAAGATTGGGAAGAGAGAAAAAAGAACATTTTATAATTTTATATTTAGATACTAAAAATAATTTGATAGAAAGTGAGGTATCCGTTGGTACGTTAAATGCCAGCCTTGTTCATCCTAGAGAAGTTTTTAGCAAGGCTATCTTGAATAGTGCGTCTCGCGTAATAGTTCTACATAACCACCCCTCTGGGGATTCGACCCCGTCAGATGACGATATTGCTACCACAAGGAGACTAGTAGAGGCGGGCAAAATACTAGGAATTTCGGTTGCAGACCACATTATTATTGCCAAAAGTAACTATTCAAGCCTCGCAACGCAGAGGCTAATGTAATGAGAAAATAAAGCGTTCCGAAAATTTTGGTACTAAAACTTACCCAAGCAATTTTGGCGAAAACATTTAGAGATAACTAGCTATGTCCAGAAAACAATATCCTCAAGATATTTATCTTAGTCCACCATTTGCAATAAAAAGATTTTTAGGATTACGCCAGAAGCACGGAGATAAAGCCGCTGTTACTAAAAGTGAATATAAACCCGAACGTGAGGCGTGGATAACTGGTGTATTTTTATTAGGATTAAGTAAAATAGCAAGAAAGGAGTTTTGGTTAAGGGTAAATACAGAAGATAGCGCACCAGACATTTTTACCATTTCTTTTGTTGAAACAAAAAAAGGCGTAATGGCAGAAATGCAAAACGTAGAGGTGTTTGAGTACGGAGGTCACGCACGTATTGATATTGTCGGTGCTATAGAAAATAAACTTAAGGGTAAGGTATATCCGGATAATTACATACTTCTATGTTATGTACACGACCGAACGGGAGAGGTTATTAACACAAAAGAAATATTCGAAAGAGTAAGGGTGCTTAATCTTAAAATCGCGGAAGTGTGGGTATTAGCCAATACTCTTACTCCAACTAATGCAGAGCACGTAATTTTCCAGGTTTTTCCAACCGCAAATGGTTGTAAGTTTGATTATCTGGAGCAATGTAATAACAGTAAACAAAAAGATATGATTAACGCAAAGAGGGGTTCTGCCAAAAAGATTGAGTTTTTTCCAATGGGGAAGGCTATTTTAGAATTACCTTAGTTACTTATTTAATATGAAACAGCCACCAAAAGGAGCAATTTTTGAGACCGTAGAAATGACTAGGGTTTATTTTTTCCAATCGTCACTAAATAAATTACGGGACGACGTGGGAACAATCCTTAAGCTACTTGAAGAACATAATAAGCAATCCGCTCGTAAGGTGGGTTTTTGGGCGAGCATGAGGTTGATTATGCCAATTATTGAGGCGGTGGCAAATGTAGCAGGAGAAACGCCCCAAGAGGTTCTTAAAAATCACTTAGAAGTCACTGCTCCTTACTTAGCTTGGGATTTATTTAGACATTCGCTTATCCACGGGGATTATATGCAACACGCAAAGTACCAATCAAAAGAGGTTGGTTGGGGAATTGCGTTTATTGGAGTGGGACACGTCATTACCAGCGGACACATAGGCATTGACGCGATACACCTTTATAACAAGCTCAATGATTATTTAACTGCTGAAGTGGCAAGAAATGACCAAACAGTTGTCAAAATTGAAGTAGGAGTGTTATATCAAAATCCAAAACAGGAAATTGTTGACGAGTTCAATAAATTATGCGGTAAAGGTTAATTAGTTTATAACCGGATCCGGGATCCGGCCTGTGTGGCTGCAGGATAAAAAGACAGCCTCCTCTAAAAATCCCAATATCTTAACCAACCTGGAGGCAAATCCAAAAATGAGACCTCTTTTTGATTCAAGTTCTATCTTTTACGCCACGAGCTTTGGTGTAAAATAGAGTTTGCGAAAACTTAGATCCAGGATCCCGGCCACGTAAATTATGGGAAATTTAAAACCAATTAAGGTTAAAATATATTACGACGAGAGCTTAAAAGAGATCACGGAAAAAGATTTTGAAGAGGCGGTTGTTTCGGGAGACTTAAATTTTGCCAGGCTTTTGAATTTTATCCTTTCTTCCTATCCCGAAATCCAGAAGGCATTTATTCCCGGAACGCTTGGTTTTTTGTTAAACGGAAGGCGGCCTGCAGAAAATAATACTTTAAAAGATGGCGACGATATAATGTTCTTCGACTGCCGAAATAAAATCCAGTAAAATCCAGATCCGGGATCCCGATCGCGTAGTTGCAAGATAAAAAGCTCATCTATTCTAAAAATCCCAATCTCTTAACCAACTCAGAGGGAAAAATTCTCCCATAAAACACCAGAACCACCTCCGGAAGGTTGGGGTTATGACCGAGCGGTTTTTAAAGCGCCTACCGGTTGTTTAACTAACCTCTCCCGTATTAGAGTAATCTGGTCAACCACTACGATTATTTAAATAATCAAAGTACTTGGGAATTTGTCTGAAATTTATCTTCAATAGGACGCCCCTTTTCATACACCTCTAAACCGAACAGGTTATTCTCACATTCTTAAGAATGTGAGAATGAGAAATAGAAGATTTTACTCTTCCAGTTACGACCTCATAACTCTATCCTTCTAGGTAAAATGTTAGAATTAAAACAATGGAAAACAAACGAAACAACTACGCGTTCATTGACAGCCAGAATCTGAATCTAGGAGTTAAGAGCCAGGGGTGGGTTATAGACTGGCGCAAGTTTCGCCAGTACCTCTCCAATAAATACAATGTAACAAAAGTGTATCTATTTATTGGGTATGTCCCGGGAAATGAAACTTTATATACCAATCTGCAGAAGATGGGGTACATCCTGATTTTTAAACCAACGCTGGAATTGCCAAGCGGAAGAGTCAAAGGGAATGTTGATGCGGAGCTGGTTCTTCATACGATGATTGAGTATAAGAATTATGACAAGGCCATCATTGTGTCAGGTGACGGAGATTTTCACTGCCTAGTCGAGCACTTGGCAAAAGAAAGTAAGCTCCTTCACATTTTTACTCCAAATAAGCATTATTCCAGTCTGCTTCGCGGATACAATAGCTACATTGTGCGGGTGGATTTATTGCGAGGTTCCCTTGAATTAAAAAAGACCAAGATCAGCGGTCGGTCGAAACCTTAGGCTGCTTAGCTTGGTCATCGTGATAATACTATAGTACCAATTTTACCCCTAAAAGTCAATTTCAGTTTAGTTACAATTAATGGCGGATCCTCGATCCTCACGGTGTTGTCAACTGGTAAAGTTAGGGGATCCGTTTTAGCATTAGAGATGAGGGCTAATGAAGATTACTAGGATCGCTGTTTCGATTATTATCTGCCAGTTGGCCGGGGTCGTCGGGTCGGTTTTCACGATTACGGCCATTCCAGGCTGGTACGCGGCCTTAATTAAACCGCCGTTTAGTCCGCCGAACTGGCTTTTCGGACCGGTCTGGTTGACTCTCTACACTTTAATGGGACTGGCTTTATCTTTAGTTTGGGCCAAAGGAATTGGGGATAAAAAGGTGAAACAGGCAGTGGTCTTATTCGGGGTACAGCTTTTCCTTAACGTCCTCTGGTCAATTTTATTTTTCGGCCTGCACCTTACCTTTCTGGCTTTCCTCGAAATCCTGCTGATGTTGGGTTTTATCGCCTTAACCACCCTGAGTTTTTACCGGATCGAACGGAAAGCGGCCTACTTAATGCTGCCCTACCTGGCTTGGGTTAGTTTCGCCTCCCTGCTCAATTTCTCGATCTGGTTCCTCAACTGTTAATTGTCCAAAAGAGGATTTATCTCTGATCCTTCGAAACTGCGATTATTTCATTCCAACTTTCTTAAGAATGTGAGGATGAGAAATGGTGGTAGTTAGTGGTAACCAATGAGTAGATTGCTATATTTTTGAGTAGCTTTAATGGCTAGTTGTGTAGATTTAGATAGTCTGATACCATTTATATATGAACATGGATGAGAATTTACTCACAATTGGCCAAGCGGCTGAATATCTTGGAGTTTCGCTGAACACCCTTCGTCGTTGGGATGAGAGTGGTAAATTAGTGGCGATCAAAAAGGATGGAGGTACTCATCGCTATTACCGTGAGAAAGATTTAGAAATATTTGGTAGTGATTTAATGAAGTTTGCCTCCGAGTGGATCAGTGACGGGGTTGAGTTTCCGGCTACCTTTTATTGTCAGACAAGCTCAATTTTCAATGCCAGGCTGACAACGATGCAGAACGCGCTCATGAAAAAACCGGGCTTTGAGAAACTCTACTCTCTGATTGTTTTAGTTGCCGGAGAAATCGGTGATAATTCGTTTGCCCACAACTTAGGAAAGTGGCCGGATACAGCGGGAATTTTTTTCGGTTATGATCTTACCAAAGGCACTATTGTTCTCGCCGATCGGGGATTGGGGGTTCTCGAAACATTACGCCGGGTCCGGCCGGGACTTTCGAGTCACACCGCGGCCGTGGCAGTCGCCTTTACCGAATTCATTTCCGGACGGGCGCCGGAAAAGCGCGGTAACGGACTTAAACTTGTCCGTGAGGTGGTCATGGATCAGCCGATAAGCCTGTTTTTTACAAGCGGCGACGGGGAAGTGCGGATGAAAGATCCGGATAAGGCATTTCACGTTACGCGCGGCCCTCGTGTTGTGCGGGGCTGTTTGGCCAAGATAGAGTTTTAGTGCGTTTAGAAAGTATATGAAATTACAATTGGAAAAGTTTGGTACAACGTTAATATCCCGTGAACTCGGCAGTGAAGCATTTAAGGCTTTTCAGCCCGCACTGCTGGAACTGCCGCCAGATGAAGAATTGGAAATTGATTTTTCAGGAGTGTTAACCTTATCGCCGTCATGGGCTGATGAGTTTTTAAGTTCCCTGTTGAATCAGTTAAGTGACCGCCTAATTCTTTTACCGAGTGATAATCTCTCGGTACAGGCAACTTTAAAGATTCTGCAGGAGGCTAATAAGCGCCCATTTAAGATTAAATAATATTTTAAAGTCCAGAAGGGGACTCCTTTTCGAGCCATTTATCCTAAAACCCATCACCTTACTCCAACTTTCTTAAAAATGTTGGAATGTAAAATGTAAGAAGATATCTATTGACAAGTTAGCAAATGTTGATTTAGACTGCTAAATGATGAGTGATATCAGCGTCAGACAAACGCAGCTTCTAAAAGCCGTTGTTGAAGAATATATTAAGACGGCTAAGCCCGTCGGCAGTGAGAATCTGGTCGAAAAATACAACTTACAAATTTCCCCGGCCACCGTTCGCAACGAGATGGCTAAACTGATTGAACTCGGTTATCTTAAACAACCTCACACCAGCGCCGGCCGCGCGCCAACCTCAACCGGACTACGTACTTATCTTAATAAATTAATGGAGGAAGTGGCTATTCCCGTTCTCCAGGAGGTGGCTATAAAACAACGCCTCTGGCAGGAAAGATTTGAATTCGAAAAGATGCTGCGAAAGGCGGCCTTGGCCCTGGCCGAAATGACCGGTTATCTCTCCGTTGTCTCAACGACCGATGGTCACGTTTTTTCCTCCGGCGCGGCTAATGTTTTAGAGCATCCGGAATTTTACGATATTGACGTGACCCGCACTGTCCTTAACCTTATCGACCACGAAGAATTGCTTTTCGACATCTTTTCGAAAGCTATCGGAGAAGGACAGGTCCACGTTCTGATCGGTGAAGAACTATCCAACCCGCGCCTGATCGAAATTTCTTTTGTCTTTTCGCGTTTCGAGACGAATAAACGCGCCGGATTTTTAACGGTCATCGGACCTTCTCGGATGGAATACGCGAAAGTCATTCCGGTGGTTAAATATTTTAAATCCCTTATTTCCGAAATGAGCCAAGGCTGGTAGGAAAAAATAAAAATTCAAAGATCAAAGATCAAAATTACAATTGAAAAGTTTCGAAGGTTTTTGGTTTTTTACATTGTTAATTTACATTTTGATTTTTAAACTTTAAACTGTTCTAGTAGTTTGAGGTTATTAGTAACTTGTGTTATGGAAGACGAGATTAAAGATAAAGAAAAGGAAGTGGAAAACGAATTACCTGACTCTCAGATCGGGAATTTAACCGAGCAGGTTGAGGATATAACTAATAAGTGGAAGAGGGCCGTCGCCGATTATCAAAATTTAGAAAAAAGAATTACCCGCGATCGGCAGGATTGGCAAAAATTTTCGAATACCGTCCTTCTCTCTAAATTAATATCGCTTTCGGATAATCTTGAAAGGGCCGCTTCCCACGGCGATGGTGAGGGTTTAAAGCTCATTATCAAGGATCTGCAAAATATCTTTTTGAGTGAAGGGGTCAAGGAAATTGAGGTGAAAATCGGCGATCCTTTTAATCCTCACTTAGAAGAATGCATCGAAACGATTGAGGACAGCGAGGATGAAAAGATCATTGAGGTAGTTGCCAAAGGTTATATAATAGGAGACAGGGTTTTAAGGCCGGTCAAGGTTAAAGTTAGCAAGAAGAAAACTGGACCATTAGATCCTGGAACGGAAAATGAAACAGAAGTAATTGATAGTATATAGAGGGGGATTTTAAAGAAATATGTCTAAAATTATCGGAATTGATTTAGGTACAACTAACTCTTGTGTGGCCGTCATGGAAGGCGGCACGCCGAAGGTTATTCACAGCGCCGAGGGGCGCAACGTTATTCCTTCAGTCGTTGATCCTATTAAAAATCTCGTCGGTGACATCGCTAAAAGGCAAGCTATCGTCAATCCGAAAAACACAATCTTTTCCATTAAAAGGCTGATGGGCCGGAAATTTTCCGATCCCTCCGTGCAGTTCGATATGAAGTGGTTGCCTTATAACGTTAAGGCCGGGCCAAACGATATGGCCGTTGTCGAGGTCGAGGGTAAAAATTTTACGCCGCAAGAAATTTCCGCCAAGATTCTTTCTAAAATAAAGGCGGACGCCGAAAGCTATCTCGGCGAAAAAGTAACGGAAGCCGTTATCACCGTACCCGCTTATTTCGACGATTCGCAGCGCCAAGCGACGAAACAAGCCGGAGAGATCGCCGGTTTCGAAGTTAAAAGGATTATTAACGAGCCGACGGCCGCGTCTCTCGCTTACGGCTTAGATAAAACTCACGCTCACACTATCGCCGTTTACGATCTCGGCGGCGGCACTTTCGATATTTCCATTCTTGAACTCGGTGAAGGCGTTTTTGAGGTAAAGTCAACCGCTGGAGATACTCACCTGGGCGGTGATGATTTTGATCAGCGTATTATCAATTACCTCGTTGATGAGTTTAAAAAAGAAAATGGTATTGATCTTCGAGCTGACCGTCAAGCTCTACAGCGAATCAGAGACAGTGCCGAGCGTGCTAAAATCGAACTCTCCTCATCTTTAGAAGCCGAAATAAACATTCCTTATATCACCGCTGATCAAACCGGGCCGAAACATCTTGTTATGAAGCTCTCCCGCGCCAAGATGGAACAACTGATTGATGAACTTATTGAAAAGACTTTCACCGCCTCCGCTCAAGCACTGAAGGACGCCGGGGTTGACGTCAGTAAAATCGGCGAAGTGGTCCTAGTTGGTGGTATGACCCGGATGCCGAAAGTTCAAGAGCGCGTTCAGAAATTTTTCAATCGGGAGCCGCACAAAGGTGTCAATCCCGATGAAGTTGTCGCCGTTGGCGCGGCTATTCAGGGTGGCGTTTTAGGTGGGGAAGTTAAAGATGTTCTCTTGCTTGACGTAACACCTCTCTCCCTTGGCATTGAAACGATGGGTGGCGTGATGACAACTCTCATTGCCCGCAACACAACCGTACCTACGGCCAAGACCGACACTTTTTCGACGGCGGCTGATTCGCAAACTTCGGTGGAGATTAATATTCTTCAAGGAGAGCGGTCGATGGCTTCTGACAATAAATCTTTAGGCCGTTTTATTCTCGACGGTATTCCTCCATCCCCGCGCGGTGTCCCTCAAGTTGAAGTTGCTTTTGATATTGACGCCAACGGCATCTTACACGTTTCCGCTAAAGATAAAGCCACCGGCAAGGAGCAAAAAATTACGGTCACCGGATCAACCGGCCTTAATAAGGAAGAAGTTGAGCGGATGCAAAAAGAGGCGGAAACACACTCTCAAGAAGATAAGGTCCGTAAAGAGCTGGTCGAGGCGCGGAACATCGCTGATAACATGTGTTACACCGCCGAGAAAACCTTGAAGGATGCTGGTGATAAAGTTGACGTAGCGGCGAAGGATGAAGTCGAAAATAAAGTTAAAGAGCTGCGCTCTGTTTTGCAGACAGCGCCTTTAGAAGATCTAAAAAAGAAAACGGAAGAGCTCTCCCTGACTTTGCAAAAGATTGGCCAAGCGATGTATGGCGCGCCCGGATCCCCGCAAAATGGACCGCAGTCGGGACCTCAAGATAGTACGAATGATAATCTTGGTGGTAGTGAAGGTGGCCCAACCCCGCCTCCCGGCGGTGACATTAAAGAAGGCGAAATCGTCGACGAATAATTTACTCCCCATTTTTGACAACAACTTGCCACTGTTATAACATGGTTATAACGGAGGTGAAAAATATTTATGATTCAAAAAATAATCCGCGTCGGTAACAGCGCGGCGGTGACTGTTAATAAGGAAGCTCTTGACGATCTTGGTCTTTCGGTCGGTGATTTTGTCGACGTCAAATCCTTAAAAGGGAAAAAGACGTTGCGCGTTGGAATTGCTGAGAAATTCAGAGGAACTGAGAAGATTGTTGATAAGGAGGTTTATAGAGTCGCTAAAGACTTACTCCGCCGTTACCTCCCTGCCTTTAAGAAACTAGCGAAAACCAAATGAAATACTTGGGCGTTGAAGATGTTTTACTGCTTCACCAAATGGCGGTTGAGAAGACGGGTGGCGTTCACGGATTACGTTCTTTCGAACTTCTTGAGTCGGCTGTTCATCGTTGTCGAGCCTCTTTTGGCGGTAGAAACCTTTACCCTAATCTCTTTCTAAAAGCTGGTAGCTTACTTCATTCTGTTATAAAAAATCACGCTTTCGCCGATGGGAACAAGAGAACGGGTATTTACAGTGCTATGACGATGATTGAACTGAACGGTTATAAATTCGAATGTGCCCAGGAAGAGTTAGTTAATTTCTCCATTGATATTGACGTTAAGAACACGGGTCTCGAAGAAATTGCATCATGGCTTAAGAAACACAGCCGAAAAATGGCGCGGAAAAGTTTCGCTTGAAAAAGAATCCCGGAAAAGTCATAATTAAACGTGCTAAAAGAATCCCCTCATTTTATTTTCGTTTCCGGCGGTGTCCTCTCGGGCTTAGGTAAAGGTATCACCGTCGCTTCCATTGGGTTGCTCTTTAAATCCTGCGGTTATAAAGTCACGGCTATAAAAATTGATCCTTATGTTTCCATTGACGCGGGGACGATGCGTCCGGCCGAGCATGGGGAAGTTTTTGTGACTGATGATGGTGGGGAAATTGACCAAGATTTAGGCAATTACGAAAGATTTCTCGACGTTTCTCTTTCTAAAGATAACAACCTCACCACGGGAAAAATTTACCAGAAGGTGATTGCCAACGAGCGTGCCTTTAAGTATAAAGGACGGGATGTTGAGATGTTTCCTGACGTTATCAACGAAATAAAGGATTGTATACTAAAAGCCTCAACCGGCGCGGAAATCGTCCTGGTTGAGATTGGCGGCACCGTCGGCGATCTTGAGAACCAACCTTTCCTTCACGCCGTGCGCGAGCTGGGCCGGGAGTATCCGTCCGCCCACATTATCGTGAACTACTTGCCAATTTTAAGAAACGTCGGACAGTTAAAAACGAAA
>CAYHYS010000006.1:0-19582 GCA_964360905.1 uncultured Candidatus Saccharibacteria bacterium | reverse complement strand
GGGGATCCGGGACGGAATCCAGTCAGAATGGATCCCGCGTCAAGCGCGGGATGACGGGCAGCGCGATTTCATGATGTGAGTTGTATATGTACCGTGATACTATTCTAAGCTCGGGGCAAGTAGGATTTTCTCATGTTAATCTATTCTTGATGCTTCCAAGTTTTAATCTTTATGGCCTAGCGATTTCGCTGGCTCTGCTGACGGCTTATTCACTGACCGCTTACCGCGCGGGAAAGCGTGGTTTAAGCTCAGACTTGGTTTGGGATAGTCTGCCGTGGGTTGTTTTTTTTGGTTTGATCGGCGCCCGTCTTTATCACGTGGCCAACTATTTAACATTTTACATTGAACATCTAACATTGATTCCACAAATTTGGAGAGGCGGGTTGGGGATTTACGGGGCTTTGGTCGGGGGATTGATAGGGTTATTTGTTTACTTTAAATTCAAAAATCAAAAATCAAAAATCAAAGTGACAGTTCAAAATCCAAAATATGACCAAAGTATGGAGAATTCCAAAACTTTTAATTTTGATCTTTTAATTTTGAATTATTTAGATGCGGCGGCGCCGGGGATGGCTCTCGGCCAAGCGATCGGGCGGGTGGGAAATATCTTTAATGGTGAGAACTTACCCTTCGCCTATTGGGAGATTGTGGCCGATATTTTTGTTTTCTTGACCCTGATCGTTTTAGATCAAAGATCAAAGATCTCCGCCAAGGGCGGATCCGCCTCGGGCGGAAAAATTCAAGCAGGGGAGAGCCTATTTCTTCTTTATTTACTTAGTTACGCTATTACTCGTTTTGCTCTCGAATTTTTCCGAACCGATTCGCCGTGGATTTCCGGTCCGCTGACGATGGCCCAGTGGATTTCGTTAGCCGTGATCATTGTAGTCCTAGCCGTGAGGCTCGTAGGATTACGGTCAAGACATTGATACTATGATACGTATCATGATATCAATAACGGAGAATTCAACCCCTGGGGTTGAACTAGATTAGTTGAGTTTAGAGGTTTTCTTTAGGAAATTAGATGTTTTCTGCGGGTAGGTTTTCTAAGTATTTTCCAATTAAATTATTGGTGTTTGTGATGGCTGTCACCGGAACCGAAAGATTTCGTCCGATTTCGTTTTCGAGGCCGAAACATAGCTGCCAATATCCCTCGATTTCACTCATTTTATCCCGCCAATCTTCCCGATCTTTATAGCGGCCTTGCCATTCATTTACTCGCTCTGGTAGTGAAACGACGCCATAAGGGGAAACGCGGACATCGGCGTAGAGAAGGATTTTTATCTCCCAGCTGCCAAAATTAATGATCTCTTTAGAGTCGCCCTTGACCAGATCTTCGAGAGTTTTTAGCGTCTTTGGCTTAAGTTTTAAATCCCGAGCAATACCGAGAGTCGCTTCGTAATCATTCGGCCCATATTTTCTAATCATCTCTCGCTGAAGGCGTATCCAATAGTCAATGTTGTTTTCCTCGTTGTTCAGCAGGTGGGCAAATCTTGGTCTTAAATCATATTTAACTAAGTTGCCCAGGTCGTGGAGAAGAGCGACCGTTTTAACCAGATTTCGATCAAGCTTCACTCCACTCCAGTGATCGGCGATGAAAAGAGCGACCCCGGCAACACGGTAGTGGTGCTCGATAAGATTCACGGGCAGTTTGTATTTCCGGTAAATTTCGGTAATTTTCATATTTTTATAGGAATTCCACCCTGAAGGTGAACTCGACGCGGATCCTAAAGGATTAGCGAAAAATCTACACCTTCAGGGTGTTCTTATTGAGAAAATTCTATGCTAGAATAAATCAATGCAAAAAATTCTAACACCTTTGGCCATTATAATCGCCGGTTTATTTATCGCCTTTTCCAACCTTTACGTCAGTGGTAAGCTGCCCTTCAACTTGAAATCAGCGGCTCCTAAAGCTCCTTCAGCCTCACCAACTATTGGTGCCACTCAAGGACAAGTCCCTAAGGAAATACCTATCGGCAACTCGCCGTTTCTAGGAAAGAGTGACGCGCCGGTGACCGTTATCGAGTTTTCCGATTTTCAGTGTCCTTTCTGCGCGGCCGTGAACGGAGTCAAGAATGAAGTTTATACGAAAATGGTGGCTGACTATCCCAGTTGGGAACCGATTATACCCAATCTTAAAAAAGATTACATTGATCGAGGCTTAGTGAAGCTCGTTTACCGTGATTTTTCTTTCTTAGGAGAGGAGTCGGATTTAGCGGCTAACGCGGCTCTTTGCGCCGCCGATCAGAGTAAATACTGGCAGTATCACGACAAGATTTTTGAATCCCAAAAGGGGGAAAATCAGGGAGCACTGTCCCAAGAAAATCTAAAAGGTCTTGCGGTTCAGCTGTCGCTAGACAGTGATAAATTTAACAAATGCGTCTCGGAAAAAACTTATCTCCAGGAAGTTAAGGATTCAACAAGCAACGCGAGAACTTACGGAGTGGCCGGAACGCCCGCCTTTTTCGTTAACGGAAAAGCTATTCCCGGCGGCGCCGTTCCTTACTCTGTCGTGAAGCAAGCGATTGAAGCGGAATTAAAAAAATAAAAATCTTATGGTAGTTCCCGAAATAATCCCGGCTATCATGGCCGCCACCGATGAAGAATACGGCAGAAAATTAAAGGCGGTCGAGAATATTGTTGTTCGGGCCCAAATCGTCATCGCCGATGGCGATTTCGTTAAGGCGACGACAGTCGGGGCCTCGACGATTGAGAATTTTGGATCAGAAATTTCCCTTGATGTTCACTTAATGGTTAAGGATCCGATCGCCCACATTGGTGAGTTTAGCCGTGTTGGTATCGACCGGATTATCTTCCACGCCGAAGCTTCGAGAGAGATAGAAGCGGTTATTGAAGAAATAAAAAGCCTGGGCCACCGGGTCGGCGTGGCCTTGAGTTTAGAAACTCCGGTTTCACTGATTGAGAAAGTGATTGAGGGGGTTGATCTTGTTCAGCTGATGGCGGTTGAAGTTGGTTTAAGCGGTGGTAAATTTAATCCCGCCGTCTTACCGAAAGCGCTTTCCTTAAGGGAGCGCTATCCCGATCTTGCCATCGCCGTCGCCGGGGGAATCAGCACCGATAATGCTAAGCTGGTCGTGGACGCGGGCGCCAACGAATTGGTTATTGGCGACCATCTTTTCGGATCATCGGATATTAAAAGTTACGTTGAGGAGCTTCAAACCATTCTTCGCAACGAGGAGATGAAGCTCACGAGCTAATGGTTATCAAGAAAGCGGCTTTTTTAGGCGGCGCCGAGTTTAAAGAAGGGGACAAGGAGTACAGCGAAGCTTTCGAAACGGCGAAACTTTTGGCGCAAAACGGTATCACCATTCTTAACGGCGGTGGTCCCGGCATCATGCGTGCCAGTACCCTCGGGGCCCACGCGGGCGGTGGAAAGGCGATTGGGATCACTTATTATCCCTCTTACCCTCATGAGCATTACGAGGGTCGGGATCCTAAAAATCTTTTTGACGAGGAGATGACGCAGCCTGATTACGCGCTTCGCACCCAAAAGATTCTTGAGCTCGCCGACGTCCACATTATTTTCCGCGGAGGCACGGGCACAATTTCCGAATTCGGCCTGACTTGGGCGGAGAGCCGCATTCATCACGGCCACAAAATACCTTTTATTCTCTTCGGCGATTTCTGGCAGGAGATCATCGGCGTTTTTAAGAAGTATTTATACATGCGCGCTGACGAATTTAAAGTCTACGCCGTCGTTGATAGTCCCGAGCAGGTACTGGTGATGATTAGAAAGTTTGAGAAAGAGTTTCCGGATCGTATTGGCAGAAAGGAAGGTGAAGTTCATGATCGTTAGATATTTTCAAGAAATGAGTGATAAGCTTTTAGCCGGTTTCGTTGGTCTCTCGTTTCTCATCGCCTTGGGTTTAATAGGCATCTATCTTATTTTTACGAGCCTTTTCGTTTGCAATGCCGTCAGTTGCACCGGCTCAATTTGGACGGGACTGTTTTTAGTGGCGGCCGGCCTTTTAATCTTTATCTTCTCGGTTTTCGGCCGATATGATACGAAGTATTATTTAGGTAAATAATGGAGGATTTATGAGTGTTAAAAGAAACCTGGCCCCTTTTCTCGATTTCGCCAACCATCATAACAGCTGTACTCACGCGGATGTGACCGAGCTTTGTCATAAAGTTCTAAAGTACGGTTTTAATTCCGCTTTTGTTAATCCTTATTTCATAAAATTCGCCACGTCCGCGATGAAGGGGGCGGCGAAAGTCGGTACGGTCATTTCGTTTCCCTTGGGCCAAGAGCTAACTTTGATCAAAGTGGCCGCTGCCGCCGCCGCTATTAAGGAAGGCGCGGACGAGATTGACGTTTGCCTTAACATCGCCCTCATTAAAGAAGGGTTGTGGGACGAAAGTTTTTCCGAAATGAAAGCGGTCGTGAGCGGGGCAAGAAATATAAGATCTGACATCATCATTAAATTTATTCCGGAGGTCGGACTTTTAACCGATGAAGAAATTAAGAAGGTGGCGGTTCTTATCGCCGATTCGGGAGCGGATTTTTTTAAAACGGGATCGGGCAGCGTTGGTGGCACCCGAGGGCCGGAAATTAAGGACATTCAACTTGTTAGAGAAGTGGTAGGGAAGAGGCTTAGAATCAAAGTGGTCGGGGGAATCAGCACTTACGATCAAGCCCTTAGTTTCATCGAAGCGGGGGCGGATCGGATTGGTACGTCCCACGCCGTCGAAATTGTTGAAGACACCCTCGGCGATCGGGAAAGCTCTGGTGAATGACTCTAATAGGGTTAGACCCTAAAGGGATCTAACCCTCGAGGGGGTGGGGTGTGGCTGCGTGTCGTTGACTTAGAAAGACTCGGCGTATAGAGTTGGTAGAGATATAGAGAAAACATTTCCAGATTGGAATTGTGTCATCCCGAGCGAAGCCGAGGGATCTAGATCCTTCGGGCCGAAGACCTCAGGATGACGGGACGGGAATCCCAATCCGTGCGTGTTATGTGAATAGGTGTCTTTGTATGTCAAGATTAGTGCCTCTTTTTATACCGATTTTAGTCTCTGCCCTTCTCGTGAAATTTTTCCCGTGGCCGTTTCCTTATTACGTGGTCACCGATCAGCTTTATGGGACGGTTGGAATAAATTATCAAAACCTGGCTCTGGATTTTTTAACCTTTTTTCTGATCACCTCTATCATGATTGGGCTGGTTGAAATACTGCTCGTTATTTTGGTCACAAAAGCTCTTTTTAAAGATTTAAAAAAGAGTCAAGAGTGAAGATTTTAAGACTCTATTCAGGTCACATTGTGAAAACGCGCCACCCTGTCATCCCAGCCTCCAAGCTGGGATCCACGAGCCTGGATGCCGGATCCCCGTCCGGCATGACAACAGGGACGGCCGGGATGACGATGGGACGTTATCAGAGTGTGAGTTCTATATGTTTGATTTAATTTCCGTTGGTGATAGTGCGCTCGATGCTTTTTTAACTCTCGACGAGAAAGAAGCGAGTGTTAAGTGTAAAGTTAAAAAAGAAGATTGTGAAATTTGCTTCAACTACGGCAGTAAAATTCCCGTTGAGGCCCTCGACTTTAGCCTCGGCGGCAACGCCCCTAATGTCTCCGTCGGCCTGAAGCGTCTCGGGTTTAACGTTGGTCTTTACACCATTCACGGGGATGATATCGTCGGCCGAATAGCTGATGAGAAGATCGAGGCAGAGGGTTTAAGTCGAGAGTTTATCTTTAAGCAACCCGGGCAAACCTCTTATTCCACGATTATAAATTACCAAACCGAACGGACAATTCTAGCCAAGAAACAGCATCGAGATTACAAAATCTTTGACAATTTTCCTAAAGCCCCTTACATGTATATTTCTTCTCTTGGCCCGGATTTTAAGGACTTCTATAAAGATATTTCAAAATTTGTTGCCGATCATAAGGTGAAATTGGGTTTTAACCCGGCGCCGGCAGAGCTTCGCGGAGATTTTAGTTATTACGAGGGCGTTGTCCGCGCGGCCAATTTTGTTTTCGTGAATAAAGAAGAGGCAGGGCAGATGCTAGGGAAACAGCAATTGATAATTGATAATGGAGAATTGATAAAAGAGATGCTCGCGAAAATCGCCCAATTTGGTCCGAGGTACGTCGTCATCACGGTCGGCGTTGAAGGCGCTTATGTTTTTGATAGTGATAAATTTTATTATTGCGGAATTTTCCCGGTAAAAAGAGTTGAGGCAACCGGAGCCGGAGACGCCTTCGCCTCGGGTTTCATGGGGGCGATTATGGATGGTAAGAATACCATCGAAGCCATGAGGTGGGGGATGGTCAACTCCGCTGCCGTCGTGACGAAAGTTGGAGCTATAGCCGGACTTCTTTCTAAAGAGCAGATAGAGAATATGTTACAAAGTAAACCGGATTTTGGACCAAAGGAAATCTAAGCGAGGTCTAAAGGTCTTAAGGTCTTTAGGTCTAAAGGTCATAAGGTCTCAAGCGGAGAATCTTTAGAGATATTATGAACGAATATCCTGATAATAAATCTGTTGAGGGCCTGCTAGAGTCTAAAAGAGAGAAAATATACAGTTTCAAAGAACTGATTGTTTGGCAGAAGAGTGTTGATTTAGTTTTGTTAGTGTACAAGTTGACCGCTACTTTTCCGAAATCCGAACTCTACGGAATTACCTCTCAAATGAGGCGTAGTTCTGTTTCTATCCCATCAAATATCGCTGAAGGGTTTAAAAGGCGTCATTTAGGAGAATATACACAGTTTCTTTCCATTTCTAACGCTTCCGCGGCGGAGCTCGAGACGCAAGTCATTATTTCTGAGAAATTAAATTATAGCGATCAAGTTTTAAGAAATCCTGTTAAGATGCTTTTGATAGAAATTCAGAAAATGTTGGGCGTAATGATTTCAAAATTAAGGAAGGGGTAAGGCCCCAGGCTTATGGCCTTTAGACCTTATTGCCTTAAGACCTAAAGATGAAAGCGCACGAGTGGTTAAAAAGAGCTAAAAAAGAAAAATTCGCCATCGGGGCCTTTAACGCCGCTTCGATTGAGACGCTGAAAGCCGTCGTTTCCGCGGCTAAAAAACTGCGTTCCCCGGTCATTATTGAAGCCAGCCACAGTGAGGTTGAATTTATTGGTATGCGTGAGCTGACGGCGACGGTCCGGGCTTTAGAAAAAGATACCGGCGTGCCGATTCTTCTCAATCTCGATCACGCGCCGACGCTTGTTTCTTGCCAAAATGCCATCAATTCCGGTTTCGATTTAATCCACTTCGACGGCTCGAAACTGCCTTACGAAAAAAACTTGGAGATTGCCAGAATGGTGACTGGTATCGCGCACGAGAAAGGGATCCTTGTCGAAGGGGAAATTGATAACATCAATGCCCTCGGCGCGAGCAGTTCTGATCACCGTCATATTAATATTGAAACGGTGAGAGATGCGAAGCTCTATACGGATCCTAAGCTTGCCGCGTCATTCGTGAAGGAAACGAAGGTTGATATTTTTGCCTCCTTTATCGGTAATGTTCACGGTCTTTACAGTGAAGACAAGACCCTACAGTTGGATTTGCTGAAAAAAATTGTGGAGAACTTGCCGGAAACATTTTTATCTTTGCACGGCGGATCGGGAATTCCCGCTGAACAAATTAAAGAGGCGATAAACGCGGGGATTGTAAAAATTAATGTTAACAGCGAGTTGCGGGTTGCTTTTCGTGATACCTTAAAGAAAACTTTGGATGAAGAGCCAATGAGGGATGAGGTAGCGATTTATAAAATTATGCCCTCCTCGATCGCGGCCATGCAAGAAATTGTTGAAGAAAAAATTCTCCTTTTCGGTTCGGCGGGAAAAATCTAGGGTTCTCTCGGTACTACTCTCCGCGTTGATAGAGAGAATTCAGGCAGGTCCTTAGTTGCTTTGGTTTTTTTTCGCGGTGATACAGGTTGAGATACTGGTGTAGACAAACTCTTTAGAAAGTATGGGTTCCTGTCCTCCCCGTCATTCCGGCCGGTGAGCCGGAATCCAGGCTCGGGGAAAGTCTGGATGCCAGATCTCGGTCTGGCATGACAACCTCATATCTTTAAAAGCGGTTGTCTATGGAAGTTTATAAATTACTCACACTTCGATACTACGTAGTGTCGAAGTATTAGCGGTTTGGGAATTTAGGAATTGAGAGATAATTGAGATGAGTAAATATAATGAGTAAATATGTAGATGGGAAATTAAAACGGTGGGATAAGATCAGCAAGGAAGATCAGGCGGACCTTCTTTACGATTTACTTTTCGGATTGACTTTACTAGGTAACCTTACGGAAGCCGCGGCCTTCATTACCGATTTACTGACTCGCGGCGAGGTTCGCCTTCTTTCAAAAAGGTTAGGCATTGCCAAACTCCTCCTCTCCGATTATACCTACCAAGAGATTAACGAGGCTCTTAAAGTGAGTCACTCGACAATCGCGAAGGTCGCCAGTTGGCTTTCCGAGAAGGGTGAGGGCTTCCGTAAGGTTTTAAAGCAAATACCCGAGAGGCGACGATTAAAAAATCCGCGTGAGAGATCGGAGTGGGAGAGATTCAAGAAATCGCACGCTGCATCGTTTTGGCCGGAGATCGCTTTAGAAAAAATGGAGGAAGCTTCTGTTCGCGCAGAAAATGAAAAGCTAAAAGCGGCTATCGCTGATCTTGAGTCAAAAGATGTTATTAATCGGCGAATTGACGAATCATATCGTGAAGGTCGGAAGAAAAAATAGGATAAGGTTCTTACTTCGATACTACGTAGTGTCGAAGTAAAGTGAGATGGGTTTAGAATGAGGAAGGCGAGCCGGCCGAGTTTTCCAAACGACTTCCAAACGACTTCCAAACGACGAGGTTGAGCTTTAAGAAGTTAGAAGAGGCAAAGTACTTCCCGGCGGGCTTGCTTGAAGAGAAATTTTTTGCTTGAATGAAGAGGTGAAGGTTTGTGTGACTCACGACATTCCCGGCCCGGCCATTGAAGTCCTCCAAGGCAAGGGTTTTGAGGTTTCCCTCTCAATCCGCAACCGGCCCCTTGAAAAAGCCGAACTTTTAGAATTCGTCAAGGGCGCCGACGCCATTATTTCCCTTTTGACTGACAAAATTGACGCGGCTGTTTTAGACGCCGCCGGACCCCAACTTAAAATCGTGGCTAATTACGCCATCGGTTTCGATAACATCGACCTTGAGGCGGCTAAAAGCCGCGGTGTTGTCGTCACTAACACCCCTTCCCAAACGATCACGGACGCCGTGGCCGAGCAGACCTTTACGCTGATGATGGCCCTGGCTAAAAAGTTAAAAAGCGCGGATGAATTTGTTAGAGAAGGCAGTTACCACGGCTTCGATCCCAATCTTTTTATCGGCACCCAACTTTTAGGGAAAACTCTTGGCATCGTCGGACTGGGGCGGATCGGCTCGGTGGTGGCCCGCATGGCCGTGAAAGGCATGGGCATGAAAGTCATTTATAACAATTCGAGTCGAAGAGAAGATTTTGAAAAAGAATTCGGGGCCAGGTTCACGACTCTCGATGACCTCCTTCCTTTATCGGATTTTGTCACTCTGCACGTGCCTCTAACGCCCGAAACACACCACCTGATTGACAGCCGCAAGTTGGTTCTCATGAAAAGATCGGCTTTTATAATCAACACGGCCCGAGGGGGTATTATCGCCGAGTCCGACCTCGTCAAGGCTTTAGAGGAGGGGACGATCGCCGGCGCCGGACTCGACGTTTTTGAGAATGAAAATTTGGTGAGTACCACCTTGCGCTTAACGGATAATGTCATTCTGACTCCGCACATCGCTTCGGCTACTTTTGAATCCCGAGAGGAAATGAGTCGCATTGCCGCCGAGAATATCATCGCTGTGCTGTCCGGCAGGAAGCCCCTCAACCCCGCCTTTATTAGCGTTTAAAATTAGTATAAAATACCTTCTAATGAGAATTTCTACCGACCAAAAAGGTTTACAGAAAAATACCTCCATCCAATCCTGGGGTCAGCTGATTGAGAAAACTTTTAATCAATCACTGCGAATAGAGACGCGTAAAGATCGGGAGCATATTTACTCTTTATTGGTTGAAATGGGTTTGCCCTACGAACGGTTCATCGTCTTTAAATCGGGCAGTGATCTGACCAAAGAAAAGTTTTTCGAAGCCGTTGGTGATCTCGGAATTCCTTATTGGATCAGCGCCACGCCGAAAATAGGGGTCGAAGGCTTAAGTCGTATTTCAAAGTTGCGCTTAGAATCATCGGCGGATGGGTGGCAGTTTTTAGGAACCTTACCCAGAAGGGAAGACTATAAAATTATTGTCATGCAATACGCCGACGAGCCGGATTTCAAGGGCATTGTTCTCGTTTCAAAATCATTCAACGGCATTGCCGATTTCGTCGAGGGGGACCGGCATTATCAGTTAACTTCGGGACTGACCATGACCGATCCGATGTTGTTTAACCGTGAGCGGATTATTCATTACTCCCAAAAAATTGATAAAAAGCACCAAGATTTACTTTACTCGTACGTCTCCGATAAGGCCGGTCATTTCGAATTCCAATACGGAACCATCGAAAAGATTCGTTCCTTGACTTTTTTCGATTACAATGACGAACCGGCTTACGAAGACATCGATTCCTTGTGGGAAGATTTAGTTGTTTATTTCGAAGAAGCTTCTTTTGAGCAAGCGAAAGATATTTTAGTTCGAGGTTTGCCGGCGAGTCTCGGACGGGCCAGTGGAGTGTGTCGCGTTGCTTTAAGTTCCGATTTAGAATCATTCAATTCGATTGAAGAGGGAGAAGTTTTAGTTACGGATGTGACGACGCCGGAGATGACACTGATTATGAAAAAGGTTTGCGCTATCGTCACCGATCTCGGCGGAGTGACGAGCCACGCGGCGATAGTTTGCCGGGAACTGAAGATTCCGGCCATCGTCGGCACAAAAAACGGGACGGCGGTCTTAAAGAATGGCCAGCGGGTTGAGGTGGACGCTTTTAAGGGTACTATAAAACTCATTTCTTCTTGAAGGGAGTTTAGAATCGCCGCGCGGGACCGTTGCTAAATTTTTAGAGAATCTTATCCCATCTCTCCAAGACCTGGTCTTGGAGAAAGTGTTTATTGGGTTTCCAAGGTTATTTCCATTAGTAGCTCTAAATTGTCAGTTTCTTCCACAAACGATAGATAAGAGTTCTGTGGGTTGGTTTTGGAAAAATAATTAAGGATTTCTTGAGATTTAATCCAATTGGTATTTCGTTTGCCGAGGTATTCGGGGAGTGATGTGTACTTACTTTGATGAGACCTAGAATTTCCACCTAGTTCTAATGGGTTTCTGTGGATATACCGGCTAAGATGGAGTAGTTGTTCCTCGGAGTCGATAAGCACCGCTTTATAGACATCTTGAAAGAGGCGGCCAACCCGCTGATATTTGCGGTTAAAAAAACCAACGTAGCGGGTAAGAAGAGAATTGGTAAATTTATCTATCGATTCAGGGCTATTTTGTTTTACTAGTAAATGAAAATGGTTGGGCATAAGACAGTAGGTGATAAGGTCAATTTCTCCGGAGAAATTGTTCAAGCCAAGGAGGTTCAAAATTTTTCTCTTTTCATCCCATTTAAGATCACCTTCGGCAAGTCTTTCGTGAAGAAGCTTCTCGTTTTTAGGTTCTAGGTATTGATGAAGATAACTTAGAAATACAGAATAATCTTGGTCATCACCGAATATGTCTCTCTTTTCTACGCCACGGTTGTAAATGTGGTAGTAGCTGTTTTCAACGTAGATTTTGCGAGAATTTTTTGAGGCCATAAAGGTATCTTAACTGTTATCCAATATTTCTTCAAGACCTGGTCTTTATTTCTTCAAGACCTGGTCTTGGAGAAAAATGAGGGGTATGGCCAAATGAAGGGAGTTTAGAATCGCCGCGCGGGACCGTTGATAAATTATTAGAGAGCTTGTGATAGTATAAATTTATGAACTTTAACCGCAAGCTTTTTAAATTTTTTATTATCACCGCCGTATCCTTTCTTATTCTCTCTTTGACTTTTCTTTTCAAGGGCTTCGATTTAGAAAAACTACCGCAGTACCCGAGTATCGATTTTCTCGCTAAAAATTACAAAAAATATCTGGGTTTAGAGGTGACCGTCACCGGTAAGTTTGAGCCTTGCCCGGCGCTTTCCCAAGTGGTCAAAGGCCGAAGTGAGGGCGCTATCTGCTTTTTAGCCGACCCTACAAGGAGCCAAGACAAAGTTAAAATTAGAATGAAGATTGAAGTTAATGAAAATGATCTGCTTAGTTTTGGCATTTACAAGGTTAGGGGAGTGGTTGAAAGTTCTTCGGATTACTGGTACGGGGCCCAAATTTCGGTTAATGAAGTCAAACGGGTTGCTAATTAAAGTGGGCCGAGCGCTTCTTGATTTTGTTAACCAACTGATATATTATAAATTCAATGGTCGATGCGACTTTACCGAAAACATTACCCTTACGGCCTTTTGATCTTTGGAAAGTCGTGGCTATTTCCTCTCTGGCCGTGGCTCTTATTAATCTCGGTCTGCTTTACTTTTTAACAATGCAAATTAGGACTTTAATTCTCGCCGATGACGTCGTTTTTAACAGCCATCCGACCTACGTTCTGACCCAGCCGGTGGCTTCTCCTTCAGCCACCCCAAAAAAATCCCTGACGCGGTAGAATAGACAATCTTATCCTATAAAACTTGACAGCCGGTTCTGTTGGCTGTAATAATCACTTACATTTCGCATTCAGGTTCTCGAAAAAGAGACCAGAAAGAAGGAGAGTACTATGGACGATTCAAAGAGCAAGGTCGTCGTCATGACCTTCACCGTGGTCATGGAGTCAGAGCCGCACGGAGGTTTGCCGATGGCACTCAACTGGCTCATCGGCGGCGCGGAGGATGAATTCGCCGGGATTCGTGTCAGTAACTGGCTTTGCCTAAAAGATCCCTATCTTTGGGCTTTTACGGTGACGGTCATCAGTCGAACTGAACTCGAGACCGGAAAAGTGCTAGCTTTGGTTGCACTGATAAAAGGATCAGCTCCAAAGGGTGTCTTCGTTTCAGTCGATCGACCGGTCAAGTTGCCCCTCGAGAGTCTGATGCCGCCACCGCTACCACCGCCATCAAGGGTGGCTGAGTACCATTTGGTCTCAGCTAAGACCGATTCTAAGGAGATTATAGAATGGCTCTCGAGAGTCGGAGAGGACGGGGGACCAGAGAGCATCGGCATCGAAATCGTCTCACCTGACTGGCGCGAGAGGGGATTCATTTCGCGGGTTATTTCAAAGTCGTCCGGTCGCGGTGGACAGGTCTGCATCGGCGCGCGCGGGCCTGGTGTGGGTTCGGACATGCGAGGTCAACTGTGGGATAATTTCCTCCACTCGATGAGTCAGATCACCAAGGGTGATCTCATTGAGCGTCTCTGCGCCGTCGGGAAATTGGGCCACATATCCTACGATATGGAAATGCTGCGCCGTTATACGTGGGTCTACCCACCCGTAGGCTACGCACCCGCGCCCTCCGAGGAAGACGTGGTCACGAAGTGGATCACTTACGGACGGGCTCAATTCTTACGTGACGCTGCTGCCGGCAAGACTCACTGGTTTCTCCGTGGCGCCGGTGGGCAACTCGCTGTGATGAAAGCGGAAGAAGACGGGCGGGTAATATTTATTGCGACGCGCCTGGCTTTCGGCAAGAGTTTCTTGTTCGTTCAGATGCCGGCCGACGTTTTAATGGAAAAAGCCCGCGCTTCGAAAACTCCCGTTTTCCAGTTGCTGTTGGTGTTGTCCCGTGGAGGGTACGCCATCAGCGCTGAAGACGTGATGAAGCGAACCGGCTTTCTCTTCGCCTAACTAGTCAGAAACTTGAGAGAATAAATGAAGCTCAATTGGTGTAAACCGTTGAGCTTTTTTGATTTTCACCATTTTATGCTCCGATCGTCGTATCATTTGGTGAAAATTAAATTCTGGCGGGTTGCGTTCTATGATAGAATTAATGGGTTATGTACGATCTAATTATTCTCGGAGCCGGAGCCGCCGGGATGACCGCTTCTATTTACGCCTCACGTTATAAGATTAATCATCTCATCTTCGGAGATAAGGTTGGCGGCCAATTCGTCGACGCCCATATTATTGAAAATTATCCGGGATTTACTTCGATCGACGGCTTTACTTTAATGGCGAATTTTAGAAACCACGTTGAGTCTTACGGAGTGAGGATAAGGGAGGAGAAAGTTGGGGGAATAGGAGAAATCAAAAATCAAAAATCTCCTCCCAAGGCGGGTCAGCCTCGGGCCGAAAAGATCAAAATTGGCGAGGGCGACGAAGAATCATGGGTAAGTGGTGAGGAGAACATTGGATTCGAAATCAGTACGGAGACGGGAGAGAAGATAGAGACAAAAAGCCTAATTCTCGCGATGGGAGCGAGACATCGAGCCCTAAATGTACCCGGTGAGGAGAACTACCTCGGCCGAGGTGTTTCCTACTGCTCGACTTGCGACGCCCCTCTTTTTAAAGGAAAAGTGGTGGCGGTCATCGGCGGGGGAAATAGCGCCGTCACGGCCGCTCTTCACTTAAGCGAATTCGCCCTAAAAGTTTACCTCATTCACCGTGGCAGTACTTTCGAAAAGGCAGATCCGGTTTGGCTTGATTCTTTAGACAAAAAGGATAATGTCACCAAGATTTTAAATACTCAAGTTAAGGAGATTTTCGGATCCGGAGGAGCGGGGGTTTCTTTGGGAGGATCAACCTTGGCGAGTGACAAGGTTGATCCTCTTAAGAAGCCGGACGTCGTTAAGGGCATAGTTTTGAACAGCCCTTTTGAAGGTTCCTCACAGCTTGGTGTCGAGGGAGTTTTTATAGAAGTCGGATTGATGCCGGCCATTTCACTGGCTAACCAGATCGGCGTTGAAGCCGATTCACTAGGGTACATTAAAGCCAGCGGGGATTTAAAGACGAACATTGCCGGAGTTTTCGCCGCCGGCGATCTCGTTAAGCAGTCAGACGTGCCCCAGCTTCGCCAAATCGTGACTTCGGCCGGGCAAGGGGCAATCGGCGCCCATTCCGTTTACGCCTTTCTTAACAACAAGCATCCCGGTCCCGATTGGGGTTAACTCACATTGGTTCGAGGTACAATGAACCTTGGGGCGTGATAAAATTAGCTATGATCAATTGGAATACGGATCTAAAGTCATTTAAAAGCACTGAGGAGGCGACGGTTTGGAAGCTTAATCAGCTGATTAACTTCGGGTTAGGAGGGGATAAATTAGATCTAAATCTCGTTAAAAAATACTGGGGCAAGCTTTATATTGATGCCAATCGGAGGAAATTCTTAAGCCTTTTAATATGGGGGAAAACATCCTAACCTCCGATCAAAAGAAAGTCTTAGCGTTTCTTTCAAAAGATCCAGTTTTTTCGAAGCATTTCTACTTTACCGGCGGTACGCCTTTATCTGCTTACTATCTTCACCACCGTTACTCCGAGGATTTGGATTTTTTTAGCGAGGAGGAGGTTGATCTCATCTGGCTAACAAGTCTGAAGGATCAAATTAAAAGGGTGATTGGCGCACTCAGCGGGGAAGTCCACCAAGCCTTTAACCGCAATCTTCTGTTTTTTTATCTCACGGGTGGGGCTTTAAAGACCGAATTTACTTATTTCCCCTTTAAGCAAATAGAGCCTGTGGATGTAATTTCAGGACTTAGAGTGGATTCCTTAAAGGACATGGCCGTGAATAAATTTTTCACTATTTACCAAAAACCTTCGGCCCGCCACTTTATTGATCTGTATTTGATATTGAAGAGGAATGAATTTAGTTGGGAAGAGCTACGGAAACTAGCGAGGATTAAGTTTGACACCCCAATAGATTCTATTCAGCTTGGGGCCCAGCTTATAACCGCCGAAAATATTTCGGATTTGCCAAGAATGATCCAAACCGTGGACGAGAAGGAGTGGAGAGCCTACTTTTTAGAAAAGGCTAAAGAGCTTAAAAATTCTATTTGCTAACAACGATTTTACTTTATTTGTCCGGAGAAGACGATCTTGCCGTTCTTAATTTCCAATTTCTTGACCTTAAAGATGTTTTGAGAGGAGAGGGCGCTTTTAATCGCTTCATTGGCGGCGGTTTCGAGGGAACCGAGGAGAAAGGTGGGGATGGGCAGGGAGCCGAGGGCGGCTTTCGTCAGTTTTATAACCGGCACGCCGTCGATTAAACTAACACCCGCTTCGGCCGTGAATTCACCCTCAATGGGCTTTGTCAATTTCCCCGTCAGGAGAATTTTTCCATCCGTAAAGGAGACCTTGACATCTTTAACCGGAGCCTCGGCCGGGGTCATGGTCGAGATTAATTTATTGATATCTGTGTCAGAGATTTCGGTGGCGTCAGGGAGAATCGGTAGCGCGGGCGATGGCAGACCAGGAATTGCCGTGGTCTTGGGCTGGACGAGAGGATTTTTCGTTATCATCGGCCTTGGCGTCGGACTAACGAGGAGTGTGGCGAAATTGCTTTGTTTATTTTCCCTCACTTTTGGCAAAAGATAAGAGAGATCAGGTAATTTAATTTCCGGAAGTTTTGTAATTTCATTCAGAACCGGTAAAGTGGGACTAGTCAGGACGATATTGCTAACGAAAAGAGCCGTGGTCAGTCCGATGATGGCGAAGGTAATCGGGGCGATTAGTTTTAGGGGCATACTCGTATTATACAGTGTTTTGAGAAATTTGAGCCGCGAGGAGGAGGTTCTTTAGAAGGAAGGCGACGGTTAGAGGACCAATGCCGCCGGGGGTGGGGGTGATGAGAGAGGCCTTGCCAAGAAAGGAAGGTTCGTCGAGATCTCCCACTAAGTTAAATTTAGTCATTGCCGCGGGTCCTGCCACTCCCTCGTCCCGTCCGACGTCCTCATTATCACTGCGGGCGCTCGACGGGACGCCCTCCGGTCGTACCACCCGCACTTCTGGCTCCGGGAGTCTATTTATTCCAACGCCGATGACGACGGCGCCGTTTTTTATCATCTCGCCCTTGATGAAGTTTGGCCGACCGACACAACTCACTACGATGTCCGCGGTTAACAATTGAGAATTGACAATTGATAAAGACGTTTGTGAGTGGATAACCGTTACTTTTGCTCCTGATTTTTCTAACAATCGCGCTATTGGTTTGCCAGCCGTTTGGCCCCGACCGCAGACGATTGTGTTGGCGTTTTCAATGTTAATGTCAGAACCGCGTAGGACGTGGAGAACGGCTAAGGCGACGGGCGGCGTAAAAGGGGAGTTAGGAATCAAGCCGTCGATGTCTTTTTCCGGTGAAACTAAATTGGTGAGTGACGGGGAGACTGATGACAGGTGGCTAGGGAGGGGGAGTTGGAGAACGACGCCACTGATTGATAATTGAGAATTGACAATTGACAATTGGCCCATAACTTCTTCAACTGAAGCGTTAGCGGGGAGGTGGGAAAGACTAAATCCGAAGTCTAGCTCCTCACAAGCGATTTGCTTTCTTTTGACATAGGCGAGGGAACTGGGATCGTCGCCAACAAGAATAACGGCTAGGGTTGGCCGCAAGCCTAACGCCGCCGCCTCTTTTTTTAAACCTTCCCTTATTTTTCTTGCTTCCTCTTTACCGTTGAAGATGATTGTGTCCACGAAGATATAGTATAACAAAAGAGGAAAAGAGGTTTTAATCCAAGGTTAAATTTTCAATACCGAGACGAGCGTCTTGGTTGAGCTTTGATTTGATGAAGTTCCTGTATTCATTGGGAGCTCCGATGAGTTCTCGAATTTCTGATTGGTCACAAATAGGGTGCGCCATTTCTTTTCCGAGATATGTTTTGTAAGAGGAATAAGGATACTCCCTCAATGATTTCTCCGTGGAATACATACCCATAGCTTTTTCACCCTCAGGGTGTAAGTCGGTCGGGTTAAGGTGGATATACCTTGTAACTTGCAGAAACGACGATTCTGTTTCAATTAGTTTTGACTTAAAAGATCCTTGAAAGAGGTGACCGACGCGCTCAAGACGTGTATTTAGATATTTCGTGTAGCTGTTAGCGATGTCATTCATAAACCGACTTATCCCGCCGTCAGTCAGTTGCTTGAGGACTAAGTGAAAGTGATTAGGCATGAGGCAGAAGCAGAGTATAGAGAGTAGATGTTCCCTAGCTCTTGGTTGGATTGATACTTTATTATCTAGATGTGCTGAAAGTGAAAGTCGCTCCGGTTGATTGTCTTTGTAATAGTTGAGAGTGGTTAGAAAGCGCTGATAGTAGCTTTTATCAGGGAAGATAATCCTTTTTTCCACACCACGGTTAAATACGTGGTAAATAGAACCTGTTTTTAGAAGTTTAGGGCAGCTAGGCATAGGTTTCTTTCCTAAATGTAGCACCCATCCTTTAGAAAGTCTATAACCCATAACTTTTTCACCCTCAGGGTGAAGTAGGGGGTTTCAGGGTGAAGTAGGGGGTTCTGGTTAGTTATTAAAGAAGGGGAAGCGGTTGTTTTTCCTGAAGGTCAAAAGTTTTGAGGAAAAATTGCCTAAGTCAGTTGAGAAAGCTTTCGTTTTTTTAAGCAGTCCTGTTTCCTGCCAGTAGGAAAGTTCAAGAGTTTTAGCGCGGGTGGTTATAACTTCAAGATCAAGGCCGAGCTTTTTAGTGGTACCAGCGAATTTCCGACCAGTACTCATCTCTTCTTCAAGGCCCTTTAAATAGTTGCTAAGGATGGCGAAAACGGCCAAGTTATCATCCTGTACCTTTTCCAGTCCTTCCGGCAGAAAAACGTTCAGGGCGCGCGTTTGGGTCTCAAGACTGCCGACGGTTTGTTTAAGACGACTCAACTTGTCCGAGTAAAGCGAAGGATTAGGAGCTTGGGAGAGTTCTACGATGAGAGTCAGTAGACTTTTTATCGTCGGCAGAAGATCCATCTGGATAGAACTGACGGTGCCGTAAAAATCGGTTACCTTTTTAGTCTCAAGAAGCAGGCCGTCGGATCGGCTCGAGAGCGACTGGGCCTCTTCAACGATATCTTTAACACTCTCCGGAAACTCAACCGGAATACGAGATCGGAATGTCTCGAGATTCTTTTGCGCGGAGCTGACGACACCTTTCGCGCTCAGAGCTGCCTCTTTTATAATCCTTAGAGCATTTGTATATTCATCCTCGGTGGGGCTGGGCAGTGTATTTTGTCCGAGAACCTTTTCATTGCCGGTGGGTTGGGCAGGACCTTTAAGACTTGGTCCCGCCTCAGAGGCGCTGATTAGTCCGACTAAGTTTAAAAGGGTTTCGTCAAGCTTGCCCACAGATTGGGAGAGGTTTTTAGTGGAACTTTCTAAACCTTTGACGATGCTCATGCCTCGAAGTCTAGGTTGGATTTCGAAATAGGCGTAAACACCGAAAACGGCTATAGCGAAGATGCTGATCAGAGCGATCACGGCGGGGAGAGCGGAGTTTTTTCCGACGACGAAGTTTTGCTCGATCGGGGTTTTGTCAACCGATGTGGGCGGAGGCGGGTCTTTTAAGGTGACACCTTCCTTTGTCACTCCGTTCCGAGGGAGATCACCTTGAAGGTGTAGAGCGACGTCGGGTTCACCTTCAAGGTGGGAAGTGTTGAAGGAGTCATCTTCGGGCGCGTTTTTAGGT
>CAYHYS010000005.1:0-19588 GCA_964360905.1 uncultured Candidatus Saccharibacteria bacterium | reverse complement strand
AGAAAAGGGTCGGTTGCCTCTGCTGACAGTGGTGAGAACTTTCGGCGATCTCTTGACCGCCCACCTCACGGCCTATAAAACGATTAAGAAAATGCGGCCGGAAATACCGGTGGGGCTCTCCGGTAATTTTGCCCTCATTCACCCTTTTGACGGATCTATTTTTAGTAATATCGCTTCCCTTATCGGCAACTATTTCGGCATCGGCCAGCTGAATTATATTTTTCAAAAATACTCTGACTTTATTGGCCTTAACTATTATTACCATCTGCGCGCCAAGTTTAATCCTTTAAATCCGCGCCGTTTCTATGAGCTTTATAACGGCAAAGGTTTGATCTTTTCCCAAGGTACGAGCGGCACAACCGTTCGTTTCAATCTTTCCGATTTTAACCGTGGCCCCGACTTCAGCGATTTGGGTTGGGAAACCTATCCGTCCGGTATCTACGAAGTGCTTCGGGAGCTAAGAAATTTAAAAAAACCGATCTATATTACCGAAAACGGGATCGCTGACGGTTCAGACGCGAATAGGGAGAGGTATATCCGCGACCACCTTTACTACGTTTGGAAAGCCGTTAACGAGGGCATTGACGTCCGCGGCTATTTTTATTGGTCTTTAATTGATAATTTCGAATGGTTTCAAGGCTATAAACCTCGCTTTGGTCTTATCGAAGTGGATTATAAAACAAAAGAGCGTAAAGTTCGTCCCTCGGCCCACTTTCTCGCCCAAACCGCCAAAAATAACAGCCTCTTAAGTAGTTAATCTCCGCTGATCTTTTCAAATGACTAACTTAATTTTGTGATATCCGTCATGGGGTAATCGTGTTTATCCTCGGTGACCAAGGTCGCTCCATAAAGCTTACAAGTGGCGGCGATGAGGGCGTCGGGGAGCTTCAATTTTGGCTTTTTCCTTATTAATTTAATTTTATACTCCGCCGCGATTCTCGCCACAGCCGTATCAACCGGAGCCGTGCCAAATTTATCGATTAACGCTTGGAATTTGTCCCGTTCCAGTTCATTTCCCCCGCTTAAAAACTCGGCCGCGACAATGGCTGAGATTAGAATTTCTTTTTTCTCGATCCAGCGAAGAACTTTCGCCGCGTAGGGCTCCTCGCCCTTGATGGCATAGATAAGAATATTGGTATCGGGAAGAAAAAGCCGCATAATCTTTTACCACTCGCGACGTATCTTTTTTTTCCAATCTTTAACTCTCTCTTTCGTTGCCCAATTTGTATGATTTTTATCCCAAGAGCTTCTCCCGACAAAATTACGGGCCAGGGTTTTTAGCTCTTTTTCCTCCTCTTCTTCGGTGGCTAATCTGATTAATGCCGCCTTACGAAGATACTCAGAGAGTGATTCGCCTAAAAGCCGCGCCTTAACCTCAATGGCCTTTTTGATGGTGCCCGTTAAAGAAATCTGAGTTCGTATATTGGCTTGATGATCTTGAAGCATGTTTTTTATGTTTTCCATGTGATGTAATGGTAATACATCACAAACAACTTGTCAATTTTTTACCTTCACGCTCCTCCTTCTCCGGCTGAGCCGGATTAAGGCTGAGTCAGTGTGGCTGTTTTTTGGATCTAGCGGATGATTTTTTGTTTGACGCTCGGCGGACGGCGAAGGATAACGGCGCCAACAAACCCCTTTATGTATTCGTCGTACTCTTAACCCGGAGGGTTAAGAACCAGGGTTAAGAACCACGAGCGAGAATTTCCACCCTAACATTTTCTAAGGAAAAAGTAAAAAAAGCCAGTCGAAAAATCGATCTGGCTTTATTTTTTCTCAAGGTCGCGCCTGGGCTTCGCCAGCGAGATTGATCACGGCGACGGCCAAGGCGGTTAATGTTGTCTAATCCTTGTTCAAGACGACGGCGGCTCCGGGCCTCCGAGCCTCGCCTTGCCGTTGATGGTGGACGGCGTCGAGGAGGAGGATGACCTTAAGGCGAGGTAGGCTTTGCTTAATGGCCTTAACCGCGGCGAGCCCATCGATTTTTGATCGGGCATCGCTGTCGAGAACAGCCACATCCGGCGTTTCGGCCCGCGCCATCTTCACGGCTCCTTCGAGGGTTGCCGTCGCCAGGACGGTAAAACCGCGTTCTTCAAAGAAGATGACGGTCTGCGTCCGGGTCGTCAGGTTATCGTCGGCGATGAGAATCTTGGTCATTTCGTTTTTCCATTGACGCGGCTCGATTTTCTGGATGGAGACCGCGCCCCGTGACTCCGAAAAACAGCATCACCCCGCCGGCCCAGAGGCAGACAGCGCCAATGATGTTTATGACTAAGAACATTCTCTTCTCCGCTTCACCACGCTCGACGGTGACGGCGGACCCGGTTCCTTGGGACGCGATCACCAAAGTGGCTCCGTAGAAGCGTACTTGCCACCCTCCGATGAGTTCCTCCTCCAACCGGTAGGCAACGATCGCGCAGCGGGAGTCGGGCGCCGGCGTCTCGGCCTTGGGGGTCAAGACCGTCGCGTCTTCCATGCTTTCCAGCTTGAACGGCTCGCAGCCGCCGATCTTAACCGGAGTCAGGCCGCGGAAGCTGATGGAGCTTTCCGCCTTTACCCATTCCCTTTCATTTACCGGCCGTGGGTAGACGATGGTGTTGTATAACAGGCCCTCGCCGAAGATGACGGCCACGGTCCAAACTACGAACGCGGCCCAATGCCAGACTTTCGTATTCTTTTTCATACTCTCTCCTTATCCTTTGTCCTTTCACCTTTCTGAAATTGGATGGATTATTTCTACCACGAAAGCCGATAGTCGTCAAATGACTTCCCATTCTAACCCTCCGGAATAGCGACTCCGGGATCCGGGAGTTGAAATTTTCATCAAAACCCTTACGATCGTAAGCGAAATGATGTAAATTTCATGGTTCCTAGTTGCTGTCCGATCGGACATTAAAACGTCACCATTGTGGTTTTCTGGATTTCCATGTTCGTGAGACCACTGATGTAGCTATGGCTCCGACGAAGTTGGAAAGTCGGAGGAATCTCCTGAAATGTGAGAGGTGGTTTTTCTCGTGATCGTGGCTACACCATAAAACACTCTTAATCCTAAAGGTCCTAAGGGATTACCGTAAAGCCCTAAAGGTCCCACAGGGACTACCGGAAAGACTACCGAAAAGTCCACAGTATTACCGTAGAACCCGGAGGGTTGAGATTTTTTAAGGTTTATATTGATATCATGATACGTATCATAGTATCAGGGTAAGACCATTCAAACCCGCGGGGGTTAGAATGGAGTTAGAATGAATTTAGCGGATGATTTTTTGTTTGACGCTCGGCGGACGGCGAAGGATGACGGCGCCAACAAACCCTTTTATATATTCGTAGATTGTTTTTAAAGGGTTATCCCTCCAGCGTCTGGACGAGGTTGAAACGAGCATCCCTGAATTGTAAACAACTCTGCCGATCTTGGCTAAACGGATCCCTAAGTCAACATCCGGTGCCATCTCAAACCTTAAATCGAGACCACCGACCTTAAGAAAAGCTTCTTTTTTGACGGCGAAGTTAAAGCCGCAAAGGTGAGGAAGGCCGAGAGCAAAGACAATTTTTAAAAAAATAGCGAAAAACGAGGCCATGAGAAAGTTAACGACCGGCTTAGATGAGAGGTTGTCGAGACTTCCAGTGACGCCTACCACTCCCACTTCATCAAAAGAGTTGGAGATGGTCGAAAGCCAATCTTTTGAAACGAACGTATCCGCGTCGGTGACGGCGATGATCTCTCCGGCGGCGGCGTACATACCTGTATTGAGGCCGAAGACATAGCCTTGTTGTTTTTCTTCTACCACTCGGGCGCCGAAACTTTTGGCGATTGCCGCTGTTTTGTCCGTCGAGTTATTGTCAACGACGATGATTTCAAAATTTTCCTTCGGGTAATCCTGCGCGCCGAGCGCTTTAAGACAATTAGGCAAATAAACTTCTTCGTTATAGGCGGTAATGACGACGGAAATATTCATATGAAAATTAAGAATTGAGAATTAAGAATTAAGTTCATTGATTCTTGATTCATGATTTATGATTCTTGGTTTCCGATTCATGCTTCAACTAATTCTAACATTTCTGTTAAAATTAGTCTGTGAACATCGCTTTTTTCTCCGATACTTTTCTTCCGAATGTCAATGGTGTCGTGACTTATCTTGTTGAAACCGGCCGTCAGCTAAAAATGATGGGCCACCGCGTGCTTTTTGTTGTGCCGAAAAGTCCTAAAAGCGTTCCCACTCAAACCAGTAAAAATCTTCACGTGCCGGAAGGTTTCAGTTCGAAGGAAATTTTCTTCATGCCCTCAATGTCAATCGATCGTCTTTATCCCCAATATCGGATGGCGATGACTTACTCGTACGGGATGGATAAAGCTCTTTCGAAATTTAAGCCGGATATTTTACACATGCAAGGCCCAATGTCTATCGGCTTTGGTGGCATCGTCGCCGCTAAAAGATTTAACAAACCTCTAATCGGCACCTACCACACCTTCGCCGCCAGCGAAGAAATGTTTAAAATTTTCGGGATAAAGAAGGGGAGAGGGACGCGGGTTCTTAAAAGACTGATATGGGAGTATACCAACCTTTTTTATAACCGTTGCAATGCTGTTATCGCCCCGACCGGGGAGATGGCGGACATTCTAAAACGGAACGGGGTCAATCGACGTCTCGTCATTCTTCACGAAGGGTTAGATCTTTCGCAATTTAAGATTTTAAGGCCAGAGGAAAAGGAAAAGGTTAAGGATTCTTTTAATCTGACGGATAAGAAAGTTGTGGTTTTTATCGGCCGGCTCTCTCGCGAAAAGAACTTAACTTTAATGGTTAACGCCTTTGCTAAGGTTCTCGAGAGGGTAAAAGAAGCCCATCTGCTTCTGATCGGGGACGGTCCAGCGAGAGAAGAATTAACGCGGGCAGTCGATAAGCTCAATATGACGAATCGTGTCACTTTTACCGGATTTATGGAAAGGAGTGAGCTTTTAAAAAGTGGCATCTTGGCTTCCTCAAACCTTTTCCTTTGCACCTCGAAGTTTGAGACTTTCGGTCTTTCCGCCCTTGAGGCGATAGCCTCCGGATTGCCGGTGGTAGCCGTCGAGAGTCAAGGCGTGGCCGAACTGATCGATGGTAATGGATTAATTAGCTCCGATCAGGAAAAGGATATTGCCGAAAATGTCATTAAGATTTTGACGAATCCGGAAATGGCGAAAAGATTTGGGAAGAGGTCGCTTTTGGTGCGGGAGCGTTACGCTATCGAAAAGGTGACGGGGGAATTGGTTGATTTTTACGAGGAAACGATCCGGGATTATAACAAACGATCTACCCACCGCCGTCCTTCTCTTTCTGACCTTACGAAACTCCTCGGCCTCTAAGAGCAAAAAGTTGTTTCAACAATAACCTTTCAGCAATTTTAACCTCAGAGGTTGGAATTTTTATATTGATATCATGATACGTATCATAGTATCAACAATATTAACCTCTAAAAACACGATAAATTTTTTCTCTCGCAACCACGCCATAAAATACTCTTAATCCTAAAGGACTACCGTTAAAGCCCTCCGGGTTGGGAATTGCCCGGGCTGGGAATTACGGATTGGTAATTGCTCTCGTTCAATATTTAGAATTCAGAGTTCAAAGATCGAGGTCTATCTACACCTTCAGGGTGCTCTCTTCGTCCATCCGGTTAGGTGACCGGATGAGATGGTGAAAATCAAAAGACATCAAAACACTAAACGATCGTCGTATGAAATGATGCCTTTATCAGTTAGATGTTTCGTTTCAGATTGGGGTAAGAGTTTTGGATAAGGCGCTGACAATCTTCTTCTTTTAGGACGGTTTTAAAAACCATGATCTTTTCCCAAAGCCCCTCCTTTTTAAGAAAAGTTTCAAGCTCATTTTCAATCGGATAAGGGGAGAACCACACGCTTCTTTGCACGATACTAAACCCGTGGCCTCTAAGGAATTGTCTTAACCTCTCTCGTAACCGGCGGGTTTCTTCCTCGATATCGTAAACGACCACTCGCCATTGACCATCCCATTTGTAGTCTTCGAATTTAATACTTGGGAACTTTGAAAACAAAATTTCAAGGCCTCGTTGCGTAAGTTTTATTGCTTTCTCCTTATCCGTTATTTCTATCTCAATAAGTTTGCGATTCACTAGTCTAAAAAGCGTGTTACGCACCACTTTTTTATCTTTTTTGAAGTGGCTGAGGTCGGCGGTGGTATAGAGTTGCCTGGTCACGGAACGTGGAGAGAACTCATTAAGGACATCAAGAGCTTCTTCAGCTAAAGCCCCGGCCGTTAGAAGACTAACGAGAATTTTATTTCCCAAACTAAGTTTAGAGAAGAGTTCTTTTAAATCAATCTCTTTCGGCATGAACTCAACCATAACATATTTTAGAGAAATTGGCACCACTTTGCTAAACGATCGTCTAGTAAAGTGATGTCATCGAAATTGTCGCGGGAACGGTGCTAGACCCGATTTCGCTAAAGGCTTCGTCAAGGCGAGTCGGACATTGAAACATCACTGTGAGATTTTCAACAAACGATGCTGCGGTCGTAGTATGAGATTGTGAAAATCAAAAGACATCAAAACACCAAACGATCGTATGGCAAAATGATGTCATCGGGAAAAGGTTGCAGTAACAGCCCTAAACGAGCTAAGCTCGTTAGATGGGTTTGTAAGTTTTGAATTGGAAGGACTAGAGCTCGATAAGTTCCTTCGGGGAGTGGGTCAGGTTTTCGATTTTTCCATTTATAGCGGCGACGATATCTTCGACGCGAATACCGAACTTCCCAACGAAATAAAGACCGGGCTCAACCGAGAAAACCATTCCTTCTTCAATTTTTTCAAAGCCGGCGGGGCCGATCCCCGGCGATTCGTGGATGTTAAGTCCGAGACAGTGGCCTAAGTTATGAATAAAAAACTTAGCGTGTTTGGCCTTCTTTAAAAAGTTTCGCGAGATTCTATCCGCCTCGGCGCCGGTCATGCCGACTCGAATTTTATCCAAAGCTTCTTCTTGAGCCTTTAAAACAAGTTGATAAGCTTGAATCTCTTTTTCATTGGGCTTGCCTAAACTTATCATCCGGCTCATGTCCGAGCAGTAACCCCTAAAACGGGCACCGAAATCCAGGAGTACAATTTCTCTGTCTTTTAATTTCTTATCGCTTGTTTTGTGGTGAGGGACAGCACTGTTCGCGCCGGAGGCGACAATGGTTTCAAAAGCGTTCTCATCGGCGCCATTTTTTCGCATCATATAGTCAATTTCATTGGCCACCTCCTTTTCGGTTAAGCCCGGTTTTATGATGGTCAATATCTTGGAAAAAACCGTGTCCGTGATTCTCGCCGCCGTTTTAATATTCTCTAATTCCTCGTTGTCCTTTATCGCTCGAAGGTCCGAAAAAATTTGATCGGCAGTGATCAGCTCAACGTTTTTAAGACTCTTGTTAAGATTCAGATACTCGAGAATTTTTAGATCACGACCTTCGAAGCCGAGAGTTTTGCTTCCATAAGTTTCACAAATATGGGAGAAAAGCTGGGCCGGAGTTTTATGGCTGGAAATTTTGATTTCTATCTCACCGCGGGTTTTTTCGGGAGTGTTTTTACTCCAATTTTTCACTGCCTCGGCGTAGAGGGGATTGGTGATTATAAAAAGGTATTTTGGGGTAACTAAGATCTCAATCGCGCGGAATTCGCCGTTCGGTTTTTCGAAACCGGTGAGGTAGAAGCAGTTGACGGGGGAAGAAACGAGCATCCCGTCGAGTCCGCCTCTCTTCATTTCTTCTCTAGTTTTTCTTATTCTTTCAGCGACCATAATGGTTAGATTTATTATACAGGACTTCGAGAGTTCAACTATTCACCCCGTAGAGGTTGAAAAAATGTAAATATAATAGTCCTTGACAAGTCCTGATTTTGGTGTTAAGTATTTCTCAATGATTACACCGCAAGCTCAAATAAAAGTCAACCTTCCCCTGGCCCTGAAAGATTATCTGGAAAGTAAAGCGAGAAAATTTGATATGCCCTTGGCGGGCTATATAAAACACCTCATTCTTAACGATGTTTCTGATCTGGACTTTCCCATCTTCCAGATGTCAGACAGAACGGAAAAGAAACTAAAAAAGGCACTCAAAGAAAGAAACAAGGCCATAAAGGTGACGAACGTTTCTGAATTCTTTAGAAATCTTTAAGTCCAGGTATGAATTTTGAGGTATCCTCCGATCTAAAAAAGGATTTGAAGAAAATTAAGAAAAAAAATCAATTGCTGTCCCAAAAGATCGAAAAACAACTGCTCCTTTTTTATTCAAATCACTTGCATCCTTCCTTGCGGACACATAAGCTTTCAGGAAATGATAATGTTTGGAGCATCTCAATAGACAAAAGTGTGCGCATGTTATATAAACTTGACGAGTCACGTGCGTATTTTTTCGACATAGGCACTCACGAACAGGTTTATAAAAGATAAACGTGGATTTTTCTAACCAAGATGGAAGTAGGCCAGGAGAGGGTAGTGATCGGAGCCGTTGAAGGGGAGAGAGGTCGCGAAATTGCTTTCAACATTTCGGCCAAAGATATAATCAATCTTGAGGGGACGCAAAAGTTTGAAGAAAGTCAAAAAAGCCAGCATTGATTGGCGGATCAAAGCCGTTTTATCTTCCGGAAAAGAGAGCCTCGAGAGAGGGTTGTAGGATTTCGTGACGGCTGTCGTTAGTTGATTAAAACCGGCGGCCGTTAATTCGCTTAAAACCGCTGGGTAATTTTGGCTATCTTGACGTAGGTTAAAATCGCCACTGATGAGGACTGATTCCGTCCCAATTTCACTGGACAAGCCCTTTAGCAGGAATTGAATTTGCTCTTTTTTACTTTGGCCAAAAATCTCCCAAGCCAGGTGAGTATTAACGAGATTCAGTGGCTTTCCCCGAATTTCCAGTCGGATCAACAACGCTTCACGCGTCCAAGCCTTAGAGCTTCCCACGGCAGCCCTCATGAGAATTTTTTCTATTGCGTATAGGCCTGAAGGTGGTAGGGAGATGGTCCGTTTTTCTAAAAGGCGACCGAGCCCCTTTTTGTAGAAGACACAAAGGCCTAAGGTACGTTCTCTTAAGGAGAATGAAAAGAACGATTCGTGGAGATAATCACCATCGAAGAATTTTTCTAAAAGTTCTCTTTCCCGACCGTTTTGTGGATACTCCTGAAAGCAGATGAGGTCCGGCTTTTCGCTCAGGGAAGAGAGCTCCTGGAGAAGGGTGGATAGGCCCACACCACCGAAGATATTGTAGGTTAAAAGACTAATTTCGCCGGGACGTTTCCGACGAAATTCACTGGTTTCCATGACGATTTATCATTTTATCACAAGTTGTAATCCTAACCCGCCGGGTTGGAATAGGTTTATCTTGATACTATGATACGTATCATGATATCAGTCTAAATTTCAACCTTGTAGACTTGTCCCGTTAGTTCTCCCAACCCTCCGGGCTTTAACGATAGCCCCCTTGGGAGCTTTTCGGTAGTTTTTTCGGTAATCCTTTAGGGCTTTCCGGTAGTTTTTTCGGTAATCCTTTAGGACCTTTAGGACCTATGGATTAAGAACATTTTATGGCGTGGTTGCAGTGATTTTTCGAAAGCCCTTATCTTCGACTTCGAAAATAAAGGCGGCTATCTCGCCTTCAAACTTTGGCTCTTGGCCATTTTCGAGCATTTTTTTCTGTGTTCCCCCACTTTTTAGAGATTTTGGTAGGGTTTGTAAACGGCCGATCTCTTCTAGTTACCATGATACGTTTCACAGTAGCAAGAAAAGGTAATCATTTTTAATGTAACGGTCAGACATCATCTTTATGAAAGGAAAAGATTTAAACTTCTCGTTTGTTGAGGTTGAATTTTTTCGCGGTGACCCTAGCTTCTATTTTTCCATGCCGTGACGGATGGGAGAGGAATTTAGAGACCCATTTTTCGAATTCCAAAAAAGATTCTTCAGATTTTTCTTCCTTAAGAATTTCCCCCACAACTTTTTTATAACCTAAGCCGCCGAGGGATCGTTGTCTAACGATAGACGTTATCGTCGCGAAGGAAACCTTCATAATACCTGAAATTTGCCGGTAGTCTAAGCCCTTCTCTAAGAGGACAGCGATAGCCAGTCGTTTAGAAAGCATGATCTTTTCAGTCGGCGTGAGGAGGTCATCCACGAAATTCCGTATATCTTTAGGATTTTTTAGTTTTTGGATAGCTCGCTCAAACACCTCGTAGACCCTTTTCTCAACTTCTCTTCGCATGATGTTTTTAGAAACTTGCGGCATTATCTCATGTTACCACGAAACATATCACGGTTTCAATTGCTACCATGAAACGTATCATGGTAGTAGAGGTTGTGGGGGGAAGGTGGATCTGAAGGATTTTACGGGAGTCCTGTGGGCTAAGAAAGATTTACGGGCCTGGTCACAACTGAGATTTTGTTTCATTGGTCGCTATTGAGATTTGTCTTACGGTAACCGCCGTCTTCGGTTTTGAAGATGAAGGCGGCTAACTCACCCTCAAATTCTGGTTTCTTGTTCTTAATTAAGCTGAAATTCCTTAATCTTTTCTGCCAAAGTTTAAAGTTGCTCGGACGAAGGTCAATCCAGCCGCGTCGGGCCCAGTTATTAATATTCTTTTGAGTAATTTTTTGACTCTCACTTTTTTCCGGGACCTTGTAATTCTCTCCGCAAATAATATCCGTCCCGGATTTTAGAAGGATGGGCAACCCGGCGGTGATGGCGAACCTCCTCAAGATACCGTTCGAAAGTATTTCTTTTTCGGCTGTTAAAGCTATTTGGCTCTGGGAATATTGACTCCCGGAGTCTGCTCCGCCCTTGGCTCGCAAAGGAGACACCTTGCGAGGTAAGGAATCACCTTCACTCGCCGAGGCTTCAAGAAATTTACGAAAACTGCCGAACGTTTCTTTAATAAGCCGGCCCTCGAAGAGCAGTTTAGAAAGCCGAGGCGGACCTAAGAATCCTAGCGCCGGCGATTCGGCTCTTCCCTGGCTCACTTTTTTAAGAGCCGCGAAAGCTTGACCCTTTTTACTTTGGGCTTTATTTGATGGCTGAAGGACGCTTTTTTCGAAAGCCTCGGCAATGTTTTTTCCGGTATTTTGACCTTTAATTTCGCGAAGGGCGAGGTCAGAAATTTCTTCCGGCGTGATAAAACCCATTTGGGTTGGGTCGGTGAGAGTTCGAAATTCCTCGACGGAGAAGAGTCCGTTTTCACCGCTGTCGACAAAGGTGGAAGCCAATTTTCCCCCAGCTAGCTCATCTCTCCCGCCTTTAAAAAGGCGGCCGATTTTTAGCTTCGTCGGATT
Organism: uncultured Candidatus Saccharibacteria bacterium; assembly: GCA_964360905.1. Taxonomy (GTDB): domain Bacteria; phylum Patescibacteriota; class WWE3; order JAMCXX01; family JAMCXX01; genus CAYHYS01. The sequence continues at coordinate 8,289 of CAYHYS010000005.1, read as the reverse complement.
CAGGGAGTTTTTCAGGGAAATGTTCTTGATTGATCCGTAGCCGAGTTTTCCCCAAGCGATCGAGGTCGCTGGCTTTAGCTCAACAACTCTCGGCGCGCCCGGCGTTTGAGAGAGAAGATAAAGGAGCTGGGATTGGGCGCCGGCCAGGGCCGACTTAGAAAGGAGCATGCGCGACGGTTTTTCTTCCCCGTGAGTAAAAGGGATATTGAAACCCATGCCGCCGGTGCCGGTCGTGCCGATTTTAAGGTAGAGTTTTACACCGTCTTGTTTGCGGTTGGAAGTCATCACGACTCGCTCAAGGAGTCCTCCCCGATCATTCGATCGGGGCTCCCCCTCAACGCTCGCTGCGATGCCTTCCTGCCCGCCTTTAGAGGTTGATAATTTCATCGCCTCGTAAAGAACCTGGATGTGGCGGACGAGTTTCGGGATGTAGAGGGCGGAGAGAAGGTCGCGGACGTTTTTCGCGGTTATATTTTCGTTAATGAGGCGGGCTTTTTCGTAAAGGTTTTGGTAGGCGATGGCGGTGGCGCTGTTAACGGCGTCAATGATGATGTCCGGCTGGTGTTTATAAATTAGTTTATAAAGGTAGGAGCTTTTGAGAATCTTTTGACTAAGAGGGGAGAGAAAATCGGCGTCGAAAATATCGCCCCACTCGCCGATGAGTTTAGTCTGGCCGTCTGACGCCACGACTCGCTCAAGGAGTCCTCCGTCCCGACCTAAAGTCGGGGACGGCACCCCCTCAACGCTCGCTGTGGCAATCATCCGGCCACTCACAGCGGCTTCTAATTTCAACCCCTTTAAGGCTATTTTCGTTTCCTCTCTAGTTTTAGAGTGTATGATAATGGTCTTTGGATTTTCACGAAGAAGGGAGCGGGCGATCGTCCGTCCGACGAGTCCCGAGCCGCCTAATATTAAAATACGGGTGTTTCTTATTTCCATAGTCTCAATTATACACCTATAGTCTAGCCAGTGGAAGTGTAGAGGGAAGATTCTGAAATTAGACAAAAGAACACCCTGAAGGTGAGCTCGACGTGGGTCTACACCTTCAGGGTGTTGATCGACACACCTGATGTGTATCAACTAAATTGATCCTATAGAAGTTGATTTAAATTCGACATTCTGTTACAATGAAACAAGGTACAACTGCCGCAGATGTCATCCTGAGTGAAACGAAGGATCTTCATCGGGCAGGATTCTTCGGGCCGAACTCCTCAGAATGACGAACCTAGGACTGCGGAGTTAGTTCCTTTTGTCATGGATTTTACAAGGCCTTATACAACTGATTTAAACTTAAGCGAAGCCGAGCTACTCGGTTATTTCCTAAAAACTAAAGCCAGTGAAATAGAGAGTGACTACCGCCTAAAAGATAGCCATTATTGGCGGGTCGCCGGCGAGAAAGCCGCTCTTTCCGTTTTTAGAATAACCGCGCAAAAAGTCCCCGCTTATAAACACTTCCTCAAGAAAAACAAAGTCGATCCTGAAAAAATAAAAACCATCGAAGATTTTAAGAAATTACCCATCATTGATAAACACAACTATCTTCGCGCCTATCCGTTAAAGGATCTGTGTCTCGACGGTGATCTTTCGAAGGCTCGTATCATTTCTTGTAGTTCCGGTTCGACCGGCGAGCCGTTTTTCTGGCCGAGAGGTACTCGCCAAGAGATTGAAGGCGCGGCCCAAGTTGAGCTTTTATACCGGATCCTCGGCATCGGCAAACCGACTCTGATTATCATCGGTTTCGCCTTCGGTAATTGGATTTCCGGCAGTTTCATGTATCTCTCGACCGAGCTTGTTTCTAAAAAGGATTACCCTCTAACCGTCCTGACGACCGGTTTTTCTAAGAAGGATATTTTCCGCTCCGTTAAGTCCCGCGCCTCTGATTTTAAGCAACTGATTCTCATGGGCTACCCGCCCTTTATTAAGGATATTATCGACGAAGGGGAAGCGGAAGGGATTAATTGGAAAAAATTAAACGTTAAATTCGTTTTCGCCGCCGAAGGATTTTCTCCCGTTTGGCGCAAGTATCTCTATGACAGGGTTGGGGCGAAAAATTACCTGACCTCTTCAATCAATATTTACGGTTCGGCCGACGCCGGCATTCTCGCTCACGAAACGCCTTTTACACTGGCCGTTCGAAAAGTGGCGACCCTTAACGAAAAGCTTCACCAAGCCCTTTTTTCTGACAGTCGCATGCCCACTCTGGCTCAATACGATCCACGATCGCGTTATTTTGAGGTGACGGCCGATCACGATCTCCTCTTCACGGCTAATGCCGGATTGCCTCTCATTCGTTACAGCATTGGCGATTACGGCGGTCTGGCGAAGCCAGACGTCCTCGAGGCGACGTGTAAAAAATTCGGCCATTCGGCCCTGGCTCTTCTAAAAGAGGAAAAGGTGAGTAATTTAGCCTGGAACCTTCCCTGCGTTTACATTTTCGGCCGGAAGGACTTTACGGCCACTCTTTACGGAGCTAATATCTACCCGGAAAGTATCCGTGAGGCTCTTCTCGATCGCGCCATCAGCGATAAAGTCAGCGGTAAATTCACCATGTTTACGAAAAATGATAAGTACCTCGACCAATTTCTTTCGATCAATGTTGAGTTGCAAGTTGGCATTAATCCTAATAAACATCTGATCTCGCAAATTCAAAAAATCGTCATTGAATACCTGCGCCGGATGAATAGCGAGTACAGTAAGATTTACGATGAGATGAATCACCGAGCCTTCCCGGAGATCGTCCTTTTTAGGAACAGCGAGGGGCAGTACTTTCAGCCGGGCACGAAACATCGCTGGACGAAGCGAACACCCTGAAGGTGTAGATCCAAAGGACTACCGTGAAAGCCCACGTCGAGCTCACCTTCAGGGTGTGAACTGTCATTTTACATTTTGATCTTTAAACTTTAAATTTGTTATATGGGTAGTAATGCTGCGGCGATTTGGTCTCTCGATTATAAAGATTTTCCTATCCATGGCAGTGATTTCGATAAAATTAAATTTCTCCTGCGTTACGCGATTCTCGCCCCATCCGGCCACAATACCCAGCCCTGGCTTTTTTCAATCAAGGACGAAACAGTTAAAATTTACGCCAATCTTAAAAAAAGGCTTTTTATCATGGATCCCGTCAGCCGCGAACTTTATCTTAGTCTCGGCGCTTTTTTAGCTAATCTCTCCCTGGCGGCGGAATCTTTTAAGGTAGAATACGAGGTTACCTATTTTCCCAATGGCCCGTCCTCCCAACTTTGCGCGCGGGTTACTTTCAAGGATCTTTCAGAGGCGCACCTCGAAGATCCGACGCTGCTTTCGGCCATGGGGGCCCGCCGCAATAATCGGGAAAATTATCTCCTGACCCCGATTGAAGATGAGGTTAAAGAGGGTTGGCGTTCTTTTGTTAAAGAGGCGGATTTTAGGCTCGATTTAGTCACCGATCCGATTGTTAAACAGGCCTTAGCCGCGGCGACGGGGGAAGGTTTAAGGATGGCTTTCGCCAATAAATCTTTCCGGAGTGAATTAGCCGCTTGGATTAGAAATAATTACGTTTATTGCGAGGATGGAATTCCCGTTAATACGACGGACATGCCGGCGCCTTCTCTAATTGCCGCGGCCCTAATCCGATTGATTGATATCGGTCCGCTAAAAGCTAAAAATGATCAGAAGAAAATGATTGACTCCCCGGTGGTGGCCGTGGTTAGTAGTCGGCAAGATGATCCTAAATCTTGGCTGAAAAGCGGGGAGATTTTCGAGCGGATTCAAGTCAGCGCCGCCGGGAGTGGTATCGCTTCAGCCGTTCTCGCGGCGGCGATCGAAGAAGGGGATCTTTATAAAAAAGTGCAAAAAGTTTTAGGCACGGATTTTAGGCCGCAGATGATTTTCCGTCTGGGTTACCCCGGAAAGCAAAGTCTCCACGCCCCTCGGGTTCCGGTGGAGAAATTGATTGTTAGTCCTGTGGATTAAGAGTATTTTAGGGCGTGGTTATAAACAGGTGAGGCGAAGACTGTTTCTGATGTCCTCTGAAGTCTTGTTACCATGAACTGAATCATGGTAACAAGACGGCAACGAGGAAAGAGGGGTTGATTTTAGGATGTATAGAGAAAACATTTTCGGATTGGAATTGTCTCATCCTGATCCCGACCTGAAATCGGGAGAAGGATCTATACCCCTCACATCATGAAATCGCACTGCCCGTCATCCCGCGCTTGACGCGGGATCCATCCTGACTGGATTCCGTCCCGGATCCCCGTCCGGGACTAAAGGCTTTAACGGAGGCCGGAATGACAATGGCGCGGTATCAGAATGTGGGCCCTATAGATTCTTCGGGCCGAATATCTGAATGACATCGTGGGAGTTCCAATCTGTGCGTGTTACGTGAATAGATATGAAAAAACTTACATCCGCGAAACTTCGTGTTATTAACAAAACCGTCAGCGTTGAGCCGAAGGTTCTTGTTTTTGATATTTCCGTGCCAGGCGCTTTAGAAAAGTTTAATACTTTCCTTTCCCGAACGGAGATTTTTGATGTTTGCGATACATTTAGTGATCAGATCGAAGAGCTCTTCCAAGTCAGAAATCCTAGCCTTAAAAAGGGAACGAAGGACTTTGCCAATGGTTTAGAGAAATTTATTGAGGACCAGTTCGGCGGTCGCGAGAATTTATTTAAAGCCGGAGGCTGGATTTATTTTCCCTGGCGGGGAACTCTCGTTCACCTTTTACCACCGAATTTGTTTTTTGAATTGCGGACGAACCGCAACCGCGACGTTTTAACGGAAGAAGAGCAGAAAAAATATGCCGAATTTACGGTCGGGGTGGCCGGCCTTAGTGTTGGTAATTCGATCGCTTTGACCTTGGCTCTGACGGGAGGAAGTCGGATCATAAAGTTAGCGGATCACGATAATCTTTCTCTTTCTAACATGAATCGGATTCGGGCCTCTGTTTCTGATTTAGGTCTCAACAAGGCTTATCTGGCGGCTCGGCAAATATACGAGATTGATCCCTACAGCCGAATAGTATTTCACCCTCAGGGTGTTAATGCTCAAAACCTGGAGGATTTTTTCCTTAAAGAACCGAGACTTGGGGTTATCGTCGATGCTATTGATGATCTATTTCTTAAATTGAGGATAAGACTTATAGCTAAGAAGTATAAGGTGCCGGTGGTGATGGTGACCGACTGTGGGCAAGGGGTTCTTCTTGATCTTGAACGTTATGACATTGACTCTTCCGTAGAACCATTTTTAGGACGGGTCGACGGCGCCACTTTAGAAAAAATACTGAAGAGGAAACTGGTTGGCAAAGAGAGGCTGAAAGCCGTCGCTCAAATCGTGGATTTAAAGAATGTTTCGCAGCGCAAGACCCGCTCTCTTTTAGAAATTGGCAAGACTCTCTACACTTGGCCGCAGCTCGGCAGCTCGATCGCTCTTTGCGGAGTGGCCGCTTCCTTTGCTATTCAAAAAATCGCTCTCGGGGAGACGATTAACGGCAGCTCCCTCATATCTTTAGAGGATGTCTTTCTGCCGAAAGGTGATAAAGTTGCTTCCGAGAGGGAAGCGGCTTCTAAAGACTTCTTCCAATCTATTTCCTAACTCGGCGGTAAACTTCTTCAAGGCCTCGCCTCGCGGAGATTTTGATGGCTCTGTAGTAACCACCTTTTTCTATAGGTAATCCAGGGGTTAGATTCTTGGAATTGATTTTTTAGTTATAAGATTTGACAGAGAGCTCTTTAAATCCTGTGGCTCTGTGGTTGCACCAAAATCATTTTACCCCCCCCCAGTGGTTGAATTTCGAACCGGCACCATTTTACTTACGATCGTAAGGGTTTTGAGGCCGCGTTATCTGGACTGGATTTTTCTTTGGATGAATTCTAATCCACAGGACTATCCTGAAAGTCCACAGGATTACCGGAAAGCCCGGCGGGTTGGAATTGAGTTAAATGCTAAATGGTGACGTATTGCCGTCCGATCGGACGGCAAGATGGCACTGATGGGTAAAACACTTTTAATCCACAGGTCCTAAAGGATTAGCGTGAAAGTCCTAAATGTCCTAAAGGATTATCGTAAAAACTACCGAAAAGCCCTCAAGGGGGCTATCGTTAAAGCCCGGCGGGTTAGAATTTAGTTATGTGAGAGATCGAATTTTTTTCGTGGCCGTGGTTGCAACCTAAACCACTCTTAACCCGGAGGGTTGGAATTGAGTGGGATTGAATCCTAAAGGGCTAGCGTTAAAGACCGGAGGGTTAGTGTGGTTAGGGGTGGGTTTTTATATTGATACTATGATACGTATCATAGTATCAAAGATATCACAGCGATAATTTAGTTGATGGTTAGAGGCCTCGTTGGCAGAAAGCCACGGAAGGCGAGTGCTACTATGATTCGAATCATGGTAGCAAGGGTGGTGGTGAGATAATTTAAGTTTAGTCTAAGTTGATGGTTACAATGGCTATAGAATTCACATCCTGATACCGCACCATCGTCATTCCGGCCTCCGTTAAAGCCTTTAGTCCCGGACGGGGATCCGGGACGGAATCCAATCATAATGGATCCTGAATTCCGTCTACGCCGGATCAGACGAAGACTGACAAGTTCAGGATGACGGGTTAGTGTATTTTCATAATGTGAGCTGTATACATAAGTTGATGGTTAGGATCATTGCGGGTAGAATTAATTCTGTGGAAACCTTATTTAAACTCAAAGCGGGGATTATCCATTTTCTCTACACCAAAATTCTTAAAAAATATTTCTTTCTTTTCGACCCGGAAGATGTTCACGATGGAATGACCAAAATGGGAGTGATTCTTGGAGATAACCCAATTACGAAGTGGAAGACTTCTCTCCTCTTTTCTTACCAAAATCCGGTCCTCGAGCAGGAAATTCTAGGCATCAAGTTCAAAAATCCGATTGGACTGGCGGCCGGATTCGATAAAGACGCGCGGCTGACTCAAATTCTGCCATCAATCGGATTCGGGTTCGCTGAAGTTGGTTCAATTACGGGGCAGAGGTGTGAGGGTAATCCGAAACCGCGTCTGTGGCGGCTGCCGGATCAAAAGAGTTTGGTCGTCTACTACGGACTTAAGAACGAAGGTTGCGAGGCCATTTCTTCCCGACTATCAAAGCTTAAATTTGAGTTTCCCATTGGCATCAGTGTCGCCAAAACTAACTGCGCGGCCACGGCGGAGCGCGCGGCGGGGATTGCCGATTACGTTAAAGCGTATAAGACGATGCTGCCGGTCGGCGATTACACGACGATCAACATCAGCTGCCCCAACGCTTTCGGCGGATTGCCGTTTACGACTCCCGAAAGTCTCGATGAGCTGCTGACGGCGATTGATAATGTTGAGGCGGGTCCTGCCACTCCCTCGTCCCGTCAGACGTCCTTATTGTCATTGCGGGCGCTCGACGGGACCCCCTCCGTTCGTGCCACCCGCACCTCAGGAAAGCCCATCTTCCTAAAACTGCCTCCGGACTTGACGATGAATGAGCTCGATGGGCTCTTGGAAGTTGCCTCAAAGCACATGATCTGCGGTTACATCTGCAGCAATTTGACTAAAAATAGAAATAATCCGAAACTCGCCGGCGCGAAAATTCCGGAAAAAGGGGGCTTAAGCGGTAAAGTGGTTGAAGATTTAGCCAATGCGCAAATCGCTCACGTTTACCGAAGAACCGGCGGCAAATCGGTGATCGTGGGATTGGGTGGGGTTTTTTCCGCGGCTGATGCTTATAAAAAAATACGCCTCGGGGCTAATCTTATCCAACTCATTACGGGCATGATTTTCGAAGGACCGCAACTCATCGGGCAAATTAACCAAGGTTTAGTCGAGCTTTTAAAGAAAGATGGATTTACCAGTATTAGCCAGGCGGTGGGGAAGGGTGTTTCTTGACTTGACAGACATATACAACAAACACATAATATGGCTATGATTAGAACTCAAGTTTATATACCGGATGAACTTCACCAGGCCGCTAAGACGATCGCGGGCAGGGAAAAAAAACCGATGGCCGAAGTCTTAAGACGTTTTATTGCCAAAGGGGTTAGAGAGGAAGTACGAAGATTAAAGCAAAAACCTCTCTCTGGCTTAACGCGGCTTAAGATCAGCGGCGGACCAAGGGATCTTTCCAAGAATATAGATAAGTACCTTTACGAAAAATGACAAAAATCTCTGATTACCCGGAAGAAAAGTGGTTGTTGGATGAAACAGGGCCTATACAACTCACATCACGAAATCGCACTGCCCGTCATCCCGCGCTTGACGCGGGATCCATCCTGACTGGATTCCGTCCCGGATCCCCGTCCGGGACTAAAGGCT
>CAYHYS010000004.1:0-29708 GCA_964360905.1 uncultured Candidatus Saccharibacteria bacterium | reverse complement strand
TTCGTCGTTTCCAAGGCACCACGGCAACTTCCGGATCCGGGATCCGGATGTGACAACAGCGGCCTTGCGGGTCCGATTCGTTCAAGCATGTCCGATTTGACCTTAAACCATGCAGATATTTATGTTACCGAACCTCACACCGGAACTATCATGGTTCCGTCCTCATTTGTTTTTCAACAAGCTTCAAAGTTTAGGATTGAACTTGATGATCGCTTTACCGGTAAGAAAATTTCAACGCCTCTAACACCGAGAATGTTAGTCGGAAAAATCGTCGAAATGGCAATGGATGCTCATAAAAATAAGAGAGGTCTGTTATGAGAAACACAACTTTATGTTTTCTGATTAAAGGTGATGAAGTCTGTTTGGGTTTAAAAAAACGCGGTTTTGGTGTTAATAGGTGGAATGGTTTTGGTGGAAAAGTAGGTGTTGATGAGAATCCAACCAATTGTGTGAGGAGAGAGGTTAAAGAAGAAATAGGGGTTAATTTGGGTGACATCAACAAAGTAGCGGAAATTACTTTCCTTTTTCCGTTTGCGGATAAGGAAAAGAATTGGGATCAAGTGGTCCACGTCTACAGTAGTGATGATTGGACAGGAGAGCCTACCGAAGGCGAAGAGATGGCGCCGAGGTGGTTTTCTAAAGGTAGTCTACCTTATGATCAGATGTGGGATGACGATAAAATTTGGCTGCCGATTGCTTTGGAAGGCAAGAAACTTAAAGCCGAGTTTTCTTTTGATAAAAACGAAAAGGTAATCGACCAAAAAATGGAAATAGTTGAGGATTTTAATGGATGAGATAAAAGATAATCTAAAAATTGTGACGACGGTAACTCCAATAGTACTTCGGACCGGACCGTGTACGGTTTTGCACCCTCTGGTGCAGGAACAGAGCCACACCGAGCTGGGAAATAAATTACGTATCGGCCTTTTCATGGGCGGGGCATCTTCCGAGAAGGAAATATCGCTTGAATCCGCTCGGCATGTTTATAATAATCTCGATCGTGAAAAATATGATGTTATTCCGATTTTTGTAGACGACAAAAGACACCTTTGGATCGTTGAGGAAAGCCTTCTGTGGAAAAATACGACTGCGGATGTTACCGCCTCTTTAGAAGATGCCTCGCAAGCTGTTTTCTACGAAGATTTAAAATCACTCATTGACTTCGCTTTTATAGCTCTGCACGGAAAATTTGGCGAGGAAGCTTTCGTTGGACTTTTTGAAATTTTAGGGATACCTAACAATGGCGCTTCTGTTTTAGGTGGTGCCCTTTCGATGGACAAGTATCGGCAGAGAATAATACTTACTGCCGAAGGTATTGATGTTCCGAAGTCCGTGGCAGTAGAATCAAGAATCTGGAATCAAGAATCAAGGAATGTTATTGAAGATGTAGAGAAGAAACTCGGTTATCCTTTCATGGTTAAACCTTCAAGGGAGGGGAGTTCGACGGCCCTTTGCAAGTTAAGAAAAAGAGACGAGATAGATAGAGCTTTCGATAATGCCTTTAAATATGACAATATCATTCTCGTGGAAGAAGTTTTGGCTGGTACGGAACTGACGACTCTAGTTTACGGTTTAGACGAAGAAGTGAAGGCTCTACCGCCATCAGAATTACTTAAGGAGGGTGATTTTTTAACGGCCGAAGAGAAATTTTTACCCGGTGGGGCGAGAATGATTACACCGCCAAGGCTTCCGGAGGAATCTATCGAAAAGATTAAGGAGATTTCAATAAAAGTTTTTAGATCTCTCGGACTAAAAATTTATAGCCGAATTGACTCTTTTTGGGTTGAAGGTCGGGGAGTGGTTATTCTTGAGCCGAATAATCCGCCAGCGATGACGCCCTCGACAGCTCTATGGCTTCAAGCGGCTGAAGCTGGTTTTAACACTACTAAATTTCTAGATGAACTGATTAACATTTCTCTTAAAGCCCACGCCGAAAAGGTAGGTCCTTTATAGAATTGGGGATTTTTGTTTTTACTCGTAAATATCCGGTAGATCGTTTTCGAAAAGGATAAGGCTGCCATGTTTAATAAGTTTTGGCAAGATTTCTTTTGTTACTTTTTCTAAGTTGTCAGCGGTAAAGATCAACTTTCTATCTTCAAGTGTTTGAGCAACGATCGGCGCTAAAACACTTGAAGATGGTTTTTCTTTAGATGACACACTTTCTTCAACCCACCCGCTTTCTTTAAGGCCGGAAAGTAATGATTGGTAGTTGGTTTTGTTAACAATCACCGCGAAATCAAAGTTTTCCGCGATTAGCTCCCCAAGATTTTTATTCTCTTCAAATTGAGCTTTCCCCAGTTCAACAAGTCCCGGAGTAACGATAATTTTTGGTTTATTCGCGAATTTTTTAACGAGATTTATAGCCGCGCGGGCGCCTTCTTTATTGCTACTGTAGGCGTCATCAACGATAACGGTACCGTTCGGATTGGTGATAATTTGCAATCGATGTTCTGGACTGTTAACTTCGGATAAAGCAGATCTAATTTTCTCTGTTGGAACATTTAGATAGAGAGCGATGGCGATGGCAGCCAGGGCGTTACTCACATTGTGTTCGCCCGGTACCTTAAGTTCCAACCCGTTCAGCACTTCGGCGCTACGTAGTGTCGAAGAATTGACAATAACCCCGAATTTTATTAGGGGCATGTTGACAAGAATTGATGTGCTAACACCAGTCGCGCTGATGTCCGCTTGGCCGTCACGCGAATAGCCAACTTTGGAAAGTTTTGTTTTGGAGTAGATATCTCGGCATGGGATTGAATCGATATTGATGACGGCAAGGCCGCTGATCGGTAAGGATTCGATAAGCTCATACTTTGCTTTAATAATATTTTCTTCAGATCCGAAGCGTTCTAGGTGCTGATTAGTGATTCCTGTCAGAATACCGATTTTAGGTTTGACCATCCGGCAAAGCTCCGCGATTTCCCCAATCTTGTAAGCCCCCATTTCGACAATAAATATTTCGTGTTCCGGTTTTAACTGCTCCTTAATTACTTGGGAAATTCCGAAAAGAGTATTGAAACTTTTTGGGGTGCTAAGAACCTTATATTTTTTCGCAAGGACTGTTTTTAACATTTCTTTGACCGTCGTTTTACCGTAACTTCCCGTAATGCCAATGACAGTAAGATTAGGATTACCGGATAAAATATTCCTCGCTTCTCTGATCGTTTTGATTCTATTAGGTATTTCGTAAAGTTTGATTATTAATAAGGCGGGGATAAGGTATAACCATGGGGCCAAAAGATAAGCGGCCAGCGCCGCCAGTACCCAAATCACTGATGTTCTCATTATGATAACTAAAACCAGCGGGATTAACGCCGAGATAAAAAGCAAAGTTTTAGCTTTCCCGGTGTAGACCAGTTTTTTCTTTTTTTCTAAATTAAATTTAACAGGATTTTGTAAAATCCATTTTATAAACCTGTCCGGCTCGTATTCTAAAGATTGAAGGGCGTAAAGTTGATCTTTTATTAACATAGTAGTGCCTGTTCCTAATCAGCCTAGAGTTAGAGGGTTAGACCCTTTTAGGGTCTAACCCTATTGGGATGGTTGAGCCTCTTTAAGGAATTCAATGACTGCTTTTATGAATTCCTCGGGTTTATCCAGGTGTGGAAAATGCCCTGCTTCCTCAATAATTCGGAGCGATGAATTTTTTATCTCATTTTTCATGATTCTCGCTTGTTCTATTGGGGTTTCCTTATCGTTTCTTCCCCAAATCATTAAAGTGGGTATGGCAATTTTAGAAGCCACATGCTGAAGATCCTCGCTCACGATCTTTACGAGGGTACTTCTTAAGACACCGGCGTCGCGGTAATCACTAGATCCCAAGATATGTCTTAATTTTTCTCTGTACCTTTCACTTAGTATTAGTTTGAGAATTTTATAAATGTAAATCTTAAGTTTGATCGACAGACTTTTGTTCCTAATTCCCGAGCTATCCTCTAAAACGAGCCGTCTCACTTTATTCGAGAAGATTGCCAATTTTACGGCGATAGCTCCTCCGAACGAATGGCCAAGAACAGACACTTCGTTTATCTCGAGCGCGGTTAGAAACTTTTCAACTGTCTGCGCGTAATCATCAAGCGTGAATGGGCGTGGTAATGACGAGCTTTGGCCGAATCCTGGAAGATCAAGGAGTATTAGTTGGAAGTTTTTAGAAAGCGCCTCTGTTACCAAGTCAAAGGCGCGCAGACTATCCCCCCAGCCGTGTAAGATAAGCAAACGCTTACCCGTTCCGTAAACTTCATAATTGATTGACACCCCTTTTTCTAGTTTAATGATCATAGTTATATTTTAGCGCAGCCTCTCCCTTATACATAATCGTATGGATTATGTGATATACAACGTGTTTTTGTGTTTTATATTGCATCATATCTTTGAAATAGAGGTAGGACTATAATAATCTTTGTATGATTAAGGTTTTAATATTTACCGTTGGCTCTTTTGTTTTTACCTTTCTTTTGGCTCCTTTCATCATAAATATACTTTATAGGTTTCAAATTCGGGAAGCGATAAGAGCAGATGGACCTCAAAGTCATCTCGTAAAAGAAGGAACGCCAACCATGGCGGGTATTCTTATTATCATCGCTGTTTCCGCCGTTAATCTTTTATTCAACCTCTCAAGGGCGGAAACTTATCTTCCCATTTTTGCTCTTATCGCCGCCGGGATTTTAGGTATCTTGGAGGATATTTTTAAGATTCACCGTAAATCGTTCCTGATCAATTTTTTCAGACAATCATTAGTAATCAAATCAAAAGAAGCTCGGACACCTTTATCTAAAATTCGTAACTTTATTTCCTTCCCCTGGCGTATCTTCAAAGAGATTTTTCGGGCCTTAGGTTCAAAGGATGATATTGGACTAAAAAGCTACCAGAAATTTTTGTTTCAAGCGGCGATTGGAACTTTTTTAGCCCTTTGGTTTTACTTTAAGCTCGATTGGAATACGGTTTGGCTACCTTTTTTAGGAGATATCAATATTGGGTTCCTGTATCCGATACTTATCGTGCTAATCTTTACCTTTTTTCTTAATAGTGTCGGCGTTACCGACGGTTTAGACGGTTTGGCCGGTGGGCTTCTTAGTCTGCTTTTCGCCTCTCTTAGCGCGATCGCTCTGATCCAAAACCAGATTGGCTTGGCGATATTTTCCGCGACCATCGTCGGTTCATTACTCGCTTTTTTGTACTTTAATTTTTATCCGGCTCGTGTGTTTATGGGTAATGTTGGCTCACACGCGCTCGGCGCGACCGCGGCCGTGGTGGCGATGCTGCTACATAAAGAACTTGTTTTGTTAATCATGGGTGGTGTTTTTGTTGTAGAAATGACTTCCGTGATTTTACAGGTCGCGTCCGTTAAGCTCTACGGAAGAAGAGTTTTTAGAATGGCTCCGATACATCACCACTTCGAACTCTGCGGCTGGCCCGAGACGAAGGTGACGATGCGTTTTTGGTTACTCGGCGCATTTCTTTCCCTCCTCGGAGTTCTTCTATCAATTGTGAAGTAGGATTTATGAGAAAATTTTTAAAAGTTAAAAGGGTTCCTGATCTGACGTTGCTTCTGGTGGTATTCTCACTTCTTTTATTTGGGATTGTGATGGTTTACGACTCATCCGTCGTTTACGCGTCGGATTTATTCGGAGGAAAATACTACTTTTTAATATTGCATTCTTTTTGGGTTATCGTGGCCCTTCTTGCCGCTTTCGCCGCCTCCGCGATTGATTATCACATTTTCGAGAAATACATGATGCTAATCTTCTTCGGCAGTTTTATTTTGCTGCTGATATTGGGTTCCAATAAATTTCTACCGGAACCGATTCTTCAGATTTATCAGACAGTGGCTCCGAAAATTAACGGAGCCTATCGTTGGATTTTTCTCAACGGCAAGCCTCTTCCTCAAATTCCTGTGCTAGGCCGGTTAAGCTTTCAGCCGTCAGAGTTTTCAAAACTAGCACTTTCTCTTTTTGTCGCCTCACTACTAGCTTCTAAACGGAGATTCAGCGGCCCATTACTAAAATTTATTGTTGTTTCCTCTCTCATTTTTAGTTTACTGCTGCTAAGATCAGATTTTAAAGTGTCTTTGCTACTGCTTTTAACCTCTCTCGTTTTATATTTCGGAAACGCTATTTCACAGTCATTCGCGGGAGCTCTACTTTTAGGTAATCTGGTTCTACTACAACCTGATTTTGGTACAGCCATGTTGCTAGTGGGTATTTTTTTATCAATTTACTTTGTTTCGGGAAGAAGCCTTAAATGGCTGTTTCTGATAGTTTTGTTTTTATCTGTTATGGGCGTCGGTTTTATCATGACTTCGCCGTATCGCCGAGAACGTTTTCTGTCTTTCTTGAAGCCCTCCAGCAGCGATGTCCTATCGTCACGTTACCAAATAAATCAAATATTGATCGCGATCGGTTCCGGCGGTTTTACCGGATTAGGTTTCGGTAAATCGGTCCAGAAATACGGTTACGTTCCCGAAGTTTCTACTGATTCTATTTTTTCTATCGTCGGGGAGGAATTCGGTTTTGTTGGTACAACCATCATGATTGCCCTGTTTTTTTTCCTGATTTACAGATCACTTAATATTATTGGTCGCCTCAACGACGAGTTTGGAAGGCTGCTGGGTGCCGGTATTATTAGTTTCATTGGACTTCAAGTTTTTCTTAATTTATTTTCCATGACGCACTTAGCTCCATTGACAGGCGTGCCTCTGCCGCTTATTAGTTACGGTGGTTCTTCATTAGTGGTTAATCTCTTCGCATTAGGAATTATTCTCAACATGAGTCGTCAAGTCTCTCAAGGTAAAGGTAGGCCGTAATGTTAAAAATTGTTATAACCGGAGGACACCACACACCAGCCCTTTCCGTTATTGAGGCTCTAAAACTCTTTTCAAAAAAGTTATCAAGAAATTTATCATTTTTTTGGATTGGCCATAAGTATTCGATGTGGGCCGATGCTAATACCAGTGCCGAGTATAAGGAGGTCACTGCTTTAGGAATACCCTTCTTCGATTTAAGTGCCGGTAAGTTTCACAAGACATACCACCCCTTAAAGTTAATAAGAATACCTTTGGGGTTTTTACAAGCGTTTATTTATCTCCTGAAAATACGGCCGGATATGGTTATTTCTTTTGGTGGATATTTGGCTGTTCCTGTTGTATTTTCTGCTTGGCTACTTAGAATTACGATTGTGACACATGAGCAGACGACAGTGGCGGGTATAGCCAGCCTTTTTATTTCAAAGTTTGCCCGAAAAATATTTATCAGCTTTGCCAGTTCTAGTAAGTTTTTTCCCAAGGATAAAATATGTTTAGTTGGTAATCCTCTAAGGTCCGAGATATTTGCCGATAGAGGATTGTTTTGTTTTGCTGATGAGCGTAAGACTCTATACATCACGGGAGGAAAGCAAGGTTCCCACAAGGTTAATAGCTTCGTAGAGAAAAATATTATTCTATTTCTATCGTCTTACAACGTTATCCATCAATGTGGCAGTTCCTCCGTTTACAACGACTTCGACAGCCTTTTAAAGCTTCGGGAAAATTTATCGCCGGAGTTAAGGGAGAGGTATTTGGTAAAGGATTTTTTCACCTCGGAGGAAATCGGTTCTGCTTTCGCCAGGGCTGATATAGTTATTAGCCGGGCCGGTGCCAACGCCGTTTACGAAATAGGCGCCTTAGGCAAGGTCTCACTTCTTATACCGATATCTTGGTCTTCACGAAACGAACAAGAATTAAACGCGCGATTTCTCTCAAGCGGCGGCGGCGCCGTCTTACTGGAAGAGAAGAATCTTAATGAGGAAAAAGTTTTTTCTATTCTCGAAGACTTATCATCTAACTATCAATTCTATCGAAAAAAGGCGAGTGAATTTTCTAAGGAATTTCCTCTTAACGGCGCTGAAGCTATAGCGGAAATGATAATGGCGCTGTTAGATAATCGAGGCTAGCTTCATGGTATTTTTATCAAGAATTTTTAGAAGAAAATTTCGGTTTTTGCAAAGGCCCGCGAAAATCAGCGCCAGGCATTTTTTCACTCCTCTAAGTATTTTAGCTTTTTCCCGTTTTCTTATAAGTTTGTTTGTTCTATCAGCGATTTTTTTCCTCGTCTTTAAATCTGATACTTTTAAGGTGCAAAGTATTTCGGTTCTGTTCGAGGGTTACGGTTATGACTCGGAATCAATTAAAGATCGTATCAAGAGCGCCTTTATTGGGAAGAACATTTTTTGGTTGAATGAAGGGACGGCTTTATCAGCTCTTAAAAAAGAATATCTCTCGATTGCTGGTACCCGGTTGCTACGTAACTTACCCAGGAGAATTTCGGTTTACGTGTCAGAGCGCGATCCTGTGGCTATGCTTATTACTGCGCCGTCTGATTTTCAATCCACTCCGTCAGCGGCAATAGAGCTGTCCGTGAAAGAGGAAAGATCCACGAGCCAGCGTTTATTGGTTGATAAATCCGGATTGATTTTCTATAAAGCGTCGATTTCCGGGATGGCCGTATTAGTTACGGATGAAGGCAGCGCTATTTTGGGTAATTTACTGAACAGGCCATTAGATAAATTTATGATTAATGTTGTTTCACAGATGAAAACAACCGATATTTCTGCTTCACTGATTATAAGAATATACGGGGATATCTTGGTTGTACTTAAAGATAAAAGCTTCGTTTGGTTAACTCCAACAAAAGAGGTCGACTATCAAGTGGAGATTCTTAAAATGATTATCGAGAAATATCGTATTGAAGGTAAAGGCATTGCTAAAATTGATTTACGTTTCAAAAACCCTGTGGTAGAATTCAAGTAGCAAAAAAAGTGGGTTTTGCCTTTTAATATATGGCCAAAGAGAGAATTGTAACCGGTATCGATATAGGTTCTTCCAAAGTTTGTACAATAATAGCTCAGGTCTCTGACGAGAGGATTTCGGTAATTGGCGTTTCCTCTGTCCTTTCTCGTGGAGTTAAAAAAGGCGTCATTGTTGACATTGATGGTGCTGTTGGGGCAATTGCCGCCAGTCTTGAAGCGGCCGAGAGAATGGCGGGTTACGCGGTTTCACAAGCTTTCGTTTTGGTTAACGGGTCACACATAACCTCGTTAAACTCGAAGGGGGTTGTGGCTGTCGCTCATCAGGAAGGTGAGATAACGGCTGAAGACGTTCTTAGAGCGACGGAAGCCGCTCAGGCTGTGTCTATACCGGGTAATCAGGAAGTAATTCATGTTCTGCCACGTGGCTTCATTGTCGATAACCAAGACGGTGTCAGAAATCCGGTCGGGATGAGTGGTGTTCGACTTGAGGTTGAAACAAATATAATATACGGTTCCGCGACCTCAATGAAGAATTTAGTAAAGTGCGTTCAGCAGGTGGGGGTTGATGTCGACGAATTGGTTTTCGCGGGAGTGGCCGCTTCACAATCGACATTTTCTGATACGGAAAAAGAGTTAGGCACAATTTTAGCTGACATTGGCGGTGGTACTACCCAGTTGATTATTTTTAGCAACGGCAGTCCCGTTTATTGCTCAGTCTTACCGATTGGTGGGCAGAACATTACAAACGATTTGGCCATCGGCCTACGTACTTCTCTGGAAACGGCCGAAAAAATAAAGCTCAAGCTGTCCGGAGTTAGTAATATGCCGCTTCCTTTCGAAACAACTAAGGATGGCACTGAATTTATTATTCCGGAACTTTCGCTAGATAGTGGCAGCCTTCCTAATCAAAGCGCTTCGATATCGCGGAAGCTGCTTGATGATATTATTAAGGCACGGTTAACGGAGATATTCTCGCTGGTTTCCGTAGAGATTAAAAAGAGTGGTATGGTTGGAAAATTACCGGGGGGGATTGTTCTCTCTGGCGGAGCTTCTGATACTCGTGGTACTGTGGAGGTAGCACGTAATGTTTTTAAAATGCCGGTCCGTATCGGTTATCCCACCGGGGTGACGGGGCTGATTGATGAGGTGAATGGTCCGGCTTTCGCTTCCTCCGTCGGTTTAGTCCTTTTCGGAGCTAAGAATAGCGTCGCAACCTCTCGTCAGGCGCTAAGAGGCCGAGCCGGTTCCGTATTTTCTAAGGCTATCGGATTTATAAAATCTTTTCTGCCCTGATTTGGTTTAATTTTTAAACTAAGTACTGCCCCTCAATCAACAATAATATTTTTTCTGGTTTATTTGCTTTTTCAGTGCAAAGTGTAAAGATCAAAGTGCAAAATGACAATGTAAAGTGTAAAAATTAATTTTAAAGTTTGAATTGTCATTTTTCATTTTGATTTTTAAATTTTAAATTAACTAAAATGCTAATCAAACCGGAAGTAGAAAAATTCGCAAAAATAAAAGTCGTCGGCGTCGGCGGTGGGGGATGTAATGCTATTACATCAATGATGAGTAGTGGGACGATCCGCGGCGTTGACTTTATTGCCATCAACACGGATAAGCAGGCTCTTTCGATAAATAGCGCGCCACTGAAGGTGCAAATCGGTGAAGATTTAACTAAAGGGCTGGGGAGTGGCGCTAATCCGGAAATTGGTAGAAAAGCGGCCGAAGAATCAAGCGAAAAAATAAAGTCGGCGATAGAGGGAGCGGATATGGTCTTTATCACCGCCGGCATGGGCGGTGGTACCGGTACGGGGGCAGCGCCGATTGTGGCTTCAATTGCCAAGAAGATTGGCGCTCTGACGGTTGGCGTCGTGACGAAGCCATTTTCTTTCGAAGGTAGCCGACGCAGCGACGTAGCGGAGGAAGGGACAATTGCTCTTAGAGATAAAGTTGACGCCTTGATCACGATCCCTAATCAGAAACTTCTGGAAATTGTCGAAAAGAAAATGACGATCCTCGAAGCCTTTAGGTTAGCGGACTCTATTTTAACTTCCGGTGTGCAAGGAATATCAGATTTAATTGTATTGCCCGGCCTAATAAATGTTGATTTCGCGGTTGTGAAGACGGTTATGACTAACGCCGGATCGGCTTTAATGGGCATCGGCATGAGTTCCGGCGAGAACCGCGCTGTTGTGGCGGCTAGAAATGCCATCTCTTCCCCATTACTCGACGTTTCTATAAGCGGCGCCACCGGAATACTTTTCAATATCATTGGTGGCAGTGACCTATCGATGTACGAGGTTGACGAAGCCGCCAAGATAATTTCGCAGGAGGCTTCCCCGGAGGCGAATATAATTTTTGGGGCGGCGATAGACGAAAGTTTAGGTGATCAAATAAAGATTACGGTTATCGCGACCGGGTTTGAGCTTCAATCTAAAGTCTCGGAAACTTCTTTACCCAAGGAGGTTGTTTCTACTCTTAAAACCGAGGCAGAAACACTAACTTCTGAAGAAGGTACTGCTTCGGGAGACAGGTTTGACATCCCATCTTTTCTCCGCCAAACGAAAAAATTTTAAGCTCTCCGCTGCAAGGAAAAAAGTCTCTTGACTAGGGGTGCTATCAAGTGAGAGATTTAGTTCACCAAAAAGATCTATGTACGACTTTCTGCCTGAAATAAAAATACTGAAAGATAGAAATAGGGATATCACTTTTTCCGATAACGCTTATAAAATTCTAGAGAAAAGATATCTTCGGAAGGGTGAAGATGGCCGGCCTGTTGAAGACGCCACCTCGATGTTTACGCGTATATCAGAGGCCGTTGCCGAACCGGATCGTAAGTACGGAACTATCGAGCAGACAGAACGCGCTTTTTTTAATCTTATTTCCTCGAAAAGATTTTTTCCCAACAGCCCGACATTTACCGGCGCGGGGACCCCTTTAGGCCAATTAGCGGCTTGTTTCGTTCTACCTGTCAGTGATGACATGGGTAAAGAGACTGATGGTATTTTTTCAACTTTGCGCGCGGCCGCCTTGATCCAACAAACCGGTGGTGGTAACGGTTTTTCCTTTAGTCGCCTTCGTCCCAAGGGTGACTTAGTAAAGAAAAGTATGGGTAAGGCGTCAGGGCCGGTTGGGTTCTTAAGTATTTATGACGCCGCCTTCGGCGTTGTTTCTCAAGGTGGGGTCAGAAGGGGCGCCAACATGGGTGTGCTGCGTGTAGATCATCCGGACATTCGGGAATTTATAAAATGTAAAGCTCGGGAAGGGACGATTCGTAACTTCAATATTTCTATTGCCATAACTGATAAGTTCATGGAAGCCGTCGAAGCTGATGGTTATTTTGATTTAATCAACCCGCGCAATGGAGAAGTTTGGGAAAAAGTCAGGGCCCGAGAACTTCTTGATGAGATCGTGACGTTTGCATACCGTAATGGTGAACCCGGTGCCTTATTTATTGACGCGGCTAATCGGACCAACCCTGTCCCTCATCTTTATAACCTAGAAGCGACTAATCCCTGCGGTGAGCAGTGGTTAGGCCCTTATGAAAACTGCTGTTTAGGATCCGTGAATCTCGCCCAACATATTAAAAAAACTGAAAAAGGAGCGGTTTTGGATTGGGATAAATTGGCCGAATCTTTCGCGGTCGCGACTCATTTTCTTGATAACGTCGTCGACGCCAACAATTATGTCCCAGAAGTTCCGGAGCTTGAGAAAGCTGCTCATCTAGTCAGGCGCATCGGCTTAGGGTTCATGGGACTAAGTGACGCGATGTACGCGCTGAAAATTCGTTACGGCGGCCAAGAAGGAGTCGAATTCTCCGCCCAGGTAGCTGAATTTATGCGTTACTTCGCGCTTAAAGAAAGTGTTGAACTTGCCCGCGGCCGAGGCCCTTTCCCGGCCATTAAAGGCAGTATCTATGACCGTGATGAATTTAAGTTTCAGGTTCCAACACCCCTAAATGAATATACTCACGATTTTGGCCGTCCTAGCCTGGATTGGAAAGGCCTTATTACAGATATGCGTCAGTATGGTGTCCGCAACGGCGCCCAAACGACCGTCGCCCCCACGGGAACGATTTCGACAGTGGCGGGTATAGAAGGGTACGGTTGTGAACCGGTTTTTGCTCTTGCCTACATCCGTAACGTCTACCAAGCAGCCATGGATGAGAACAAGATGAGTCTTACTTACATTAGCCCTCTTTTTGAGGAAGCTTTAGCCGAAAGTGATCTTAAGGACGGAGCGCGAAGAGAGGTTATCGAAGAAGTTATTAAAAAAGGAACCTGCCTGGAAATTAAATCTTTGCCCGAGTGGATCCGCAATACTTTTGTCGTAAGTTCTGATATAACCGCCGAAGAACACATACAAACCCAAGCTTCGATTCAGAGATTCATTGATAATTCTATTTCTAAAACATGTAACTTTCCTGAAAAGGCCACGGTGGAAGAAGTAAAAAAGACTTATATGATGGCTTGGAAACTCGGTTGTAAAGGTTTGACCGTCTATGTTACCGGATCACGCCAAGAGGTTGTCCTAGAAACCAATGAGACTCATGAAAAGAAAAAATCCGAGAACGTGAAAGTTCCGGTGGAGAGTACGCACGCGGTTACAAAAGATAGAGCCGAAAAATTGAGCGGTTCCACTTATAAGATGAAGACTCCTCAAGGGACGGCCTTTATCACGGTAAACCGTAATGGCGGAGATAATATTTTTGAGGTCTTCGCGACTGTAGGCAAGGCCGGTTCTGATATGTCAGCTATTTCGGAGGCTTTAGGCAGACTTATTTCCGGGTGGCTAAGGAGTTCTCCCAATCCGAAACTTACCGCTTTAGAGATAATTGACCAACTCTCCGGAATCGGCGGCAGGCTTTCCGTCGGTTTTGGTCAATCTAAGGTCAGCTCTCTTCCGGACGCGGTGGCAAAGATTTTGGCTAAGGATTTAGGAATAAATAACGGAAAAGACGAGGCAACGAGCGCGAGCAGTAGCGAAGAAAGCCATGTTCTTGAAGGGTTTACATCTTTGGACTTTCTTAATAAAACGAAATTGGGAGACCTCTGCCCGGAGTGCGGGAACTCAACTTTTGTAAACGAAGAAGGCTGTAAGAAGTGCTATTCTTGTTCTTACAGTGTTTGCTAGTTTTTATTCCACGCAACGTCAGGATTTTTTGTTCTCTTGTTTTCCATTCGCGCTAAAACGAAAAGAAAATCGGAAAGGCGGTTCATAAAGGGCAGTATCGCTTTATTTTTTATCTTTTCTAAGTTGTAAAGTTCCACGATATTTCGTTCGCCGCGGCGGCAGACAGCTCTGGCAAGGTGTAGTAAGGACGCCCCTTTTGAGCCTCCCGGAAGAATAAAGGCTTTTAGTGGCGAGAGTTGTTTTTCAATCCTATCAATATTTTTTTCAAGATTTGAAATATTTTCCTCACCCAGATGGTGAAAGTTACCACGCGTGGCTCGTTTACCAATGGCTATTTCGGCGCCGATGTTGAAAATGAGATTCTGAAGGGTGGTTAGATATTTATTAACTTCCTTGTTTTTAATAAATTTAATAGAGAGGCCAAGCAGGCAATTTAGTTCATCAAGGTCTCCGAGCGCGCTGATTAAGCAGCTTTCTTTTCCGACCCTTTCACCGTTTCTAAGTGATGTTTTCCCGTTATCTCCAGTTTTTGTATAGATACTCACCAAATTAGTATAGTCTTTTGATTGACTCGTTTGCTACTGTTGTCCATAATAAACTTAAGTGAAAGACAACTTCTTGTACAGCCGTTTAGCGATACTCTTCATGATTGGTTTTTTTGTAACTTTGGTTCTAATTTATAAAGCTATCAAGATGGACCAGGCTTACGAAAGTATTAAGAATATATGGACGATAAACTTGATCAAGTAGTTGATCGGGAACTAAAAATAGTTGATTTTTGGGAAAAAAATAAGATATTTGAGAGGTCGATAGCTTCTCGTCCGAGGGATAAACATTATGTTTTCTATGATGGGCCTCCTTTTGCCACCGGTTTGCCCCATTACGGGCACTTACTCGGTTCAACTCTCAAGGATGTAATTCCGCGGTATTTCACGATGAAGGGTTATCGGGTGGAGCGTATCTGGGGTTGGGATTGTCACGGATTACCGATTGAAAATATTGTCGAGAAGGAACTTCAGATTCAAGGAGGTAAGAAGGGGATTGAGAGTTTAGGTATCGATAAATTCTGTGCCGCTTGCCGCAGCGCTGTTTTAAGATTTGACGCCGAGTGGCGAAAATTCATCTCGCGTATTGGCCGTTTTGTTGACATGGAGCATTCCTACAAAACCATGGACAACACTTTCATAGAATCAGTTTGGTGGGGTTTTAAGTCACTTTGGGAAAAGGGCTTGGTTTACGAAGGACGGCGGGTGATTCTCTATTGTCCCCGTTGCGCCACCCCTCTCTCCGATTTTGAAATTGCCATGGATAAAAGTTACCGGGATATTGAGGACGAGTCGGTATATGTCAAATTCAGAATTAAGAATTCAGAATTTCCGCCAGTCGTTCGAGACCCTGAGAGGTCCTCAGACCCTCGAAGGGAGGCGGATCAGCTTCGGGCTGAAAGAATTAAGGAATATTTACTGGCGTGGACGACGACGCCGTGGACACTTCCTGGTAACGTGGCGTTGGCCGTTGATCCAAATTCAGACTACGTAAAGGTGAGCGTCAATGGAGATGTTCTTATTTTGGCTAAAAGTAGACTTGAGGTAATAAAAGAACCTTATCAAGTTTTAAGGACTATAAAAGGCAGTGAGCTTTTAGACCTCGAATACGAGCCGTTGTATAGCTTTTTACCTATTGGAAATAAAAAAGCCTTTTATGTTACCGGAGCGGATTTTGTAAGTATGAATGAAGGTACCGGTATTGTTCACACGGCGGTGATGTACGGTGAAGATGATTATAAGCTCGGGATGCAATTGGATTTGCCGGCAGTCCCGATGCTTTCAGACGAAGGTAAATTCCTACCCTTCACGGAATTCTTGAGCGGGAAATTCTTTAAAAGCGCTAACCCAGAAGTGATAGAAGACCTTAAGTCACGTGGCCTGCTTTTAAGGGCGGAGAAAATAGTTCACTCTTACCCGTTCTGTTACCGCTGTGACACGCCTCTTTTTTATAACGCGGTTCCCGCTTGGTTTATTGATATTCAAAAGATTAAAAAAGAGCTTCTCGAGGCGAACGAGGAAATTTCCTGGCATCCGGAGCACTTTAAAAGAGGTCAATTTAAAGATATTATTGAGAATTCTCCGGACTGGAACGTCAGTCGTAGCCGCTATTGGGGCAACCCGATGCCAATATGGGTGTGTAAGGCTTGTGGTAAAAAGAAAATAATCGGATCTGTTGATGAGTTAATTGAGAACGCTTTACAAGATCAAAAATCAAAAATCTCCTCCCAAGGCGGATCCGCCTCTGGCGGAAAAAATCAAAATTTCGATTTACATCGTCCCTACATTGATGAAATAAAATTCAAGTGTGAGTGCGGAGGAGTTATGAATAGGATTCCCGAGGTTTTTGATTGTTGGGTTGAATCTGGATCAATGCCTTTCGCGGCGAAACACTATCCTTTTGAAAATAAGGAGTGGTTTGAGCACAACTACCCGGCTGATTTTATTGGTGAATACGTTTCACAGGTGAGAGCTTGGTTTAACGTTCTGCACCGCATTTCCGTAGCGATTTTCGAAAAGCCCAGTTTCAAGAATGTCTCCGTAACCGGAACTTATTTAGGAACTGACGGTAAAAAATTAAGTAAATCACGAAAAAACTTTCCGGATCCGATGGTTGTGATCAACAATTATGGAGTTGACGCCTTACGTTTTTACATGATGGGTTCGGCGGTAATGAGGGCCGAGGATGTGATTTTCTCTGAAGATGGCGTTAAAGAGGCCCGTAATCAATTTATTAATCTTTACTTCAACTGCTTTAATTTCCTCAGACTCTATTCCAGCGAAAAATTCACTGAAAACTATCCGGCGGGTGAGGGGAGTCTTCTTGATCAGTGGATTATTTTACGTACGAATGAATTGATAAAGGATGTCACCGGATTTATGGATAACTATGATACGGTAAATTCATGCAGACTCCTGAGGAGTTATATTTCTGATCTCTCAACGTGGTATTTACGGCGTAGTCGTGATGTTATAAAGAGTGGTAATAACTATTCACTGGGGGTTTTGGCGTCATCTATTATAAGGTTTTCTAAAGCAGCGGCACCTATTATTCCCTTTATTACAGAGCACATCTATCGTGATTTAACCGGCGAGGAATCGGTGCACCTGGCTGATTGGCCAGTTGAAAATTCAAAAATCAAAGATCCCAGCCAAGGGCTGGTCAGCCTCGGGCCGAAAAAATCAAAATTGATCGAATACATGACTTTGGTGAGGAAGATTTGTGAGGCCGGCCACGCGCAAAGGAAGATAGCGGGGGTAAAAGTTAGGCAGCCACTGTCAAAAATAACTATCCATTGCGAAGAAAAAGAACTTTCCAGTGAATTTATACAAATATTTCTCGATGAGCTTAACGTAAAAAGCACTGGTTGGCAGCAGGTTCCCGGTCTTGAAGAGCCTGAAGTTGTTTTAGATACAACAATCACTCCCAAGCTCAAGGCTGAAGGAGAGGCTCGGGAACTGGTGAGGATGATCCAAGATTTAAGAAAAGAAAACAGTTGTTCAGTTAAAGATCGAATTGTGATTTATGCCCCCTCCTGGCCAAAGGAGTTTGAAGATTATATAAAAAAAGAAACCTTAGCGGAAAAAATCGACGAATCATCCCAATTATCTATTGAAATTATAAAAATATAAACTATAAAAAAGATTTCTTCGCGGTTTTTTTTTGTTTTATCCAGTTAAATTGATTTCAAGTAAAGCGACAGCGATCGCTGCGAAAATACTTGAATATGGTATTATTGGATTGTGAAAAAAAGGAGACGTTCACCTTTTGCTAAATTTTTTTTCAACTTGACTTTCTCAGATAAAATCTTTTTCAGCCTTCTTGGGACTGGGGCCGTTGTTGAGGAGATAGCTGACTATATCTACGAGGAGTTTGGTGTCCGTCCGACCTTACGTAAATTCTATTTTGGGGACAACCAATACTTTAAGAAAAGAAATAGATTTTTAGGTAACACCCTCTCAAAATTCATAAAGGAGAAGTTAGTCATTGCCGAAGGTATCCGGGGGAAAAGGTCATTTAAACTTTCGAGGAAAGGGTTGGATGGCATTTTTTCGAGGTTTCCAAAACTAAAATACGTGGGAAAACCTTGGGATGGGTATTGGAGAATAGTTGTTTACGATATCGCCGAGACTAAAAAGCAACTTCGGTCCAGACTACGCGTCGAGCTTAAGAAACTTGGATATAAATTTGTCCAAAAAAGTGTTTGGGTTTCCCCATTTTCTTCAGAAGAGAACTTAGAGTCTTTTTTAAAGAAAGAGAAACTATGGGGACGTATTTTAGTCTTTAAAACGAAACTATCTTCTGACGAGAGTAGGAGTATGGCTAGTAAATATTGGAAGACAAGAATTATTAATTCAGAATCACCTAATTTTACGGTACTCGATAATCTTTTTTCCGACACTTTATTGCCGGCGGGCCTTTTAAAATCATCATAAATTTCTTATTTTTAAACCTTAGGTTATGTTTGTGGAGGAAGAAATTGTCCTACTTAAGATGATTTGTAATTTTACTTAGTTCAAGTGTTTCGAGAGCGATCGCTCTCGAAACACTTGAAGATGATTTATCTGGTTAATCAGGGGGTTAGACTGTTTTTTTTTGTTCTCAGCGCTAATATTGGTTAGTGTTCACACCCAACGCACTAATTGGACTTCGCTGATCCCACCTTGAAGGTGAACCCAACGTGGATCTACACCTTCAAGGTGTTTTTTCGATAGTATTAGTTGGGAGATTGTTTCTTAAAAAAAGAGAAAATGCCAGGATTCAGGTGAATCTCTGGCATTTATCGAGTTGCAGTTTGGTAACTGGGCCCAGTGTAGATGATAGTGCTATCCAATCATCAGCGCTGGTTGGTAGTTCCCAGTTTTGCGATGATCTCTGCCTTATGTTCTCTCGCCCATTCCCATTCATCCGGAACGAGATTGATGTCTATATTCCAGGCCCCTGTCCAGTAGTCATCTAGATCCATGATGACTTCCCAGTAGAACGAGATCGCGAAGACCATCGAGGAGACGATGTAAATGCCGACGATGACGCTCGAAATCTGAAGGATGAAAAAAGCCCCGAGAAGAGCCAAGAAGAGTATGAAGAGGGCGGCTTTCACCGTCGTCGGTACTCGTTCATCGGCATATTTATTGAAAGCTTTCTCATCATGGTCGAGAATCGAGTTTCGAACATCACCCCACTCGCTCCAAACTTTTTGGAAGACGGCTGCGGAGATCAGCGCCACGAAGACTGTGAGCGCTGTGATGAATCCGCTGGTCAGGATCGTTTCGTCCGCCTTGATTAAGCTCAACTGATCTACTGACCCCAACCGCCGAGTTATCAGCCAGAGAATTGTTAGCAGAAACGAAGTCAGTAGGGGTCTCTTAATGAGTTGCATGATCTTCTACTCCTTTAGTTGCGGGTTTAAAGCCGCTAGTTAATGGTACCAGTCTCTTCTTACGTTAATCGGACTTTAGCACAAAAAGCTGATATTTGCAACCTGTAGTAAATATTATAGGAGCTGGTTTTTGGATTGTTGAAAAATGTTAAAATTGCTCTATGAAAATATTTAGAGGGTTTGATGTTTTACTCTTTGTGCCGATGATATTGCTTATCTCTTTCGGTATTATCGTTCTTTTTTCCACGTCCGCGCCCGTCGCTCGCGATCAGCTGGTTTTCACGCTTTTAGGTTTAATTCTCTATTTTTTCGCTTCTTTTACCGATTTTAAAATACTGCGTCCGTTTTCTTTTTATATCTATGTTCTCAATATTATTTTTCTAATAATTACCCTCGGTTTTGGTATCTACAGTAAGGGCGCGATCCGCTGGATTCCTTTAGGTATCGAAGGATTTACGCTGCAACCTTCCGAGTTTATGAAGATAAGCTTAATTATTTTCCTCTCCTCATTTTTAAGTTACCGTTTTCGCAGCGCCAGCCTCAAGGATTTTCTTCTCTCGTTTTTTACTGTATTGCTGCCGGCAATTCTCATCTTTATCCAACCTGATTTAGGAACGGCCTTTATCGTCATTTTAATATGGTTGCTTCTCTCCCTCATTGCCCGGTTGAAGTTATCCTCTTTCGTCATTTTATTCCTGATAATATTAGTGATTTCTCCGGTACTTTTTCTCTCCCTAAAGCCGTATCAAAAAGAGAGGATTCAAACATTTCTCTCGCCTTCCCTCGATCCTCTCGGCGCCGGTTATCACGTCCTACAGTCGGAAATTGCCGTCGGATCCGGAGGAATATTCGGGCGCGGTTTCGGCAGGGGGACTCAATCGCACTTGAGATTTCTTCCTGAATTCCACACGGACTTTATTTTTGCCTCTCTCTCCGAGGAATGGGGATTTTTAGGATCTTTCATTGTCATTATTCTTTTCGGATTAATTTTGGTAAGATCGACAGTTATTGCCCTTAGATCTCAATCTCTCTTCGGCCAGCTCCTGTGCCTGGGCGTAATGGTGATGATCTTTTCACAAGTAACGATAAATATTGGCATGAACTTAGGCGTGGCGCCGATTACCGGTATACCACTGCCTCTTTTGTCTTCGGGCGGCAGCTCTTTAGTTCTGACAATGGTTTCACTGGGGCTCGTTCAATCGGTTGCGCGAACCTTAAAAAGAGTGTAAAATTACGGCTACCTACTATGGAAAAAGCTAAATTGAAAAAATCAATAAAACCCGAAAAAGTTGAGGTGGAGAAAACGGGGAAGATGGCGATCGCTGTTATCGCCGGGAAGCAGCATGTTCTTCACGAGGATGATGTCCTATCCGTACAATCACTTAATGAAGAGGTTGGAAAAAAGATCGGTGATTTTGATGTTCTCTTTTACGCGGAAGGAGATAAATACTACTTCGGCACTCCCATACTTAAAGAGGCTAAAGTTGAGGTTGAGGTGCTAGAAGATTTTAAAGGTAAGAAAATTGATGTTATTAAGTTTAAAGCTAAATCACGATATTCAAAAAAGAGAGGTTACCGGTCGGTTCTTACAAGGATTAAGGTCTTGAAGATTTCAGGGGGTATAAGTGGCTCATAAAAAGGCAGGTGGTAGTAAAGCCAGGCAAGGCGGTAATGTTGCTGGAAAAAGGCGTGGAGTTAAGGTGGGGGATGGTCAAAGCGTAAAAGCCGGCGCCATTATATCACGTCAATTAGGAACACTGATAAAGCCGGGAAAAAACGTCGGTTTAGGCCGCGATTTTACTCTTTTTGCCCTTAAGGATGGAGTGGTTAAATACTCTTATCTACGGAAAGATAAAAAGGAAGTTTCCGTTATACCCTCTTAATTTCTTCTAATTCTAATGGAAAACACTCCATTGGCTGAAAAATTGCGACCGAAGAGTTTAGGTGAGGTCGTTGGTCAAGAACATCTCGTGGGAAGCGGGAAACCGCTGCGTCGAATCAGTGAAACAGGTAAACTTTTTTCCATGATTCTCTGGGGTCCTCCGGGAAGTGGCAAAACGACACTGGCCCGAATTATATCTAAGGAAACTAATGCTTACTTTGCTGAATATTCAGCCGTTAACGCTCGTAAGAGTGATGTCATGGAGGTAGTCGCTGAAGCTAGAAAACTTCTAGAGAATGAGAACCGTCAGACCGTACTTTTCGTCGATGAAATTCATCGTTTTAATAAAGCCCAACAGGATGCCTTTCTGCCTTACGTCGAAGACGGAACGATCATTTTAATTGGAGCCACTACAGAGAATCCTTCCTTTGAGATTATCAATCCGCTCCTTTCTCGTTGCCGTGTTTTTGTTCTCAATCCTTTGTCAAGTAATGATTTGCGAAAGATAGTTGGACATGCCTCCGGAGAACTTTCGGTTACCTTATCCAAAGACGCTGAAGAGTTTTTGGTGAATTTCGCCAATGGTGATGCCCGCCAAGCTATCAATCTTCTTGAAGCCACATTCAGTCTTTACCAGAAGGTGAATTTGGAAAATCTAAAACAATCGCTGCAAAGTAAATTTTTACATTACGATAAAGGCGGAGAAGAGCATTACAACACCATCAGCGCTTTTATAAAAAGCATGCGGGCGAGTAATATCGACGCGGCTCTCTATTATCTGGCCCGGATGGTAGACGCCGGAGAAGATCCGCTGTTTATTGCCCGGAGGATGATTATTTTCGCTTCGGAAGATATCGGCATGGCTTTGCCGACCGCTTTGGTCGTCGCCAACGCCGTCTTTAGAGCTTGCGATGCTATTGGCTACCCTGAATGCCAGGAGAACTTAGCCGCGGGAACAGTGTATCTCGCTAAAGCTCCTAAAGATCGTTCCGCCTACGACGCCTACATGAAGGCCCTATCTGACGTGAAAGAGCGAGGTAACCTATCCATTCCGTTGAACCTACGTAACGCTCCGACTAAGTTGATGAAAGATTTAGGTTACGGCAGTAATTATGACACGTATAGTAAAGAGGATTTATTACCCGAAGAACTTAAAGGCAAGAAATATTATCAACCAAAGGTTTAATGATGGGAATTTTGTACTTAGTCTCAACACCGATCGGAAATTTAGAGGATGTTACTTTGAGGGCTTTAAGGATTCTTAGAGAGGTAGATCTTATTCTCTGTGAGGATACAAGACAAACTAAGAAGCTTTTAGATCATTATAAAATCAACAAACCTCTAGAAAGCTTTTTCGAACATAACGAGGAGGTCAAGGTTGGGAGGGTACTAAAACTGCTTGAGAGCGGCCAAAATATAGCTTTAGTTAGTGACGGAGGCACCCCTTCGATCAGCGATCCCGGTTATCGTCTTGTTAAAAGCGTCATTGGTAGGGGAGGGGCGATTGTTCCGATCCCCGGTCCTTCAGCGGTTATTACATCTCTTTGCGCTTCCGGATTTCCGACGGACCGGTTTCACTTTGTAGGTTTTTTACCTCAAAAAGAGGGGAGGCGGAAGAATTTTTTAGAAGGGCTAAAAAGTTTTTCCGGCACAATTATCGCTTACGAATCGCCGATGAGGCTTCTATTTACTCTAATGGATTTAATAGAAATTTTCGGGGACGTTCCGGTTTGTATTGCTCGGGAGATGACCAAGATTCATGAGGAGTTTTTTCGCGGGAAGGTTAGCGAGGCGATTGAAAGTTTTAAAAATCGCCCGGTTAAGGGCGAAATAACGCTTATTTTTTCTGCTAAATGACCGTTTCCATGTCTACTATTCCGCCAAAGGAAATCCGGTCAAGAATTTTTCTTTTCATCTCGATAAGAGGCGCGGCCGTGATTGTAAATTCACCGTACTTATTGTTTATTTGATCCAGCGCTTTAACTAACGATTCCTTTTTATATTCATTATCAAATAAGGATTGCTGTCGATATAAGAAGTTAGAAAGGTTAAAGACGCTAACAGCTAGATTTCTGACTTTATTTTCCTTAAGAGAAGTGGTGAGGACCTTCAAGGCTTCGTGGTAGATATCCATCGAGGCGAAAACGGGCTGAG
Organism: uncultured Candidatus Saccharibacteria bacterium; assembly: GCA_964360905.1. Lineage (GTDB taxonomy): Bacteria > Patescibacteriota > WWE3 > JAMCXX01 > JAMCXX01 > CAYHYS01. Next base: position 6,333 of record CAYHYS010000004.1, on the reverse strand, counting down.
AAAGTTTGTGGCTGTGTTGAGAGTGCGCCCAATCCTCGTAAACGAGATTGAGATTTATACCTCCAGCCTCGTAACCGTTGCTCCGCAGTCTCCGGCCAACTTTCTCACAAAGTCGATAGAGAATATTTGATAATTCTTTAATTTGCGATGTCTTGTTCGGCAGGGCGTAGGAGTGCCCAATACTTTTACGCGATGATCTCCAATCGTCCGTTTCAAAGCCCCGCAGTCTCTTGTACCAATGATAGGCCCCGACTGACTTAAAGGCGGTTTTAAGGGTTGAAAAATCCGCGTGTAGAAATTCGACGGGGGTAAAAATTCCGACGAGATTGAGCCTTAATTTTAAAGCTTTATTAATGCCGCAAAGATCGGTAAGCTCCAACCTCATAAATTGGTTTTCAACATTCAGGAAGTTTATTTCCTCTAAACCGTCCGGTTTTTTTATCGAGGCGGCCGTTTTAGCTAAGAAACGGTTTGGTCCCAGTCCGATGCTAACCGTTAGCCATTCTCCGATCTCGGACTTGATTCTTTGTTTGATTTCGAAAGCAGTAGATCTGAGGGGAGAATTCTCGATCGGGTTCTGTTGCGGCCGCTGTCTGTCAGAGGTAAAGGACTCTGACAGCGCTAAGCCCCCGCCTGCAGACGCCTTGAGTGTCAGCGATTGGCGGGCAGGTCGCTCACGCTGCGGATTGCCGCAAGCAGAATCCGATTCTGCGAATTCCCCAAATTCGAGCACAGCTTCATCAATGCTTTTCGGTTCGACGTTTGGTGTGTAGGTTTCGAAGACTTTCATCATTTGCTGATGTACGTAGCGATACTTGGGGGGATCGGGGGGTAGGATTTTAACATCCCGATAAATATTTCTCGCCTCTTTTACTCTCATTCCGGTTTTAATTCCTAGTTTTTTAGCCTCAACACTCGCGGCTAGTATACAGCCGCCATCCGTCGGGTAGGCGGCGACGACGGTAGGAAGGCCACGAAGTTTCGGGTTGGCCTGCTGTTCGATTGAAGCGAAACAACTGTTGAGATCAATATGCATCAACTTAGAAGATTTACGGTTAAATTCATTTATTCCGGGATATAATTTCGGCTCAATCATAGACTTGGTCCAGTACCCAAGAAAGAGTGTTCGGATTAAAAGATATTTTAAAATTACTGCCAGATTCGGTTGACAGCGAATAAGAATAAATAAGATCGCTTCCCAGACGGAACTTGTGGCAAAGGTTGATTTTATTTATTTTAAATAGCCTGCTTTTCCAGCGGAAGGCCAGGGGATTAGCTTTTCCTTCTTTGAAATGCGTCGCTACCTCAATTGGCTCGTCAATATCTTCGTACATATTTTTCTAAGACCCCCCCAGCACCGAAAATATACCGAAAATAAGCTACGTTGTCAATATCTGTTTTTTGCTTAACAGAGAAAATAATGATAATCTTTCAATAGAAATTATGTTTAGATTCCTTTTGTCCCTGTTTCTTTTTTCCACTGTTTTTCTTCTTCTGACTTTTACCGTTTTTGCCGCCGCGCCGACTCTAAGAATAGTAAGACCGACGAATAACGCGATTGTTAACGGTTATATTGTTGAGGTTAAGTTTGAAACTACGAACTTTGTCTTGAAAGATTACCGTAACAACCCCAAGCCTATTTCTGGTCAGGGTCATATAAATCTTTGGTTAGATAGAGAAAAGCTTGATAGTTCAACCGCTCAAAAATGGTTTCGTGAGATTCCTTATACATTCGCGGACGTCTCTTCAGGGAATCACACTCTTGTCGTTGAGCTCGTTGGTAATGATAACGAACCGTTAAATCCGAGAGTTACGCAAACGGTGAAATTTACGACAATCTCAGATAATTCTCCAAAAGCTGATATAAGCGGTAAGACTGCTACCGGCTTAGACTCGACCTCGAAAGATTCGGCAAACAGTACGACAACAACTTCGGCTTCATCTCTAAACCCCCTTTCACGAGTGCGCCTGCCCATCATTGTTGGAATCGCGGCCCTTTTTCTCGGTATCCTCGGATCACTTATTCTTAAGAACTAGCAGGTTACTGAGCGTATTTAGGATCGGTAATGAAGGCTAGAGCTTGAGGCGGCCAATAACGAAGCCATGCGCGACCAATAATGTTGTCATACGAAATTGTTCCCCATTCTCTCGAATCAGAACTTTGCTGACGATTGTCTCCCAGAACAACGTAGTGTTTATCGGGAATTTTAGTTTTGACGCCATCAGGTATACTTGCGTGCCCGATCGTTAAAGTTCCGGTTTTTAAATAGTTTTCCGCGAGGATTAGACCGTCTTTGTGATCCTGATTATAAATTATAACGTGACCGTCTTTCAGTTCTATCTCTTCGTTCGGTAAGCCAATAATCCTCTTAATATAGTCATATTGAGGCGCTAGAGGGTAGCGGAAGACAATAATGTCTCCTCTAGCAGGAGGTCTGATTCGGTAAGAGATTTTGTCAGTAAGAAGATATTCGTCCGTGTGAAAATTTGGCAGCATCGAATCGCCTTTGACTTTGTGCGGTTGGGTTACGAACACATAGATAACGACAAAAATCGCGAAAGAAAGGACAATCGTTTCTAAAAAGTCCAGTATAAATAGTCCCAGTTGCTTAAGAAGATTATTCATAAATTTGACCGGAGCGCAGCGCCCCGCCTGCCGAGCCTTTGGTGAGCCTGGTAGGACTCGAACCTACGGGCCTTTCCGACCCGCCTGCCAAAGCTGGTGGCCAATGTTGGATTCGAACCAACGACCTCTCCGATGTGAACGGAACGCTCTACCAGCTGAGCTAATTGGCCAGCGGCGGGCAGGTGTGAACGGAACGCTCTACCAGCTGAGCTACAGGCTCATAAATACCGCCACCTTTAAGATTATACAGAATGTTAAAGATTTCCTCTATAATAGTTTTATGTCTGCGACCGGTAAGATTGCTTCAAATACGTTTTATCAACTTTTAGCTAAAGGGATTTCCGTGTTCAGTACGGTTGTGGCGACGGCTTTAATTACGCGAGGCATGGGTATTTCTTCATTCGGTACGTTTTTTCTAATGACGGGTTTCGCGACCTATTTTTTCCTTTTGGTAGATTTCGGTATCAATACGATCGCGACGAGAGAAACAGCGCACGATAAATCACAGATTCCACAACTCTTTAACAGTATCCTCGCGCTTCGTCTTACTTATTCGGTTGTTCTCGTTATTTTTCTCACTCTTATCCTACCTCTGATTCCTTTTAAACTGGGAGATTTACCGACTCTACGTTTAGGTATATTTATCGGACTTTTGGCAATAATTTCTCAAGCTGTTTATAACACCTGTACTATCGTTTTTCAGTCAACGCTTAATTACCAAAAAACTCTGATTGGTTCATTCATCGGTAACTTAGTTTTCTTATTTTTAGCTATTATCATCATCTTTAATTCAAAGAATGTGCTTCTTCTAGTCACGGCAAACACGATCGGGACTATTATTGTCAGTCTTGTCGCCTACTATTTAGTAAAAAGCTTTGTGGGGAAAGTTTCGCTAAATTTTGACTATAAACTTTGGCGTCGTCTCGTAATTTCCGCATTACCCCTAGGAATAACTATGTTTCTTACTGTCATCGTCTCTAAGGCTGATTCGTTTCTCCTTTCCGTGCTTAATCTTCCGGCCTCTCTTCACATGAGCAATGCTGACGCTTTGGGGAACTATGGTTTGGCTTATAAGATTTTCGAAAATATACTCGTTTTTCCCACCTTTTTCGTTAACGCTCTTTTTCCGGTTATGGTCATACATCGGAAAGAAGGTAGCAATAAGCTTAAGGAGACTTTAATAAAGTCCTTAGGGGCGATGGTTATTATTTCCGTAATAATTGGAATAATCGGATATTATTTTTCGCCGTTAGCAATTTTTGTTCTGTCCGGGCAAGGAGAAGCTAGCGCGGCCGTTTTAGCTCTGAGATTACTTATTCTCGGATTACCCTTCTTTTTCTGTTCCGCCGTTTTGTTGTTTTTCCTCATAACTGAAGGGCTGGAAAGACAGCTTCCTTGGGTCTACGGCGTGGCGGCTGTTTTCAATGTTGTATCGAACGTTGCGTTTATCCCGCGTTACGGATTTACCGCTTCCGCCATACTTACAGGCATCACTGAATTTTTAATTTTTGTTCTATTACTTTTTATTAGCATTTTCCACCTGCGAAGAGTCTCTTATCATGAGAAAGTTTAGTGTTATCATCGTGGCCAGCCGTGGCGGAGATAACTCTTCCCGTAAGTATCTGCTCGAGAGTTGTTTGCGATCTTTATCTGATCAGGTTTATCCGCGCCATCTTTTCGAAATCATTGTTGTAGATTCCGGATCGGTTGTGAGACAGGATTTTTTCACTGAAATTAATAGCGTTTACAACCTGAACTTAAAGTTTATACCCAATTCTTCCAATATCGGTCCGGCTAAGGGCCGTAATATTGGGATTAGGGAGTCGAAATTTGATTATATTGTCTTTACCGACGATGACAGTACTGTCCCACCGGATTGGTTATCTAAGATCGATGATGCTTACGGGCGCCACCTTGAAGCTTGGGCCGTTGGTGGGCTGACGCTGCCGCCGCCCGATATTTCCCGAAAAAATATTTTCGCTGCCTTCGAAGAAAGACTCTATCTGGGCTATCTAAAGGACGGAAGGTTGGAGGAATATGTGTCTTCAAAACGTGACGAGCATCCGGTGTTCAGCGGTAATATCTCCTACAAAAAAGAAACTCTCTTGAAAGTTGGGTCTTTTGATGAGAGTTTTCCCTCTTTTATTTCCGGAGAAGACGGGGACTTAAAAGAGCGCGCGCTCGCCGTAGGCGGAGAATTTGTTTTTATTCCATCGGTTGTTTCTCATCACTGTTCCTATACGATGAAACGTTTCTTTTTCCAGCAACTCTCTCGCGGCGCCTCAATTTTAAGATTTAGGAAACGGCACGGCATGGAGAACTACCGTCTCCTGATTTTAGGAAGAATTATTGCGTCTTTTTTGTCTCTGCCCTATATTTTTTTCACGAGCCGATTTGATTTTCGCTATGCTTTAGTTTCGTGGATGTCCTTAATCATCCGCAACATCGGGAAGCTTTACTACTATGAAAAAGCATAAAGTTATTTTTTTTGATCACACACCGTTTGTTGGCGGGGCACAGCTGGCGCTGGCTCGGCACCTAAACTTCCTAGATCTCTCTGTTTTCGAACCGGTCGTTATTTGTTCGGATATTGAGCTCATTGTGAACCGTTTGGATAAGGAAAGGGCTACTCAAGTCAGGTTTATTGAATATAGTTTCCCTAAACTAAAAATTTTCAGTTTCCTATTAATCACAAATTTCGTGTTTGCCTCAGCGGTAATTCTAAAGATAGTGAGGAGGGAAAAACCGGATTTGCTTGTCATCAACACGGAAAGATGCCTTTATACGATTATTTTGAGTATTCTTTTGTATCGAACTAAAAGTGTCATTTTCGTTCGTGATTACGAATTTTCTAAGGTATTTCTTCATATCCTCCGACCGCTGATCAGTAAGTTTATTTGTGTTTCACAGTCAATCAGAGATTTCTACTTCGGATCCTCGAGTGAAAAAAACTCGGTTATTTACGTCGGGACGGACCTTAACTCACGATTGCGGAATTTAAACGATGGGGAAGTAGAAACTCTTAGGCAAAAGTATGATTTAAGAGAAGCTTTTTTGATCGGTTTCGTGGGCAGGCTGGTGGCGTGGAAAGGTCCTCTGATTTTGATCGACATTGCCAAGGAGCTATCGCAAATAAAAGACTTGCCGACGTGGAAAATAATCGTTGTTGGCGAAGGGTCTTACCAGGAAAATTCCGTTGAGAATGAGTTAAAGAAGAGGATCCACGAGGAAGGTTTAGAAAAGTTCTTTTTGTTGGTCGGATTTTACGAAAGAGTTGATCCTTGGTATAAAATTTTCTCGGTTTTACTCCACACCTCTCTTAAAAGAGAGCCTTTTGCCACGGTTATCATTGAGGCCTTATCGGCTTCAATACCGGTTATCGCCACGGACTTAGGCGGAACGAAAGAAGTCATCACTGACGGAGAAAACGGTTTATTAGTAAACCCCCGACCAACGGAATTTTCTAAGTCTATATTGGAATTGATGAAAAATCCGGTTCTTTATAAAAGATTAAAAATAGGGGCTTCAAATTCCTCAATAAAATTTAAAGAATCGGATATTACTAAGGAAATTGAGAAAGTTTATTTAGAGGTGCTGACCAAACACGGTCATTCCGGACTGGATCCGGAATCTATACAGCTCACATTATGAAACCGCACCATCGTCATTCCGGCCTCCGTTAAAGCCTTTAGTCCCGGACGGGGATC
>CAYHYS010000003.1:21887-29792 GCA_964360905.1 uncultured Candidatus Saccharibacteria bacterium | reverse complement strand
TTGCCAAACTGATTGTCGGTTGATTTATGGGGGTGTAGTTGGGATTAATAATGAATAGGGGGATGTGGTCAGCCTTCGCTATTTGAGAAAGCGTTCCGCCGGCGGCGACGCAATAAATTTTCGCCCCTCGCTCTTTAGCCTCTTGGTAAGCAGCGATGACTTCTTCAGTAGTTCCGGAATAGGAGTTGGCAATGACCAACGTTTCTTTTCCCACGTAGCCGGGAAGGTGGTAATCGTTAACTATTTCTAAAGGGACCTCGAGATTTTTGCCGTAGAGGGCTGAAATAAATCTCGCGCCGAGAGCGGAGCCCCCCATAGCCGCCACCACGATATTTTTTATTCCGGAATAATCAGGCGGGATTTCCACTTTTTCCGCTTGAGCCCAGGCATCGGTTACCTGGTCGGCGAAAGCAAGAACCGATCCGTAAACGTTGCTTTGGTCCAGTCTTTTGATTAATTCTTCACTGATCGGGTGATCCATAGTGACATTATAGAGGTAATACATGAAAATTAAAATTTTGCACTTTGACCTTTACGCTTTAAACTTATTATCATGCCGGAACTTCCTGAAGTGACGACGATCTCAAATCAGCTCAAAAAAGAAATTAAAGGTTTCGTGGTAGAAGATGTTAATAATTTTGGTGCTTACCGTACGGAGCCAGAGATTGCTGTCTTTAAAAAAGAAGTGGTGGGAAAGAAAATACAAGATGTGATGAGGATCGCAAAGACTATCGTCATAGAGCTTAAAAAGGAGACTCCTTGGGACAAGGAGTCTCCTTCCAAGGACTCCGCGGAGACGCTTTTTCTTGTTTTTCACCTGGCGATGACGGGACGACTTTTACTTAGAGATAAAAATGATAAAGTTGATCCTTGGACGAGGCTCGTCTTTAGTTTTAAAAAGGAGTCTCCTTTGGAACAAAGGAGACTCCTTTCCAAGGAACTGAGATTCTGCGATTCGCGAATGTTCGGTTTCGTCAAACTTCTTTCCGGCGAGCAACTAGAAATACACCGTAAAAAATACGGTCCGGACGCTCTTGATCCTAACTTGACTGTGAGAAAATTTCTGGATAATTTGCGGAAGAAAAAAACGGCGGTCAAGAGGGCCCTTCTTGAGCAGAATCTCATCGCCGGTGTTGGTAACATTTACGCGAATGATAGTTTGTGGATGGCGAAGATTCACCCGGAGACTTTAACTAATGAGCTGACAGAGGTTCAAGCCTCGGATCTTTTAAGGTCACTGAGAGAAATATTGGAAGAGAGTATTACTCATCGGGGTTCAACTCTTGGTGACAAGATGTATATTGATCTTTATGGTCGGGAAGGGACCCACCAAAACCACTTTCGGATTTTCGGTAAAAATGGTGAGCCTTGTCCGCGCTGCGGCGAGAAGATTGAGTTTGCGGAAATTGGTGGCCGGGGAACGTTCTTTTGCCCGAAGTGCCAAGTACAAGGGAAGTATGAGAATCAACAGCATAAAGCTCAACAACTTTCGATCATTTAAAAAGAGGGAATTTAAATTTAATTCGAGTAAAACCATTGTCGTTGGGCCGAACGCTTCCGGGAAGAGCAATCTTTTAGAAGCGCTTTACATGCTTTCAACGGGACACTCGTCTAAATCTTTCCGTGATATTGAACTTATTCACACGGATAAGGATTTCACCACGATTGAAGGAGCGGTTGAAGATGTTAGCGGCACGGAGAAGAGTTTAATTCTTCAAGTGATCAGAACAGATGGCGGTCGGGGAGTGAAAAAACTTAAAGTTAACGGAATCGGTCGGTCTCTTTCTAACTTCGCCGGAGCTTTAGCGGCAGTTATTTTCGAGCCGGAAGATATCCAGCTGGTTTTAGGTTCCCCCGACTTACGGAGAACTTATCTGAACAATGTTTTATCTTTTGTGAGTAGAGGTTATCGAAGAGCTTTACTTACTTTTGATAGCACCCGGCGCAGCCGAAACCGTCTCCTTGAGTCAATCCGTGAAGGTGATCAGAGAATTTCCAGTTTGGAATTTTGGGATGAAAAATTACTGGAGTTATCTCCGATTATTTCCGATTTGAGATGTACTTTCTTCGAATTTCTTTCTAGTAATCGTAAAGATCTGGCTTTTTCTTATCATCAAAGTGTCTTGAGCCGGGAAAGGCTGACGGAATATCAGAGTCGTGAAATTGCCTCGGCGACGACCTTAATCGGTCCGCATCGGGACGATTTTTCGTTTGGAGCTCATGAAGGTGGCGCGAGGATACGTGACTTGTCAATCTTTGGATCGCGCGGAGAGCAGAGGATGGCCGTTTTTGCCCTAAAGATGCTTGAGATCTCATTCTTAGAAAAGAATTTAGGCAGCCGCCCACTCCTTCTTCTCGATGATATCTTCTCGGAACTTGACCGCCAGCATCGTTTAGAGATTACTAGTCAACTTGAAGGCAGCCAGGTAATTATCACGACCACGGAAAAAGAGTTCGCCAGCACTCCTCATCTCTTAGATTGTGAGATTATATTTATTGATTAGGATCAATTGATTTTATGAAGATTAAGTTTAAAGCAATTATTTTAGTCGTGGTTTTAGCGGCTGTTACCGGTGCGGCTGTCTCCCTCCTCTTTAAAAAAGAGGGTAAGTCCGTCTTTTCAGGACTTCTCGGCGGAGCCAAAAGCCCGTTTTTTTCCCAAGATGATTCGGGAGTAAGTAAAGGTAAGATTAAACCGCAAGCTCTTAAAGTTCCTATCCTTCTTTATCACTATATTGAAGACAACACGGATGAAAGAGATTTTCTTCGTACGGCGATGGCGACGCGGCCTTATTTTTTCGAGATACAAATGAAGCACCTCTCGTTTAGTGGCTACACGGCCATCTCTCCCTCCGATCTTAAAAGCGCTTTTGATGGTGATACGAATCTCCCGGAAAAACCGGTCATCATCACTTTTGATGATGGCTTTCGGGACTATTACTACAACGCTTTTCCCATCCTTAAAAAATATAATCTCCACGCCATCGTTTACATGATCGCCAACCACATTGGGCGTTCGGGTAATTTAACGGCGGAAATGCTACGGGAGATGATTGACTCGGGGGTTTTTGAGCTCGGTTCTCATACCTTAAATCACGTTTGGCTTACCCAGGTAAGTCAGGAAGCCGCGCGCCGGGAAATTTTTGAAAGTAAGAAGGTCCTCTCGGATATTTTTAACTATCCGGTTAAACATTTTGCCTATCCGGGGGGATTTGAGGCGCCGTGGGTTGTTGACCTGGTGAAGGAAGCCGGTTACGAAACGGCCATGACGACAAAAGCGGGAATCAATCAAACTCCCGATAAAATTCTCACTCTAAAGAGAGTTAGAGTTGGGAATTTAGGAGAAGACAAATTCGCGGCTTTAATCGAAGGTAGAAGGACAATCGATTAGAATTTAGTATGAAATTTGAGAAGAGCGCTGGCGCCATCGTTTTTCGGGAATCGGGGATAATCCTTCGAATAGGGTTTATCCCTGAAAAAGGGGTTATCCCGAAAAAAGGGATAAACCCTATTGAGAGAGAATATCTCCTTTTGGCCCATAAATCGATGAGTAAAGAGGGGAAAATTATTTGGGATTTTCCGAAAGGTTTAATTGCTGAAGGGGAGAGCGAGCGCCAAACCGCCGAAAGGGAAGTCAGTGAGGAAACCGGCCTTTCCGAATTTTCTTTTATCGAGAGCTTTCGCGAAACTCTAAAGATTTTCTATAAGTACCAGGCTGATTTTATAAACAAGACGGTCGTTTATTTTTTGTCTAAGGCAACTTCCGATGACGTTCACGTTTCCCTCGAGCACACCGATTTTTCCTGGCTAGGTATTGAAGAGGCAAAAAGACGCCTGACTTTTAAAAACAGCCGGGAAATTTTGCAAAAAGCCGAAGATTTCTTAAACGGTAAAAATTCATCACCGCAGCTAAATCTAGGTTTCTAAGCTGAGTCTCCGTTTGACAAATTAATATGTGTATGTTAATGTGCATGTGTATGTTAAAGAAAAGGACACAATTGCTTTTAAGCCGTGAACGTTGGGAAGATTTAACAAGTCTGGCTAGAGCGAAGAAAAAATCGGTGGGGGAATTGGTGCGCCAGGCTATCGAAGAAAGCTATTTCAGCAAGAGTGACCGGATGAAAGTGAAACAAGCCATTGATGAAATTATAGCGATACGACCTCATTTTAAAGGTAAGATAAATTATAGAGAGTTGATTAATGAAGGTCGCCATACCTAGGAAACGTTTTGTTGTTGATAGTTCGTTTGTCCTAAATTTCCTCTTACAGGATGAAAGGAAGGATTTTACTGATTCCCTCTTTCGGCAGGTTGAAGGCGGGAAGATAGAATTAATTTCAGTAAGCCTTCTTTATTATGAGGTTTTAAACGGAATGAGATCAGCTGTTTCGAGAAAGAGGGTAACGCTGGGTATAGCGACGCGGCTCATCAAGGAATTTTTAGTAATTCCAATCGAGACGGCGGAAGTAGATTGGAATAAATGTTTCCAACTCGCTTTTGAAAGTGGTCTTACTATTTATGACGCTGCCTACCTGACACTGGCAAAAAACTATCAGGTAAAGATACTTAGTTTTGATCCGCATCTCCAGCCCTTCGCCGCTAAAATCAACTAAACGAGCAGTTCATGATATTATTCCTTTGTTATGTTTTCCGGATGGCTCGTTTGGGCACTACTCGCTTCTTTAGTTTGGGGAGTCGGTCAGGTCGTGGCTAAAAAAGGCTTAAACCTTTTCACACCGCTCGCCTTTAACTTTCTTTTTGTTCCTTTCGATCTTCTCATCTATATTCCTCTGGCCCTCCTCTTAGGCGCCGATCCCTCAAGAATAACTTTATTTGATTTGCTTCTGACCATTTTTACTCTAACAACATACGTCCTTTACTCTTACGTCATTTCTATGGGAGAGCTTTCCTTAACGGGGACAATTATTTCCTCTTATCCGCTCTCGACCATGTTCTTTTCGGTGGCTTTACTAGGAGAAAAATTGACGATGAATCAGTTTATTTTTATCCTTCTGATTATTTTGGGGGTTGTTCTTATCGGTTTCCCCGAAAAACTGAAAGGACTTAAAGTTGAAGGCTGGTTTGGCTTGGCTATTATAACGGCCCTGCTGATTGGTTTTGGCGATTTCCTGGCTAAAATTGTCATCGGGCGTATCGGCGTGGCCAATTATTTTCTAATCTATGGCATTTCTTATTTACCCGGTTTGATGATCTCCCTGGCTTTGGATAAGAAGGGACGAAGGATCCCCAAGATATCACTTAAAGATTGGGTTTCAGCTTTGATTGGGGCCTCAATGGTCACCGGCGCCGGGATTTTTTTCTTCATCGCCCTTTCAAAAGGTCCGGCTTCTCTGGTCGCCCCTGTGGCCTCGAGCTACACGGCTCTGACGGTTATCCTGGCTCTGATTTTCCTTAAAGAAAAGTTACGTAAGATTCAGGCTTTTGGGGTCCTGCTCGTGGTTTTGGGAATTATTCTTATTGGCAGTTAAAATTTCACCTTGAAGGTGAGAGCACGTGGGTCCTAAAGGATTACCGTGAAAATCCACAGGACTAGCGTGAAAGTCTACACCTTCAAGGTGTTGCCTTCGTCCAGTTAAATTTTTCGGTACAAATTCCGGGCGGTGGTGTCTCGAAAGGCCGTGCTTTTTAATGGCCTCCTGATGTATCTTCGTTCCGTAACCCTTGTGTAAGTCGAAGCTGTACCGACTATCTTCCTCGTGAAGTTTAACCATTAAATTATCCCGGTAAACCTTCGCAATTATTGATGCGGCGGCGATAGTTACCGATTTTTGATCACCTTTTATAATCGGTTTCTGGTTTTTCTTGGCTAAGTATTTGATATAAAAGGCGTCGACGAGGACAAAATCCGGTTGAGGTTTAATTTCTTTAAGACACTTTCTAAAAGTCCGTTGAGCGGCTTTAACGATACCTTCACGGTTGATTGTTTTGACACTGGTTTCACAGATTGAATAACCTAAACAATTTTCGCGGATGAACTTGTCTAAGCTTTCTCTTTGTTTAGGCGCGAGCTGCTTCGAGTCTCTTATTTTATGCCTCCGTAGCAACCTCCACAAGGTGAGACCTTTTTGATGAGGGAAGATGACGGCTGCGGCCACGACCGGTCCGGCCCACGAACCCCGGCCAACCTCATCAAGACCGCAAACATATTTAAAACCTTTATGCCAAAGTTCTTTTTCGAATTTAAGGTTTGGAAATTTCATCACGCTTAGAATACCACAACTTGAAAAAATAGGGTCAGACCCTTTTAGGGTCTGGCCCTCTAACTCTAGGATAGTATTTTGATGACTGCGGAAATGTTGCGGGAAACTATTGATGGCCACCTTTTAACTTGTTACTATTGACTTGTGAGTGAATCCCATTTTAGCAATCCGCCGCAGTTTACAATCTCTTCCAACATTTTGACCAGTATCGGTCGTATTGAAGCGGCCCGCGAAATCATTGATAACGCGCCTCTCATTCCGACCTACGAGCGCCAGTTCGAAAAGGAAGCCGTTGTTCGGACCGTTCACCACGCTACGGCCTTAGAAGGCAATCCTCTCAACTTCACTGAAGTTAAAAGGATCCTTGAGGGAGGAGAGGATCACGGCGTCGTCGCTCGCGAGCGGGACGTTCAGGAAGTTATTAACTATCGAGCGGTAATTAGTTACATTGATAGACTAAGCCGTGAGAATGACAAGATTATCACCGAGCCTGTGATTAGTGAGGTTAATGCCATCATTACTGACAAAATTTTAGCCTCGGGACGCGGTGGTATTTACCGGGCCGTCGGCGCCGTTTCCCGTAACTCGGCTACCTTTGAGACCAGCATGGTCTGGCCTCTACCCACCGAAATTCCCTTACTGATGACCGATTTTATCAATTGGTTGAGGGGGGAGAGCGCGAAAGGGCTGCATCCGATACTGCGCGCCGGTATAACTCACACCTGGTTTGTTCTGATTCATCCATTAGAGGAGGGGAACGGCCGCAGTGCTCGGACTCTTTCCACTCTTAGCCTTTGTTTTGATGCCTACAACATCCGTAATTTCTTTTCGCTCGATGAATATTATGATCTTGACGCCGCTCACTATTACGACTCAATTATGTCCGTCGTCAAAAGTGGCGGGGATTATACGGTCTGGCTCGAATATTTCTGCCAGGGATTGGCGATTGAGTACAGCCGGATTAAGGAAAGGGTTCTTAAGCTCTCCCGGGATGTAAAGATTAAAGAAGCGGTTGGCGGTCAAATCGCCCTTTCCGATCGCCAGGAAAAAATTATTGAATATCTGCAAAACTTCGGTCGGCTCGCCAACGGTGAATTTACAAAACTCTTCAGTGATCTCTCCGAAGACACCGTCCTTCGCGAGATTTCCGATCTTATAAAAAAGAATATTATCGTCAAACGCGGTAAAACCAAAGCGGCGAGATATGAGTTAAAGTAAAATAGGAACTAAGACCACTAATTTTTTACTGAGACGTAACGCGTCGTTATCCCGTGATCTATAGAAACGTCATCCCAGCTTTGAGCTGGGATCCAAAGGTTAATGGATAAATCTTATTTTGTTTATATAATGGCGAGCAAGAAAAATGGAACGCTGTATGTGGGAGTAACTTCGAATCTTGTGAAAAGAATTTACGAACATAAAAACAATATTGTTAAAGGATTCACCAAGAAATACCGCATTCACGACTTAGTTCACTATGAAATTTTTGATGACGTGCAGGAAGCTATAAAGCGCGAGAAGCAACTAAAATGGTGGAAGCGGAATTGGAAAATAGAGTTAATTGAAAAGGAAAATCCGGAGTGGCTGGATCTTTATAATCAGCTCTGGTAAAAGGATAAGAGTTTGGATTCCGGATCTCACGTCCGGAATGACAAATCTTTCCCTCGTCATTCCAGAGATCTCTTT
>CAYHYS010000003.1:17457-21787 GCA_964360905.1 uncultured Candidatus Saccharibacteria bacterium | reverse complement strand
ATCTGGGATCCAGAACTGAGACGTTTAGATTTCGGATCTCACGTCCGGAATGACAAATCTTTCCCTCGTCATTCCAGAGATCTCTTTCGTCATCCCAGGCTTGATCTGGGATCCAGAACTGAGACGTTTAGATTTCGGATCTCACGTCCGGAATGACATCTGTTTCTGTTCTAAAAAAGGGAGCTTAATGACACTAACGAGGTTTCGTTTAGAAAATTAGTGGTATTCTTTCCTTGTATGAAGTTCGCGCAGTTCTCAAAATATCTCGAAAAACTCGAATCCGTTTCCTCCCGTCTCGAAATCACTAAAATCCTGGCTGATTTTATTGGTAACCTTACTCCCCAAGAAACAATTAGCGCTATTTTTCTTACTTTAGGCACCATCGGCCCTCGTTACGAAGCAGTCGAGTTTGGTGTCAGTGACAAACTGATGATGAGGATCATTGCCAGAGCTTATTCCACGGAACTTATAGAGGTGTTAAAACTTTTTAAAGCCAACGGAGATCTGGGATCCGTGGCGCAAGAGCTAAGCGCAAAGCGCAGAGGGCAGAATGAAAAGCTTTCGGTGGGGGAAATTTTTGAAAAACTGGGGGAATTGGCTGGGGCTTCCGGTCAGGGGTCGGTAGAAAGAAAAATAAACTTGGGAGCCGATCTTTTGCAAAGTCTCGATCCTCTCTCTGTCCGTTTCGTGGTCAGGATTCCGCTGGGGACGATGCGCCTCGGTTTTTCGGAAAAGACGGTTTTAGAGGCCTTAGCCGCTTTGCGCGCCGGCGGGGAAATTTCTTTTGCTAAAGGATCGACTTCGCGGGCAATAAAAGAAGCCCTCGAGCGTAAGTACAATGCTTATCCGAACATTGGTGAGATCGCGACGAGGTTTGTCGAAAAAGGTTTAGATGGGTTGCGTTCTATTAAAGTTAAAGTCGGCGCCCCGATCGAGCCCCAGCTTTGCGCCAGGCTTGAAACCGCCGCGGAGATGGTTAAAAGGGTAGGGGATAGCGAGGGCCGGGTGGCCGCGGAATATAAGTATGATGGGATGAGGCTTCAGGCCCACCTCGATCGCTCCGCTCAAAATCAAAAATCCCAGCCCAAGGCTGGTCCACCTCGGGCGGAAAAAATCTCCTCCCCAGGCGGATCCGCCTCTGGCGGAAAAAATCAAAATTTAGCTCTCGAGGGGTTTGCGAATGATGTAGTGGCGGATCCGAGAGTGAGGATGTACACGCGCAATTTCGAGCAGATGCAATCTGTTTTTCCTGATTTGACTGTGGCACTTATTGAATCGGTTAAGGCACAGACGGCGATTATTGATGGGGAAGCCGTGGGAGTTGATCTAAAAACGGGAAAATTTATTCCCTTTCAAGAAACGATTCAGCGGAAGAGAAAATACAACATTGAGGAGATGGTCAAAAAGATTCCGGTCAAGTATTTCGCTTTCGACATTCTTTATAAAGACGGTGAGGACTTAATGGAATTACCGTACCTTAAACGGCGTGAAATCCTTAACGCAACCATCTCGAAAAACGAGAAGATTTTTATCAGCCAAAGTATTACTGTGAACAATCCGACGGAGTTACAAGACTACTTCAAGGAAGCTAAAAATAAAGGTTTAGAAGGTCTCATTGTTAAGAATACACAGAGCTCATACGAGGCCGGTAATCGCGGTTTCTCGTGGGTGAAATTTAAAAGGGAAGAAACCGGTTCTCTTACCGACACAATTGATTGCGTGGTTCTAGGTTACTACAAGGGAACGGGGAAGCGCTCCGATTTTGGCATCGGTGCCCTTTTAGTCGGAATTCTTGATGATAAGAATGATAAGTTTTTGACCATTGCTAAAATCGGGACAGGACTGACGGACGAGGAGTGGGTGAAGATAAAAAATCAAATCTCAAAAATCAAAATTCAAAAAGTGCCGGGGAATATTGAAATAAGCAAAGAGTTGATACCTGACGTTCTTTGCGTGCCTGAGATTGTCGTTCAGATTCGCGCTGATGAGATCAGTGTTTCTCCCGCTCATAGTTCCGGCTATGCTTTAAGATTCCCGCGGATGATGGGCTACCGGACGGATAAATCGTCCGAGCAGGCGACGTCCCTGACTGAACTCAGGCAGCTATATAAAATGCAGGAAAAGAAGTGAATTTTTATGCCTAAAATTATCCAAAAAATTCTTCATTATTTTGCCAGAAAAGCGATGGTAGAAAGAATAGGGACAGGGAAGTACGGATTTTTCTTCCGAAGAATGTACGCGGATCATGAAGACCGGTATAAGTTTGCTATCCCATATGTGACAGATAAAGCAGTATTGGACATGGCCTGCGGAGAAGGGTATGGGACAGCGTCATTATCGCTGAAAGCAAAATCAGTTATTGGTGTGGATATCGCAAATGAGGTGATTAATGATGCAAAGAAAAAGTATACCTTAGGTAAAAGTAATAATATACGATTTATATGTTCCGACGCTATAGAATATTTGGAACATAATGATACGGTATTTGATGTCATTATTTCCTATGAGACAGTCGAACACGTTAAAGATTACTTACTATTTTTGACTCTGATTAAAAAAAACTTGAAGAACGGTGGTACGCTAATTCTATCCACCCCAAATAAACAATTCTCAGACTTGTTAATGGGAGGGACATTTAATCCCTATCATAACAGAGAATTTTATCCCCAAGAGTTAGTCGATGCGTTGGGGGATATCTTTGGCCACGAACCGCAGGTTTTTTACCAAAGGCCAATTGATAAACATGATTGGTTGTGGTCATCAGTAAAGAGTTTTCTTTTATCAGAAAAGTCCTCAATAGTGAGAGAAACTAGTCAGATTACCGGACTTGAAACAATTTTTGTTTCGGTCGCGCCAAGCGAAGTTTGATGAGTACAGTGAGTTAAAATCCAGCTTATTCAAAGCAGTTGAAAACTATGGGGTTTTGTGATACAACGATGCTGTGGGCATCGTTTAGAAAACCTTTTAACGAAGCCTAAATCTCAGTTCTCAAGAAGGAGAGAATACTGTGGAAACTTATTCCGTTTTTCCCTGGATCAACTGGCTTGTTGACCAAGGACCGCTCACAGTAGCGTTCGTGTTCTTCGCCATCGACTTTGGAGTGCTATCAATCATGAACGTGATTGACATCATTTTCAATTTCCATGGCGACCCTAACGCCCGGCCGCGTGGCCATTTGACCTTTTGGATGGTGATCATAACTGACACCCTCCTCCTGCCGGCGGTTGGCTACAGTACCGTTCGTTTTTGGCAAACGGCGAATCAGGCTGGGATGGTTTTGAATCCGCTGGTCAGTATGATGGTGGACGTAGTCGCCACGGTCGTAGGTCTAGTTGTTGCCTATGTTCTCATCACCGGCAACGCTAAGACAAGCTACACGGACTGGACGTTCATCAATGGAAGATTGAACGTCGCCGGTTGGTGGCACACCGTCTGTATGTTCATCTTCGTCCAATACCTGACGGCATTCCTTCTTAAGGGTGTTTTAGCCGTCTGGTCGTTACCGATTCTTTGGCCATGGTACACGGTGACGCTTGTGCTGATTGTTGGTATCGGGGTGGTGGTTGTGGTCGACAACACCATCGGTACAAAGCCAGAAGGTTATCCCATCTGGTGGCTGACGGCTAAGGTCTTTGGCCATCCGATCAACTGGTAAAGCGGAAAGAACGAGCCAAAAAATGGCGTCACGTGAACAATTACGGACGCCGTTTTTGTTTTTATGACTCAAAACTTATTGACGAAGGAATTTGTTTAATCAAAGACACAGAATCCATCATTTAATTTAAGCAGCGAAATCATTAACGTCTGAAGCGCCTATAAACTTCAATGATTTAATTCATGAAAGTTAAAGATTTGACGGTTAGACCACGAAAGTCTAGCATTATTTTAATGCCACAAGTTTCAAAAAGGCTGACCAGCCAAAAGATATCCAAACGTCTGCCGGAGCTACTCATTGAGACCATAGTTAATTGCAGTAATAGCTACCAAACCCAAAAATTCCTTGACGATTTCCTGACGCCAACCGAAAAGATAATGCTTGGAAAAAGGTTAGCAATCGCCGTGCTTCTCCTAAAAGGTTATGACTACGCGACGATTAGCCAATTACTTAAGGTTAGTTCTGCCACGATCGGAAAGATCGTTAATCTTCTGAGGTTTTCTGATGGGGGATTAAAGATGATGGCAGAGAAGCAACTTAGTAAGGAGAATTGGAAAAATTTGTTCTTTGAGGCGGGTCGAATCTTTCTTAAATTAAACCGCCCCTTTCGTCACATTCCTGAAAGAGTTAAAGAAGATATCTAAACATAACTTTCATGATTTAATTCATGAAAGT
>CAYHYS010000003.1:0-17357 GCA_964360905.1 uncultured Candidatus Saccharibacteria bacterium | reverse complement strand
TAAAGGGGTCTTTATTCTGTGTTAAGATTTTAGGTGATGGAAAAAGGATTAAGCAGTGGTCAGGCCGAAAATTTACTGAAGAAGTTCGGTCCGAATGAAATTGTTGAAGGAGTAAAGAAGCACCCCCTTTCTATATTAGTTTCCCAATTTACTTCATTTCTGATTTTTCTATTAGTCTTGGCGGCTCTCATCTCTTTGGCTTTGGGTGACATTCTCGATGGAATCTTTATCCTTCTGATTGTTATTCTCAACGGAATTTTAGGGTTTGTTCAGGAATTTAAGGCGGAAAAAGCCATCGAGGCTCTTAGGAAAATGACCGTTTCTAAAGTACGGGTTTTACGGGACGGGCAAGAGCAGGCTATCGACAGCCGATTTTTAGTTCCGAGTGACGTTATTTTCGTCGAGGAAGGGACGAGGATCGCGGCGGATGGTAAGATACTTGAATCCTTTAATTTAGAAGTTAACGAGGCACCTCTCACCGGCGAGTCGCTTTCAGTGATGAAGGAAGCGGGAGAGAGCGATGAACGCAGCCTCGTCTTTTCGGGAACAGTGGTGACCCGCGGTCGTGCCCTTATAGAAATAAGCAAAACCGGAATGGAAACGCGCTTTGGGGCGATTGCCGGTTCTCTCTCTAGCATTTCCGAAGAGAAGACGCCCCTCGAAAAAAATCTGGCTCTTTTGGGTAAGCAACTGTCCATTATTGGTATCGGCCTTTCCGCTCTTGTCTTTACCTTAAGTTTTATAAGGGAGCGCCAGTTTTTCACTCCCTTCTTAACCAGCGTCAGCCTCGCCGTGGCGGCCATTCCCGAGGGTCTGCCTGCCGTCATGACCATCACCCTCGCCGTCGGATTGCAGCGGATGTCGAAGAGACGGGCTATCGTTCGAAAACTTTCCGCGATTGAAGCTTTAGGTTCGGTTTCCGTTATCCTTAGCGATAAAACCGGAACTTTAACGCGTGGTGAGATGACAGCCCGCCGGGTTTTTGCCGACGGTGAAATTATTCCTGTTTTTGATCTTGAGAAGAAAGAAGTTTCTGGCAGCGTTCTTAAAATCCTGGAAATTGGCAATCTTTGTAACACGGCCTCATTGGTTTTAAAACGTGAAGAGGAGAGTTTTTCCGTGATTGGAGATAGCACTGAAGGGGCTCTTTTATTATTGGGCGAAAAACTCAATCACAATCGGGAAAGTTTACTGCAGGGTTTTGATCTTATAGCGGAGATGCCTTTCGATCCGAAAAAGAGACTAATGTCCGTCGTTTTGAGGGCGAAGGGTCAGCCGGGTGTGGAAATTATGACTAAGGGGGCGGCGGAATCAATTCTACCGCACTGTCTCACGCAACTTTTTAAAGGTTCTCTTTTAGAGATGAGGGAAGAAATGAAATCATTGGTAAAAGAGGCGGCCACATCTCTGGCGCAGTCAGGGTTGCGTGTCATTGCCTTCGCTTACCGGACCCTGCCCAGCTTCGAGAAAGGCGCGAGACGCGAAGAGATTGAGGAAGGTTTGACGTTTGTGGGTCTTGTAGGTATTGCCGATCCTCCTCGGGAAGAAGCCGCCGCTTCAATCCGCACGGCCCGAAACGCCGGAATTTTAACGGTCATGGTGACGGGGGACAATGAGATGACCGCTAAGGCTATTGCCAGCGAGATTAATCTTATCGGGGAAGGAGAAGGAGTCGTTCGCGGCGATCAGCTCGAAAGCCTTTCTGAAGAAGCTCTCGATCAGATCATCTCCAAAACTAAAATCTTCGCCAGAGTTACTCCCGAGCACAAACTGCGTATCGTTCGATCTTTTAAAAGGTTCGGTTACGTCGTGGCCGTAACGGGAGATGGGGTTAATGACGCGCTGGCTCTAAAGCAAGCTGACGTCGGTATCGCCATGGGGATTACTGGTACGGATGTGGCTAAAGAGGCGGCCGATATGATTATTACCGATGATAATTACAGCACGATTATTGCCGCGATTGAGGAGGGTCGGGTTATCTTCGATAACATTGTTAAGTCCGTGCTCTATCTTGTCTCCTGTAATTTAGGTGAGGTCGTTACCATTGTAGCCGCAGTCGGATTGGGACTGCCTTCTCCGTTGATACCCATTCAAATCCTTTGGATGAACCTTGTTACGGACGGGCTGCCGGCCTTGGCCTTAGCCGTTGATAAGCGGGCGGAAAACGTCATGAAGCGCCCGCCGCGGATGAGTACGCAAGGCATTCTGAACGCGCGAAATCTTAATTTTATATTCACCGGCGGAGTCGTCATCGGGTTTATAACGCTGGCTTTTTACACCTTAGCTTTGAGGACAGCTTCTCTAGAATTGGCACGAACGGGGGCCTTTACATTACTGATTATTCTACAAATGGTGATGGCCTTCGTCGTTCGGGGCAGCCACAAAATTTTCGAGAATCGTCTTCTCCTCCTCGCTGTCATCGCTTCTCTCCTTCTCCAGCTGTTGATCCTGACCGTGCCTTTGTTAAAGACGATTTTCGAAGTGGGTTTTTAAGATGATAACCAGTTTTTTATTGTTTCTTTTTTCGATCCTCCTCATCGCCAAAGGATCGGATTTTCTGACCGATTCGCTCATTCCGTTGGCCAAAAGATTACAGGTCAGTAGCATTTCTTTGGGATTGGTTTTAGTTTCCGCGGCCGTTTCCCTGCCGGAGATCTTTGTGGCGGTCAGTAGCGGCTTGATGGGATACACCGATCTTTCTCTGGGGATTATCCTCGGTTCGATCGCCGTTAATATCGCCTTTATGACCGGACTTTCGGCTATCGTCAGACCCCTCAAGGTGACGACGCACATGATTTTGCGGGACGGAATTTTCTCCGTCGTCGTGCCCATCCTCATTTTCGCCGTGGCCACGGACGGGACGATCAACCGTCTCGATGGGTTGGCAATTTTCCTGCTCTTCATTCCTTATCTAGCCAACATTTTTCTTCAGGAGAGGCGGGTCACTTTAGAAGAGCGTGAGGTCCTAGCCACTCACGCCGAAGTTAAGTTAAGGATTATGGGACTACAAAGTTTCAAAATGTCTCCCGGTTGGTTGACCTTCATTCTGGGGGTTGGCGCGGTTCTCCTTGGCAGCCAGCTGTTTGCCTCGCAGCTCATCGCCTTCGCCCAAAAAAATGTCGTCAGCGAGCTTTTCATCGGTCTGACTCTAGGAGCCATCGGTCCTTCCATCCCCAACATCATTTCGGCCTACAAAGCCACTGTTCGGGGATTGACCGAGGTCGCCGTTTCGGAGACTTTGGGATCCAACATTTTTACGCTGCTGGTGACCTTGGGGATCTTGGCCGTCGCTCGTCCGATTTTGGTTTCGGATCAGTGGCTGATGATGGACATTCCGTTACTCATCGGCATGAGTTTTCTGCTCTTCATTTTCATGATCACGCGTCGGTCCATCTCCCGCTTAGAAGGTAGCCTCCTTTTAGGCGCTTATTTCCTGATCATCGTTTCTCAAGTCGTCTTCCCGTGAGGGCCGACGGGATTCAGACCCTTTGGTCATATCCGGCAACTCTGTTAGAATCCTATTATGCTGGGCAGCTGGCAGCGATACAGATACAAAAACATTACCTGTCTACTGATAAGCGTTCTATTAGCTTTTTTCCTTCTAAGATGGGAACCATTTCGTAATTTATTATTCCAGCTGGGGGATTGGGGATACATAGGAGCCTTTATTGGCGGAATTTTATTTGTTTCTACTTTTACGGTTGCCGCGGGCACGGTGATCCTCGCTCTCCTAGCTGAGTCGCTATCTCCAATTGAAATTGGAATAATAGCGGGACTGGGTGCCGTGGTCGGAGATTTAACTATATTTAGGTTTATCAGAAATAAAGGTCTAATTAGCGAAATAACACACTTCTTTACATACTTCGGTGGCGATAAGTTTTCTCACCTTCTTCACACTAAGTATTTTAGCTGGACATTGCCTGTTGTTGGGGCGTTAATTATTGCTTCGCCCTTACCTGATGAGTTGGGAGTTGGTTTGATGGGTATTTCAAAAATGAAAACCTACAAGTTCTTGCTTCTGTCATTTATATTAAATGGCTTAGGAATTTTTTTAGTAGTGACAGCCTCTTTAGCTATTAGACCATAATTAATCGATCACATTTCTAGTTCTTTAGTATCTTATAACATTGAGAAGAAGACTTCTTTTTAAGCTTGATTTGAAAAGGATATGTAGAGAGACTTCACCATTTGAAATAGAGAAAACTCACCAGCGGCTGATATACTCATGTGATATATTCATGATTTAAATCATTGATACATTGCTACTATGATTCGAATCATAGTAGCAGATGGGAATGTTGTTTTTAATTTCGAGAATCACTTTGTTATAGAGAAAACATTTTGATCCGGTTCGGCCGGATGGACGAAGGAAACACCCCGAAGGTGAGCTTTACGGTAGTCCTTTAGGACCCGACGTGGATCCTAAAGGTCCCACAGGGACTACCGAAAAAATTAGCGTGAAAATCCTAAAGGATTACCGTGAAAATCTACAGTTTCAGGGTGAGATCAGCGAAGTCCAATTTATGGATGTTATGTGAATAGAAATAACTGGCGGCTGAGTGTTGATGACGTAAAGTCAGGATACCCTCGGCCGTTTTTTTGATCCGCTGGTTAACGATCCGCCAGCTGGCGGAGAGTTTACCAGTGGTCAATCCGCCTCCCTTCGAGGGTCTGAGGACCTCTCAGGGTCTCGAACGACTGGCGGATTTTTTCACGCCGATTAATAAAATTCTCTCTCTCAGAGTAGATTTCTTCGCCCGCAACAGCATTCTCGTAGTTGTCAAAGCTAGGAAAGGTGAAGAAGCTAAGTACTTAAATGATTCAAATTATTAAAGTGTCTAACTTTCATGATTTAATTCATGAAAGTTATTAGTGAGGACTTAACTCGCGGGCTAAATTTTCGTGAGAGGAATTTTCACGTGAGGAATCTTCACAATCAGATAGTATTTTGATTTACATCAAATTGCTTACGACCTGCCCGCTAGTTAACCTGATTTTATATTCTTGACAGTCGTCATCAGATTAGTTAGAAGGTGGAAATATTCTTAAAGATCAGGTAACTAGCTTTGGCAGGCGGGTCGTAAGGGTTTTGGTGCAAAGAGAAAACAGGTTGAGACTGGACTGTCAAACCTTGATTATTCCAGTGTTTATCTATTTGGGAAGTCCAATTCACGCGTGTGACGTGAACTGTTAAGACCTTGCAAGGCGTGGTCTTGAGAGTGGAAATCTCGAGACGGGAAGGTTATGTCCTTTTGTTTTCTTATCTTCTGATCGTGGCATTACAAATTATTGGGAGATGATGCTGATTGGCTGTACTCGTCAAAATTCATCAAAATAAACATAGTATTTCCACCAATTGTTATACAACACCTTTCCATTGATCGGACTTACGGACGTGCCCTTATTGTGGGGTACGTCGGTAAGCCACCACCGTACATATCCCTCTTGTGAGCAACCCCACACACTACAGGTGATCATTTGTGGAGTGTAGGGACCAGATGGATAGGTGAGATACCCATCGCAATCGGTTGAAACGGGAGTCGTCTTATCGTATTTATACTCTTCGCTACCGACGATCGTCCCGGGAGGGTAGTGAATATTACCGCAGTGACGGCTGATGAAGCTATACTTATTCCACTCATTGGTTTCATTCTGCCGCCAAGTGCCATTGCCAATTCGACTAAGGCCAATAAACTCCATTCGATGGCCGAAATCATGTAGCGCTTCTCCAATCGTCCGTTCATAGTTAAAACCCATGACGAACATCGTTTTCCCACAATACCTAACCGGGTTGTATTCCAGGTAGCCAAAATACGGGCCGCCCCAGAGCCAGACCTCATCGACATTTTTACTACAGATATTGTAGGTAGAAAATAATTGTTGATAATTGATAATGTCTGGGGAGTGGCAATCGGATCTTCCCTCGACGCAGTCAAGATAACTTTGGTCAGTGTATTGAAACCCATCGGGTTTGATAAATATCCCATCGACTTCGGCTCGCTCGGCGATCAAGTAGGAAAGATAATTACCGCTCACTCGCGGCACCGTGTCGATGACTGTGTAAGTCAGCGTATCAGGATCGCTCCAATTTTTTAGATTGGTAAGTTTTACACTGCCTTGGCTTTCTATGATCGGATTAAAAACAAGAAGGAAGACTTTGCGGGTGACGGGCGTGTCATCGATAGGTGATGGACTTGCGGTCCGGCTAAATAAAATTCGGATACTTCTAAAGTTGACAACCGCAAGGGTAATAAAAAGGACAAGGATCATGAGGAAAATGGACGATAAACGGAATTTTCTCATCTCCACAAGCGTCACATAAGGCAGGTGAGGTGTCAATGAATAACACCCTGAGAATGGAAGATGGCTGTTGTGGCTAATCCCTTTAGAGTAAAATAAAGAGACCTTATGAAAATCGCTCTCGTCAATCCTTTCTCTTTCGCCTATCATGGTGGTGTTCAGGAGCATGTTAAGGCCCTCTACCGTTTTCTTAAAAAGAACGGCCACGAGGTAAAAGTCCTGGCCCCGCGTCAGTCAAAGCAAGAAAACTACGGGGAGGACTTCTTGCTCTTCGGTTCCTCGATCGTCGTTCCCGGAAATGATAGCCGGGTTAGCCTTAGTTACTGCTTTCCCTTGGAAATTGAAGAAAGTCTCAATAAAATAAATTTTGATATTTTTCATTTCCATTCTTTTTTGCCGTTTTTTCCTTTTCAGGTTCTCAACTTCGTAAAAAGTAAAAATATCGCAACAATTATGACTTCACACTCCAACATTGAAGGGAGTTTTTTCGCCACCGTTTTCGGTGGTGTAACGGATCTCGTTATCGATTCTTTTGTGAAGCAAATGGATGGCGTTATTTCCGTGTCGAAGGCGGGCGAAAAATTGGTTAAAAATTTCAAAGGGCCAAAAGTCATCATCCCCAATGGTATCGACACGGCCAGGTTTAGTCCGGTTGTTCCTAAGATAAGTGAATTTTTAAGCGGTAAAATCAACATCCTTTTCGTGGGCAGGCTTGACCGGCGTAAAGGTTCACAATTTCTTTTGCCGGCTTTCGAAGAACTTAGAAAAAAACATAAAAACGTCCGTTTAATCGTTGTTGGTGACGGCTTTTTAAAGGAGGAGCTTTTAGGTGTCGTAAAACGGTACAATATTGAAGACGTTATTTTCGCGGGGGAGGTAGAGAATGAGAAAATTCCGAGATATTACGCCTCCGCCGATATTTTTTGCGCCCCCTCGATTCGCGGGGAAACGTTTGGTATTATCCTTCTTGAGGCCATGGCCTCCGGGGTGCCGGTCGTGACGACGGATATCGAGGGGTACCGGGAGGTTATGCCAGAAACATACCACGAATTGCTGGTTAAGCCGGAAAGATCTGACCTTCTTTTTCTGGCTCTCGATAAATTAGTCAGAGATGGGAAGTTGAGGTCAAAATTGTCAAAGATCGGCTTATCTCACGCGGTAAATTATGATTGGGGGATCATTGGGGAGAGAGTTTTTAATTTTTATCAAGAGATTCTGAAAAATAAACAAGAGAATAGATGATGAGTGAGGATCATAAAAAGACATTTAAACTGGAGGATATAATTCTCGGCGGCCAAGACGGGTTGGTTAACGTTTTAGGCGTGATTCTAGGCGTGGCCGCGGCTTCGGGAGACGCTCGCTTAGTCACGGTCGCGGGCCTGGCCGCGACCTTCGCCGAAAGTATTTCCATGGCCGCGGTTGCCTACACCAGTAAAGCTTCAAAAGCGGATCACTACGAATCGGAGCTGAATCGGGAAAATAGAGAGATCGATGAGATCCCTGACGCCGAGGTTGAAGAAATTCGCGAGATTTACCGCCGGCGCGGTTTCTCCGGTCAACTTCTCGAGGATGTTGTTAAAGTTATCGTTTCCGACCGGAAAGTTTGGCTTGAGACGATGATGAGAGAAGAGCTGAATCTCGAGGCGGTCGATCGGACAAAAATTATTAGCGCTTCACTTCTCGTCGGCCTCTCGGCCATTTTCGGTTCTCTCATTCCTCTTCTGCCGTTTCTCTTTTTTCCGGTGTCGACCTCAATCTTTTTATCTTTAGTGATTTCCGCTCTGGCTTTAGCTGTTTTAGGCGCTTATAAGGCGAAAGAAACGGTCGGTAAGCCCTTAAAATCCGGTTTACAAATGGCGGCTATCGGTATCGTTTCCGCCTTAGCCGGCTATTTAGTTGGCTTGATTTTTAAAGTGCCGGTTGTTCCGTAGGTTGTATGGATAATATTGTCAATATTACACAAAATAATCTTCAAGTTTCGGGAAGTAATATCCATTTTGTCACTGGCGGCGATAAGAATAATCCGCCGCTTTTTCTCCTCCACAGTTTCTATCTTTCCGGAGTGGTTTTTAATTCGTTGATAGCCGATCTCTCTAAAGGATTTTTTCTTGTTATTCCCGATTTACCCGGTTTCGGATCTTCGCAAAAGCTGAAGCAAATTAATACAAGCGAAAATTACGCCAAGGTTTTAGAGGTTATCCGAAAGCATTTAGATCTTAAGAAAATTAGCCTCTTTGGTTTTTCTTCCGGTGGGGTCGTGGCTCTAAAGTACGCCATCCTTTTTCCGAAAGAAGTTTATAGGCTTTCCGTTCAAGGCACTCCTTACTACTATCGTGACTACGATATAATCCTGCGCGATAAAATAATCCTGCGCTTGACCGCCCTCTTTCCCCATCTGCCGAGACTTCTGAAATGGCTGGCAAAATATCAATTTGTTTGGATGATCTTGCGGGCTTTCTACAAAAATTTGGACCGAACCATGGCAATCTTGGGCGACACACGCTTAGAAGAGGCGATTAAAAATATTTCTCCTCAAGCCGCTTACGAGTGGGGCCAGGATATTATTAAGGTTGATTTAAGAGATGATCTTAAAAAAATCCTCTGCCCGGTCCAAATTATAATCGGCAGAAAAGATCCTTATTTATCTCTGCCTTCGGTTTATCGGATGGCGGGTCTAATCAGTAATCCCGAAGTTACAGTCATTAGGGAAGGGGATCATGAATTGACCGTCAAAGAAACTAAGAAGGTTGTGGAAAAACTCGTTGATTTTCTAACTTATGATTTTCAAGGCTAATGTAGAATACTAAAAGTATGTTACAGCACTTAGTTGATCGGAAAAGTAATCTCTGGGATTATCTTTTGCCGGAGCAGCAGGAAATTATTGAGGATTGCGAAAAGCTCATCGAAGACGCGCGTCTTCATCCGAAGATGATCACCGACTATTCCTATATTGTTTTTCCGATGGCTAAAGTTTACGAGGGCTTTCTTAAAAAGTTCCTTCTCGATACGGGCCTTATTTATCAACAGCAGTACGAGAGCGACCACTTTCGGATCGGCAAGGTATTAAATCCAAATCTACCCGACCATTTAAAAATCGAGGGGCTATACGAAAGTATCTGTTCTCACCTCGGTAGCTCGGATTTAGCCGACCGGTTTTGGCAGACTTGGAAGCGGGGGAGAAACTTACTTTTCCACTACTTTCCCGGAAATTTACAACGGATTACTCTTGCCGAAGCGATCGAAACGGCCAGAGAAATCGGCTCGACGATGAGTTTCGCCGTCACAGCCTGTAAACTTCCTTTGAATCAGGACTAATCTATTCCAATAACTTTTTCTGAATCAGTTTAAACGAATTTGTCTTCAAATCGACTGATGTTTTTTTGTCTCCTTAAACAGAAAAGGCTATTGTGTAAAGCACTTTAACTTTATTATCTTGATACTATGAACTGAATCACAGTAGCAGAGGAATTTAATGATTTAATTCATGAAAGTCTCACAGCACCATTTCGCTCACGATCCCACTTCGTCTGGCTTCGCCAGACTTCGAGGGACAGGTCGTAGACAAAATGGTGCAAATACAGGGAACAGAGATGACATCAAAATGCTTACGACCTGCCCGCTAGCCAATCTCCTCTATATCTTAAACTCTATTAATCCACCTGAAAGCTCCGGCAACATGGTAAAAGTTAAAAAAAGTTAGCTTTGGCAGGCGGGTCGTAAGGGTTTTGATGCAAAGCGTCTGGGCGGCTTTTCCGACGGAGCAGATCATTTAACTTTTAAATTCGGATAGAATCTTTCGATTAGCTCTTTACTGTCAGATTTCTTAAGTGTCGATTTAAAAATCATGATCTTCTCCCAGAGATTCTCCTTTTTAAGAAACGTTTCTATTTCCTCCTCGACCGGATAGGGTGAAAACCAAACACTCCGCTGGACCGGATTAAAGCCAAGACTTCTAAGAGTACTTCTGAGTCTGTCTCTCAAGCGCCGAACTTCCTCTTCAATATCATAAATAACAACTCGCCACTGCCCATCCCACCCCCAGTTTTTGAATTTTATTTGAGGAAATTTTAAGAAAAGCGTCGTCAGACCGGTCTCAGTGAGTTTCAAAACGCGTTCTTTTTCCTTATTCTCGATTTCGATGAACTTTCTTTCTGCCAATCGCAGAAGGGCATTTCGAATCAGTTTCTTGTCTTTTTTAAAATGGCTTAGATCCTCGCTTGTATAGAGCGAACGAGTCACCGCCCGCGGTGAAAATTGATGCAAGGTGTCGAGAGCTTCCTCGGCGATCGCTCCGGCCGTGAGAAGACTGATGAGGATCTTATCGGTCAGGGGAAGACTCACGAAGAATTCTTTTAAAGAAATTTCTTTAGGCATTGGTTTATTTTAACATGATTTATTTCGAATTACACCATTTCGCTTACGATCGTAAGGGTTTTGATGTCTTTTGAGATTTTACAATTTAAGGGAGATCTACGGATAAAAGAGTCTAAAAACGATCCAAGCCAAGATCCGAGCGGTTTTTTCAAAAAGGGGATCCTTTTTTGAATTGAAGAAATTTTGCGAAAGTCAGGAGAAAAGAAGCAAACCCGGAATTCTTACGAACTTCCAGGTTTGTAACTTTTGATCAAGTCTATCTTCAGGCTGGGGTCAGATCTTGGCTTTGCCGAAGATCATTGTACCAGTGACGAGGGCTAGAACCGCAAGGGAAGCGAGGATCGGGGAGAATAGGCCGAATCCAAATAAGGCGAGTAGATTCATCTCCGCACCCTTGTTCATGTGGCGCATCGTCACGTGGAGAACGAGGGAGCAAAAGAGCCACCCTCCAAGTAATGCCCACGGAGAGAAAAACCTCACGCCGATCATTGGCAGGGTGATCTCGGCTAGTACTCCACCGCAGACGGCGCCGACCACTAAGGTCACAAGGGCCGTTCTACGCTCTTTCGGAGTCCATTTATAGATCAGTCCTCCGACTATCCAGCCAGCCGTTAATAATATCAGGTCCATTTTTTCTTTCTCCTTTTGTTTTTGTGCGCCGGGGGCGCGAATTCCGCTTATCGCGGTTGGTAGGGTTGAGTCTATCACTATCCTATAGCTAAGTCAAGGACAGGTTTTTGGTCTTGAAAGGTTTCACCTTCCTTCGTCTTTCGACCTAAAGTCGGAATCCTCGGTTTCCCTCCAAAGGCGGGCAGGCACGTTGAAGGAGAAACCAATCTGCACTATATGGTATTGTTATCCGTATGACTATAACTGATGAAATTGTTGAAGTTGCTAAAAAATTAATTGAATTTGAATCGATTGAGTCAAGACCGGATCAGCTTAAAGAGATTATTGACTTTGCCGAGGACTACTTAAAGAAAAATACGAAGCTTCACCTTAAACGTTTTGAAGTTAAGGGGAAACACAGTTTAGTTGGAGTCTTTAAGAAGGAGACTCCTTTAGAGGACGCAAAGGAGTCTCCTTTACAGGTACCCGAGATTTTTTTCCATGCCCATTTGGATGTTGTTCCCGGGAATCCCAAGCAGTTTAAGCCCTATCTAGAAAATGGGAAACTCTACGGCCGAGGCGCTTCCGATACGAAGGGAAACGGGGCCGTGCTTTTGGTTTTGGCGAAAGAGCTATCCCGTCAGATCCCGGATCCTGCCCTGCGGGCGCACTCCGGATCCGGGATCTTAAATCCGTTGACTCCCGGAGTCGAGGAGAGCAGGAGTCTAGGTTACCCGGATGTTGGTTTTATGTTCACGACCGATGAGGAAATTGGAGGTCACAATGGGACGAGATACTTACTGGAAAAAGGCTACCGCTGTCAATTTTTCATCACTTTCGAGCCGACCGGATTCAACATTGTTCCCGCCCACAAAGGTATTCTTTGGATCAAGATTAAAGTAAAAGGGAGAAGCTCACACAGCAGCAAACCGTGGGAAGGGGAGAACGCGATTTTAAAGGCATTATCCGGCGTCGAAAAACTGGGTAAATTATTTCCACAACCGAAAGAGAGTGCCTGGCAGACTACCGTCAACTTAAGCGGAATAGAAAGCGGCGACGCTTTTAACAAGGTTCCGGATGAATGCCTCGTAAAACTGGATATCAGAAGGACCGAAAAGAATTCTCCGGCGAGCATTATCCGTAAGATAAAAAGCTGTTTCGTGGACGCTGAGGTTGAAATCATTGAAGATGGAGCTTTAATGAACACAAGCTTTAAGAATTCCTACATTAAGAAGCTGGCCTCAATCGTCACGAAAGTATCTTTGAGGGTACCTAGTATTCATCGCGGTAATGGCGCTTGCGATGGGCGTTTCTACGCCAAGGTCGGTATTCCGGCTATCCAATTCGGCACGGCTTCAAAAGGGATCCATACCGATAATGAATTTTTGATTGTTCCCGCCCTCAAAAACTTTTTCAAGATCTTGATGGAATTTTCTAATTCGGTTTCCCAATCCACACCTTGAAGGTGTAGGCCCACGTCGGGTTCACCTTCAAGGTGTTCTTGTTTCAGAAAGGCTATAACCCATAACTTTTTCACCCTCAGGGTGAGTGGCTGATTTTTCTTTTAGTGCTACAATGAAGTTAATGAATGACAAGAGTAATCCTTTTGAAAACGCGATGGCCCAGCTGGCCGCCGCGGTGGTCAGAATTAAAGCTTCCGCCAAAGGCGGATCCGCCTCGGGCGGACAAAATCCAAAATTCAAAGTTAGCGAGATGGTTGAACGCTTAAAAAATCCGGAGAAGATCATTCAGGTTTGGTTTCCGGTGCGAATGGGTGACGGTCAGGAGAAAATCTTCGAGGGATACCGTGTCCAATACAACAGTGCCCGCGGTCCCTATAAGGGTGGCATTCGCTTTCATCCTGACGTTTCCCTTGATGAAGTTAAAGCCCTCGCTTTTTTGATGACGGTAAAGTGTGCCTTGGCCGATATTCCTTTGGGCGGAGGAAAGGGTGGTGTTATCGTTGATCCTAAAGCTTTAAGCGAAAAAGAGCTGGAAAGATTAAGTCGGGCTTACGTGCGGGCGATTGCCAAAGACATTGGGCCGGACGTTGACGTGCCCGCGCCGGATGTTAACACCAATCCGAAAATTATGGCCTGGATGACTGATGAATTTGTAAAGATCTCAAAACTCTCCGCCAAAGGCGGATCCGCTTCAGGCGGAAAAAATCAAAATTCAAAATTACAATTCAAAAGTCAAAAGTTAACCAGACAGTATTCTGATCGGGAATTGCTGGCGACGTTTACGGGCAAGCCCCTCAACAAAGGCGGATCGAGGGGAAGAGTGGAAGCAACCGGTCGGGGTGGGCTCTATGTGCTCCAAGCTCTGCTTGGAAAAATCAAAATTCAAAATTCTCCGCCAAAGGCGGATCCGCCTCGGGCGGAAAAGATCAAAGATCAAAAAGGCGGGGGATTTAAGACAATTGCCATTCAAGGAATGGGGAACGTCGGCAGTATTTTCGGGCGGTTGGCCGAAGAAGCTGGGTTTAGGATCGTGGCTCTCTCCGACTCAAAAGGTGCTATTTATAATCCGCAAGGGCTAGAGGCGCGCGCCGTTGAGGCTTGGAAGAAAAGCACCGGCAAGGTCAGTGACTATCCCAACAGCCGAAATTTAACTAATGAAGAACTTCTAGAATTGCCGGTTGATATTCTCGTTCCCGCCGCGCTGGAGAATGTTTTAACGGGGGAGAACGCGGACAAGGTTCAGGCGAAAGTGATTTTAGAATTGGCCAACGGACCGACGACGCCTCAAGCGGACGAGATATTTAAAAAGAAGAGAGTACAGGTTATACCCGACTTTTTAGCTAACAGCGGTGGTGTGACTGTTTCCTACTTTGAATGGCTCCAAAACCTGAAGGGGGAGCACTGGCTGGAGAAGAAGGTTAACGAAGAACTTAAGAAAAAAATGGAAAAATCCGCCGAAGCCGTCTTTAAAAGTAGTCTTAATAATAAAGTCAACCTTAGAACGGCCGTCTACCTCGTGGCTCTGGAGCGGATTTTTAAGTCGATGTAGCCACTTATAATCCCCCAATAATATAAATCCTATAGTACTTGACAGAAAGACCAATTAGCGGTATAATTAAAGGATAGGAGAGAGTGAACAGTGACCTTTAGTAAAGGCTCCGTAACCACACTCTTTCCCTAAGGTCTTGACTGTTTTAAGGAATCATATTTAAGGACCTAATATAAAATATTTCCAAAAGGAGGAAATATGATAGCACTTTTGTTTTTTCTTCTGGAGCACCTTGTTTTTGGCTGGTGTCTCCGGAACCGTCGGGGTTGGGGCAAGGCGCTTTTACGCGCCCTGATCGCCGCTGGGATCCTCTTCCTTTCCGGGACCGGGAAGGGGATTGAGACAATTATTTGGTCCTTCATCTTCGTTTTCGTCACCCGACTGGCCATCGACAGTTGGTTGACAGAGGAGGGCGACCCACGGCAGCGAATCTTCTGGGTCCTCCTCGGCGGCAGCGAAATGGCTCATCTTTGGGTGACCATCTTCGTTTTAGCGGCCCTGACCGGAGAATACCGGTGGGGAATGTTGCTGCTGGCGTTCGAAGTCAAACACTGGTTGGCCGACTGGTGTTTGACGAATGGCACGATGGCGAGGGAAAAGGGTCGGGGGATTTTCAACCCTTGGCTGGTGCTCCACTCCAGCCTACATGCCATCTTTTCGGCCTCACTCCTCGGCGTTTTCGGCGCGCCGATGGGAGTGGTAGTGAGTTTATCCATCGCCGAATATCTGATCCACTCTGTTATCGATCGGTCCAAGGGACTAATCGGACAGATGGCGCCAATTACCTACGACCGCGCCACTTTTCTTGGTCGGTTGGTTTTCGGAGGGGATCAGATGCTGCACCACGCAACCTACGTCGTGATGGCGATCGTAGCGTTGAAGTTGGCGTAGCGAAAGGGGAGGGAGACGCGAGCAATTTCGTCAACCTCCCCCTTTTCACCAAGATTTTTCTGGCTTCGCCACGTCAGACGTGGCTTCACCAGAGAAGTTTTGGGGGAGAGTTCCTCCCACTTCCCACGTCTTTTTCCAACTCCACACCTTCCAGGTGTGCGTCAATAGTATTTAGTCGAGGATGAGTTCTTCAATTCCGGTTCGTGAGTCCATTCCAATTTTCGCTTCTACAAATTCTTGATATTCACTCGGAGTCGGCACGAATTCAGTGATACTTTCACTTCGGCACAACTCGTATTTATCCAATTTTCCAAGATAAACGTTATAGGAGGAGTAGGGGTAGTCGCGGATGGCTTCCACACCTTCCAGGTGTGTGTTTATAGTAGTAGGGTAGAGATCTTGTGGGTTGAGATGAATATAACGGCTCACTTGCCAGAAGGAATCTTGGCTCTCGATCAGCTTTGCTTTGAAAATGCCTTGGAAGAGCGGCCCGACTCTTTCCTGCCGGGTGTTGAAATACCGGGTATAGCTATTGGCGATGTTGCTCATAAATTTAGTAATACCGCCGTCGATGAGTTGTTTAAGAAGGAGATGGAAATGGTTGGTCATGAGACAAAAACCGAGGATCTCCACCAGTTTATCGTGGAGCTTTTCCGCTTTAACCGATTCCTCCCGTTTCCACGAGAGACGGACAGGTGGCTGCGTTTGATAGTAGAGGAGAGTTTGGAGAAAGTGCTTGTAGTAGCTCTGATCGGAGAAGGTCACTCTTTTTTCAACACCGCGATTAAAGATGTGGTAAATGGAATCACTGGCCAAATGGGGGCGACGTTCAGGCATACAGATACTCTATCACTACTTTATCATTATTATCACGACCAAACCCGACTTGAAACTTCCACACCTTCCAGGTGTGTGTTTATAGTAGTAGCGCGGTTCCTTCGTGGACCGGCTGATCAACTTTAATGGCCGTCTCGCTCTTCGCCTTAGCGGCGGTCACCTCTTGGTGGTCAACCTGCATTGATGTCACTGCTTGGGTAAAGTCAATTTTACGCGACGCATCGTGAAAGTGAACCGTGTTACCAACCGCCAGGTCCGCGGATAGGGAAATCACAGCCACGCTGATTTTGTTAAAGAAGTGAGTGACCTTGCCAATTTCTTTTTCCATATTTATCACCTCCTTAAGACGAGTAAGATTGTAGTCTTACGCATAAACGCCCACAGATTTAAGAATACCACGAAAAGGTTTCCAAGGCATCAACAGCACTTATAGTATTTGATTTATATTCCTAAATATGGTAGACTACAGGTTATGAAGGTCTTTCTCTTTGTGTTGGCTTTTATTTTAATACTTTTCGGAGCCTCTATTTGGTATTACCGCGCCTCTCCCGGTGGCGGTTCACCGATTTCCTTTTTTGGCAACAAGAATACGGCCAGTAAGGAAGGAAATGTTCTCTCCGGAAAGACACAGACGGAGAATTATAAAACATTAGAAGTCATCGAAGGGACGACGGGCAAGTTGAGCGTCGGGGCGAAACGGGTTTTCTTCGCCGTGGCGAAAACGGAGACGGGCGGTTCCGTGAGCGTTAACGGTAATTGGAATCTTTCGGATAAGACCATCGCCACGATTGACTCGCCTCAAGGGACGGAAACATCGATGACCGCCTCAAAAGAGGGTAAGACAATTCTCTTTTTAAGTTATCAAAATCTAAAAGCGGAGAAGCAGATTAATGTTAGTGGTGTCGTATTGGGAAGTAATGTCTCACCCAGTCCCACGCCGAGTTCGACGCCCAAGCCGTCGCTGACAACGGCTCCTACAACTGCAGTAGCGTCGCCGCGCGTTTTAGCCATCAATATTTACGATCCGGATGGCCGGCGAATGGTTGTTGGGGACCAAAGGAATTTTCAAGCTAAGGTCGCTACGAGTGATGGTAAGGAAAAGATCGTTGACGTTGACTGGTCTCTTAGCGCTGATCTCGGAACACTTAATCGGGTCCACTCGTCCAGCACCGATTTTAAAGCTTTAAAAATGGGCAATGGGGTATTAACCGCCACCTATCAAGGGGTCTCCGCCTCGATTTCTCTTCAAGTTAACTGATCTATTTCAGTACCACGGTACACAGCTCACACTATGAAACCGCACCGTCGTCATTCCGGCCTCCGTTAAAGCCTTT
>CAYHYS010000002.1:0-31332 GCA_964360905.1 uncultured Candidatus Saccharibacteria bacterium | reverse complement strand
ACTTCGAAAACCTTCCCGTTATTGTGAGGTCGAAGAATTTTGTTCTTTATCGAATTTAAACCTGTATTTTAGAAGAGTTAAAATAGCGTATAACCCGTCGATGGCGCCTATCTTTTTACCTTCAGAGAATTTTCGCGGGCTGTAGGTTATTGGCGCTTCCTTTATAGTGATCCCGCGGCGTAACACTTTAGCCGTAACCTCTTCGCAAAACTCAAAGCCACTCGAACGCAAATTAAGTGATCGAAGCAAGGAGGTTTTAAAAACCTTGTAACCGGTATTGATATCGGTCAATTTTTGGCCGAAAAGAACTGAAGTTAAAAAACTTATAAATTTTCCGCCCCAAAGAAATGGCAAGTAACCGGACCGATTGGCAGCTCTTAAGTTACGCGACCCGTAGACGACTTGAATATTCGAATCAGACATCTCTTCTATTAGCTTTGATAAATCATCAGGATTATATTCTAGGTCGCCGTCCTGAATCACGGTTATCTCACCACGGATTTCCTTTAGAGCCGACTTTATCGCCTCTCCCTTACCACGGTTATGGTCGTGGCGGATGAGTTTTATTTGTCCCTTATATCTTAGCGTGTCGAGAATTAAACCCGTCCTGTCCCGAGATCCGTCATCGACTACAATTATTTCAATTTGATATTCTTTAAGAGAATCCCTAACCCTCCTGACTATCTCCTCAATCGTGTTTTCTTCGTTATAAACGGGCATAATAATAGAAATAAATCTTCGTGTTTTTTCCATAGTAGTCAAAACGTCAACTTCAATAATAGGCGACTCGATGGTAAAATTCAAAAGAGATGAAAAAATTTAAATCTTTGTTACCAATAATCTTGTTCTACCTCATCCTCGCCATTTTGTTTACCTGGCCATTGGTTTTAAATCTTAACTCCCACGGATTCGGCGTTGACGAGGATTCTCCTTATCAGATTTGGCATAACTGGTGGCTTAAGTTCGCCATTTTTGACCTTAAGCAAAATCCTCTCTGGACGAATTTTATCTTCTATCCGCAGAAGATATCACTAATTTACGACGCCAATTCTTTCATCTTCGCCGCCCTGACCTTACCACTACAATTTCTCACTTCAGTTGTTATCAGCTCAAACATTGTTCTTCTTCTAAGCTTTATCCTTTCCGGACTCTCAATGTTTTTTCTAGCCAAGCGAATAACCTCCAATTCGGCCGTCTCGGCAGTCGCCGGCTTAATTTTCGCCTTTTCCCCCTACACTTTGTCCCAAGCCATGGATGGCCATACTAACCTCACCACCACCTGGATCATACCTTTATACACACTTTTTCTACTAAAATCTATTGAAACTCCAAGTATTAAAAGTGCCATCATCACTGGAATTTTCGCCGCCCTACAGCTTTATAGTGATTTTACCTACACAACTTTTCTGATTATCGAAACCGTTCTCATTTTCTCCTATTTTCTTTTTAGATTAATTTTCCAGAGGAATCGGTTGGAAAAAATAACAACCTCTTCTGATACCATGATACGTATCATAGTATCAGGATTAATTATCCTATTTACCGCTGTGTTCATTTCTTCACCGATTCTTTCGGAACTTATTAAAGTAACCAAGACCGGCTTTAAAGTCGGCTCGCCTCTCTGGGTACAAAACGAATGGGGTGCCGATTTAAAAGCGTTTCTTAGGCCCTCAGATCGTTCAACATTATTAAAACCTCTCTCCTACACCCCGCCGCGCGGCACGGTTGAAGGCACCGTCTTTCCCGGCTACACACTCATATTTTTATTTCTAGTTGGGCTTCTGGCAAAAACCATTTCTCGTAAAAAGAATCACACTGTCTTAGAAAACGATAGCCCTCGTGAAAGCGAAAAATTAACTCTTTGGATATTTCTTTCTTTATCGTTTTTTATCCTCTCCTTTGGACCAACCCTTCACTACAACGGGCAGTTTAAATTCAACATATTCGGTTTGAGGGATTTGATTTTTCCTCTGCCTTGGTTTATTCTTCACAAAATCCCGTTTATTGGGGAAGTCCAAGAGACGGCACGGATAAATCCTCTCTTAATACTCTCCTTAGCTGTCGTTGTTTCCCTTCTCATTTCAGCCTTTCTCAAAAAAATAAGGGACGCCAAAACTTCCGCGATTATCATCATTAGCGTGACCCTCTTAATTATCGCTGAATACTTACAAGTCCCATTTCCACTGACAGACCTTAGATCTCCGGAAATCTATAAAACAATCGGAAACGATAATGGACAATTTTCCGTGTTGATATTACCTCTCGGTTTTAACAGCGGCAATGTTGCCTTAGGAAAATCCCCTATCGGCAGTCTTCAATATTTCCAAGTGATCCATAAACACCCGTCCTTTAGGGGCACCGTCGCTAGGCTTCCGGCGGCGACTTTCGATTATTATAGAAATCTGCCACTCATAAAATATCTGATCGATCCTTCAAGAACTCCGGACGAAGAAGACCTCGAAAGCATTCAGGCTTACGCGACTATTAAAAACCAATTAAATGTTGGTTACATCATCATCCATAAAAACAAATATGAGGATAAAACTTACAAAAAAGTCCAAGAAGTGCTAGAGCGAACATTACCGCTAGAATTTATCAGTGAGGATGAAAAAACCATTTCTTATAAACTAAAATAGAATTCGGCCGTCTTTTCCGCGATTTTTTCGAAACTATAATTTTTCCGAACTGATTCTAAACCTCGCCGACTCATCTCCATCCAAAGGTCATCATCCTTTATTAACATCTCAAGATATTTAGAAAGATCCTGCGCGTCCCCTTCTTGAAAAATAAACCCATCTTCTTTTATAACCACTGGAATAGCGCCGGAGCTTGATCCAATGACGGGTATTCCGCAAGCCATGGCCTCGATCAGAGTCCGACCAAACTGCTCTTTCCAAGTTTTTGTCGTTCTCGAAGGTAAAACGAAAACATTCATGAGATTGAAATATTTCGGCAACTGTAAATGGGGAATCGAGGTTTTAAACTCAACTCTATCCTGAATCCCACTTTCCTTAGCTAGAGATACAATCTCACTACTAATAGACGGTGAGCTGGTAACAATCAGAAGCTTGATATTAGGTTTAAGATTTTCTACAGCCCGAAAGAGAGTATCAATTCCCTTGTCTAAGGAAGGCCTCCCAACAAACCCAACTGTAAACCAATCCTCTAGTAAGAAGGAGTCTCCTTTACAAGGAGACTCCTTATTAAAGGCTTCAGTATCGACCCCGAACTGGGGCAAAATAACGACATCCTTCCGGTAACCCCTTTGCCGCAGTCGTTCAACTGCGCCGGAACTGCCGGATTGAGCCTTATTCGACATTTTGAAAACCAGCTGCTCAATGGATGAACGGACCGCTCCTAAGGGAAGGTTAATGTTTTCCCAGGTGAAAAAAGTCATTTTTATACGCAGCAAACGGCTGAAAATAGCTGTCTGCAAAGCCACCGGCGTAAAAGGCTCTTCCTCGAGGTGAATTAGATCAGGCTTAAACTCCTTGATAGCGGAAAAAAAATGTAGTGGATTATAAAAATACCTTCCTCCGTCCCCCGAAAAAAATGTATCTAAAGGAAATTCTGTATATGAGCTTCGCTCTTTGCTCTTTGCTCTTTGCTCTTTCTCTTCCCCGTGCCATGTCTTCCAAGAAATGGGATAGACAACGCCAATCTCTAAACCGGCGACCTTCGCGAGTTCTTCTATTTTCTTGTGGTTGTCTCTTTCAACGTAAGCGTGTGAGATTATTAATACTTTCATAAACTTCTAAAGTTTCCCGAGCTGTTTTTTCCCAAGTAAAAAGAGAAGCCCTTTTAGTCAAAGCCTCTTTATCCGCTACCTTCGATGATTCCTTGTTAATAACGGAGAATATCGCCTTGGTAATATCCTCTACACTGGTAGGATCCACGTAAACACCGACTTGTCCGGCGATCTCCTCTAGACTGGTACCACGCGAGACAACAATCGGAGTACCGCAAGCGAGAGATTGTAAAACCGTCAGGCCAAATCCCTCCTTAAACGAAGGCGAAAGGAAAACATCGACACAATTGTAGAGGCCAACTAATTCCTCGTCGCTTGGATTTATAATTTCATAGAAATTGTCAGTGATGCCTAATTGCCAAACAAGATTCCTCTGCGCTGTGGTTAAAGGCGTGGTACCGACTCTGATGAAATAGGATAAGTCATCAGCCAAAAGAACTTCCCGAAAAGCTTTTAACATTCCTTCGATATTTTTGTAGGCTAAAGTATTGCTGTGACTCATAATTATCTTACCATCCGGCAGTGAGTATTTATTTACAACCTTCGCTTTCTCATCATCAGATAGCTGACGAAAAATGGGATCTACTCCTAGATAAATAACTTTAATTTTCTCACTGGAAATAGAAAGTTTATCTTCGAGATCTTCTTTCGTGTCTAAAGAATCGGCAATAATAAAAGCCGCTTTATCCAAGTTTGAAACCAATGACCTGAATTTTCCAATAATCACGGGGTCTTTCTCGTATTCTAAGGGAATGAGATCGTGACAAGTAATAACCGTTTTTCTTGGGGAAAGAAAGTTTAAAAGGTGCGCGTAACTGTGATCGAGAACATGGTTGACGCTGCCTTGATGATCTTTCGCTAAACGTGGGTAGACCCAATCTCTCCAAAATAAATTAACTCTTGAAGATCTTATTGGTGGTTCCGCCGAAAAAATTGAGCATCTATAATTAAGAATTTCCGCCCGTCGTTCGAGACCCTGAGGGGTCCTCAGACCCTCGAAGGGAGGCGGACCAGCCTTGGGCTGGGATAATTGCCGACTCAAGGAGTCAGCATATCGATCCATCGACCGCCACCCTTCCGCCTTCATGTCTCGAAAAAGAGTTGCTTCTATCATTTTTTTATAGAATAAATATATTTTACTCGTCCAATGATCATGAGGAAATTCTTGACAACCATAAGAAACGACAATCCTAAATCGTAAGTGTCCTTAAAAACCTTAACAAAAACAAACGGTAAAAAAATAATGTCGTTAACTATCGCTTTGATACTCGGTCTTTTTCCGTGCTTCGCTTCAAAAAACGCTGACCCGACTCCATGGGTTACACTCCGACGAATAAAAGCCTTAAGTGAGTAAGGGTCAAGATGCGTGACTTTTAACGGAACATAACCAATCTTGTAACCTTTCTCGGCCACCCGTAACTTAAGGTCAGCGTCCTCACCGGCCGGAACGGGAAAGTTCTCGTCGAACATCCCAGCTTCAACAATTACAGCTTTTAAGTAAGACATGTTGTTAGTGCCTCCAGCCGGGGATTCAAACCCACCTAAATAAGAGTCGGTGCTAGAGCGATAAACGGTGTGAGTTTCGAAATACTCTAGTTTGGCAATAAGGTTATTTTTTAAAACTTCCTTAGGCGCCTCGAGATAGCCGCCGATACCCGCCGCTTGCGAAAACATTTCATAACCTTTTTGAAGAGATGACAGCCAGAAAAGAGGAACTAAACAATCATCGTCCGTAAAAGCAATAATCGCTCCGGAAGATTTAGAAATCCCTAAATTCCGGGCCGCGGCTGGGCCACCGTGGTCTTGATGTAAAACAATAAGCTTAGGCTCCTCCCATCTTAAGTTATCAAGATATTCACTTGTACCATCTAGAGAATTATCATCGATAACGAGGACCTCAAACTCATCCCTAGGAAATTTCTGGTTCTTTAAAGCTTCTAAAACCTCTTTTAGATTTCCGAAACGATTATATGTGGGAATGACGACACTAAAGATCATATGTTTAAACGTCAACGGATACTTTTCCTGATGTCAAATGTGAAAGAAAGTATCTTAAATCCGTAATCAGTGAACGACCGTCAATAATTAATAGATAGAAAAAATAAAAACATCCAAAAATAAATCCTTTAGTAAATAAAGCGGTGAAAGAATTGCTGAAATCTAAATTAAACTTTAGCATAACTACCTCAAACGAGAGCAATGTCAGGAGAGAAATAGAAATTGTTGGAAGAAAAATTGGGACAATATTAATCACGATAACCTTTCTAATCAGACTATAAGAGAAAAGGACGCCCACGATTAAAACAAGGCTTAACGAAAGAGCGGATCCTTGAGCTCCAAAATAGCGAGTGAGTACTGGAGAGAGTAGTAAACTCACCAAAGCTTGAATTAAAAGGTAAAAAGAGATATACTTCGGTTTCCCAACCGCCGTAAAGAGTTCACCTAAATCGTCAAAAATTGACCGAAAAACCCCGTAAATTAATAATATCCTAAAAATAGGCACCATAGGCAGCCACTTTGGTCCGAGAAGAAAAGCGGTAAAATCATCGGCCACAATGTAGAGCAAAATCGAAAATGGAAAGGAAATCCTGACGATATTCTTAAGCACGATTGAGAAAGCCTCGGAGAGCTTCGCCCGATCATTTTGCAGCGCCGCGTAAGTCGGAAGCGCCACTTTAGAAACAACGCTGGTAATAAGAGACGTCGGGATTTGAGCGTAATTAAAAGCTCTTGAATAGAAGCCCAAAACGGTAACGCTCAAAAAGGTTCCGAGAATAAAATCATTATATTTATACAAGATAAAGGTCGTTAGTCCCCCAACAAAGAGAAACGAACCAAACTTCAGAAACCAGATTATTTCTTTTTTATCAAAAAGAAAAACTTCGGAAATCTTGACTTTCCACGGTCGAAGTGCCCACAGAAAAATAAAACTTAAAATGAAATTAGAGCCGTACCCTACAACTAAACTTAAAGCACCGTAACCTTTAAAAGCCAGAACCACCGAGAGCAGAGAGGAAATAATCAATGAGGCTATATCAATTACGGCTGTACGACTAAAAAGCAGATTCTTTTCAAGCGAAATTCTTTGGGTCGCGCTTAGTGACTGAAAAATGTACGAAATCGAAATCGCTATAATAAAGGCGAGGACTGGTGGGGAGTAGAATTTAAGGATTATGGGAGAAAAAATAATAGAGACCAAAAGCCCTAAAACAGAAAGTGAAAACTGCAACGTGAAATGAGTACGATAAGCTTTCGGCAGATCCTCCTGCTTGT
Organism: uncultured Candidatus Saccharibacteria bacterium; assembly: GCA_964360905.1. Classification (GTDB taxonomy): domain Bacteria; phylum Patescibacteriota; class WWE3; order JAMCXX01; family JAMCXX01; genus CAYHYS01. The sequence continues at coordinate 24,311 of CAYHYS010000002.1, read as the reverse complement.
GAATTAAAGCTTTATCAAGCCCAAACTCCTTAACTCGTCCGAAAAGGTCGACGTAGAAAAGAGAGATACGAAAGACCCCAAAATCGGCGGGACTTAACAGTCTCGCTAAAATAACACCACTAACAAAATAGATAAATAGAGATAAATAACTGTTCACGGCAACGAAAAAAGTTCCCGTCAATGCCCGCTTAGCCATGCTCATATCAGAGTTTACCCCCATCTTTAGTGACTATATAAATCCTCATCGAGTTTACCCCTTTATCAAAGTGCGGAAAGTTTGGCGCGTTATCTAAAACCACGAAGTTTGGTGAAAGACTGTTAAGAATTTTTTCCCGAGCGGCCGTTCTTGACGACGGATTCCTAAAGTTAGAGCTACCTGAATATAAACCCTCAATGACAACGATACCACCGGAAGTTCTTAAAATTTCTAATGAGGATTTCCCAGCGCTGTCCGTAAAGGCGCTGGTTTCCCAAGATGAATCAGCGACCCAACCTACCTTCCTATTACCTATATAGTTACGGAAAAAATTTGGCCAGTAAGTTGAAAAAAGCCAAGCCTTATCCCCAACTTCAGCTTTATGCTGTACAACAAAAGAGGCCGTATCCTCAACAATAGTATGTTGGGTTGATCTTAAGGCCTCTAAAGAAGTTGGCAAAACAATAAATAGGCAACCTGCTAAGAATGGATAAAACAGCTTCGACAAACCCAGTGCCCTTAACTTTGTATAAAAGTTGCCCAGGAATATTGCGGACAGTATAGAAAGGAATGGGATCAACAAAAGAACATAGCGTGGGTAAAAAGGGGTTTTGTATAATATCCCTATGATAGATAAACAAAGGTAGATCAGTAAAAACAGCCACCTTCTAATACTTTTTGCCACAATAAAAATACCTAAGACGGAAAATACGATTATGGGAATAGTTAACCACCAGGGAAAACTACTTAAGAACTCTTTCGCGTTTATCGATTTCGCCTGTAGCCACCAAAAGTCTTTGAGGAGACCTAAATTCGTTAACAGGTGCAATTTGAACAAATAGCGGTCGTGAAAGTAAAGGGCCAGAAAAACAGGAGCAACTAAAAAGGAAAATATTAGAAAAAAAATAGAACTGTTTAGATCCAACGAGAGCGCGGAGTATTTTCGCAAAGACGAGAGTGACCTCTTCGCGGAATTTAAAAGAAAATATAAGATGGGAACGACCAAAAAAATTAAAGCTGAATACTTGATTAAGAAACCAACCGCCAGGAAAAATCACGAGATGCCGAAATAGAATCGGCGGTTTTTCTCCACGGCCAAATCAAAAAATATGAAAGACAAAAAGGAAAATGAAACAACGCTGGCGTCAAGCATACCGATCCTGGAATAAAATATGAAAAACGGTGAAATTATTAAAATTAGAGCGCCCAAGATCCCGGAAAATTCAGAGGTTTTGTTTTTAAGATAGAAATAAACCCCGTAAACAAGTAAAGCGGAGGAAAGTAAAGACACGGCCCTTAGCGCGACGAAGCGGTCCCGCAGGATAAAGGAAAATATAAATCCCAGGAACGGAAAAAGAGGAAGTTCGTAGTACCACGGACCTCCCGAGTATCTTGGCCAAAGACTTTGGTGAAAATTATCAACTAACTCCTGATGGGTAACTTCGTCAGGTTCACCTAAAACAAGTCCCCCTTTTAGAGTACTAAAACTTATGGTAATAAAAACAACGACCCCCAACCAAAACAAGATTTTCATTAATTTTTCCGCGGAAATTTGATTAAAATATTTCATAATTTTTGAAGATAGTATATCGAAATTCGGTTAGATAATGGGCTAAAAGGAAAGTTTGGATTACCGTCTAAAATAACTTTTACCGGCTGGTAGTTTGAAACCACATAGTGAAAACCTTCTGAGCGTGGCCCGTTAGCCACAATTTGGGTTTTGGAAAAGTAATCTTCGACGATAACGAAGGTAGGAGTTGTCTCCATGATCTCTTTACCCGTCCGTTTTTCGCTCGGCGTAAATATACTGATCTCACGGTTATCTAAAGTTAGCCAGCCAATATTGACTCTTCCGGAAATATCAGACAAAACATTCGGCCAATAATTAGAAAGCAGCCACGCGGACTTTTTTGAATCCAGCTTATTAACGTATAATACCGTATCCTCGAGAAGATTGTGCTTCGTGGAATTATAAGAAAACACTAAGGATTTAGCCATTAGCGCGAAATACAAGACAGGTATCACAGCTAAAATCAATAATTTAACTTTTGAGGGAAATCTTCGTATGTAAACAAAAGGGATTACCGCTAAAATGGTGTAAAAAGGTATCAAAACAACCAGATAACGGAAGTTAAAAGGCAACCTCGAAAAAACAAGGGCCGATAAAATCAATGACATCCCCACAATCGGACCGAAAGTCCTTAGATTAAGAAAAGAAAAAAATAAACCTGAGATGACGAGGATGAGGAATAACGGCGAAATGGATGTTGTTAGCGAATTGATGACTCCCGATTTTAGACTGGCAATCAGGTTGAAAGAGGCGGCGCCATTAAAACCCAAAACCTCGACTACCTGCCAGTTAAATTCCAGGGGAAAGCGCCGCGAAATAAAGAACAGGATTGATAAAGAGAATACGGTGGGAATCGAAAAAGCCAGCAAGGATTTATAGTCAAAAAAAAGATAGCCCCTTTTTATATTTTCCCGGTTTCGCGCGTTTAACATCACCGAACGGAAAAGAAAGGCTAGTAACAGTATGGGAATCGTGTAAAGTCCCGTGTACTTAGTGAGAATTGAGGCTAAAGACGCTAAGCTGGCTAGTAAGAAAAGCCACAATCTCCCACTCCGCATAGCTCTCTCTAACGAAATGAGGAAAATAAACAGAAAAAAAGAAAGCGTCGGGTCGAGCACTCCTACTTGAGAGTAAAAAACCGTCAAAGGATTAAAAAGAAAAAACGCGGCTCCTAAAGTAGCAATATAATAAGATCGGAATTTATCAATCAAGTACCAAAAAATAGCCAAACTCGTAGCGAGGGTTAAGATAAAAGAAACTATACGAACGGAAAAGAGTGGGTCTCCGGTTATTTTAATAATCGGCGCTGCCAATATCGGGAAGAGAGGCAGCTGAACGACGAAAGGCGCCCCTAAATAATAAGGTGGGAAACTCCAACTTAAATCCCTGGAAACCCGGGAATAAATAAACTCATCCGGCTCTCCGGGAATAATACCCTTTTGGGGTAAAACCCTAAAAGACAGGGAAAAAATCACGGGTAGAATTAACCAGAATAAAAAAACTTTTTTATTATCCATGAACGAACAACCTTGTCTCGTAAAAATTTACTAAATTCTTCCCGTAATTTTCCCAAGTATAATCTTCTACTTTACTTCTTGCCCGCGCGCCCATTTCAAAGCCAATGGCCCTATTTTCATAGAGATATTTAATCCTTTCCGCAAGCGAATCAACATCAGACGAAGGAACGATAAAACCCTCTTTCCCCTCTTCAACGATTGAACCCGACTCAAGCGTTGTGATCAGTGGTAAACCGCAAGCCATGGCTTCGTAAGTCACCAAGGCGCTGCCCTCTTCGATGGACGGAAAAACGAAGACGTGAGAAGACTGATAGATAGGCAAAGTATCACTATAACCGATAAATTTTATACTCGAATCATTCTTATAAGGAATTAGAAATTTCTTAATCTCGAAATCCTCTTGGCCAACGATCGTTAAAGTAGCATCCTTAAGACGCAGCTTTTTCCAAGCATCGAGAAGATAAAGAACACCTTTCCTAAAACCCACCTGCCCGACGAAAAGAACGTTAAAAGTGGGTTGGTCGTAATTTTTCGCGGGTCTAAACCTAGAGATATCAGCTCCAAAAGGAATTTTAATAAGTTTTTTCTCGTCAATCCCGTTCTCGATCATCGATTTATAGGAAAAATCGGAAGGGACGGTGATAAAATCAGCTTCCTTAAATTCCTGAAGCAGGCGGTTTCTATTAAGAGAGAGCATTTGCGAAAACTTCATTCCCCGCTTCCGGTATTCCCCATTCATAATCCGTTCAATAGTTAACGGATGAGTCGAAGCCCGCTCAACAACAATTCGTGCCCCCTTCCTTTGGGCTATTCGCAGAGAGTAAAGACCGTGACCGTTCCAAACATGAAAGATATCACCGGCCCCAAAATCAATTTTGGCAAGATTTAAAGAAACTAGAAAATCGTGAGAAACATCCTTCAGAAACCACTGATAAGCGCTAGGCAAGAACCGCCATCCTTCAAAAAAGGAAACGCCGGTTGAGAAAATCATCTCGGCCGGAACTTCCACCACCGCTCTTGAGGAGCAATAAACTTTCTCCAAAATTCCACTCTTATAGATCCCAAAGGCGGCGTTATAAGCCGTCGTGCCGATGCCGCTACCGCCGAATTTTGTGGCCACCGAATAAACAACCTTCATTTTATTGATTTAACAACAAAAAAAAGCTCTGCCTTTCCTGAGCCTATACCCTAATTATAGCACTTTTTCGTTAACTTTGCCACTATTGATAACCACCAAACTAACCTTAACTTCGCCAAAGTTGATCGCTTCTGAATCACTCTTTTCAAACCTTAGTTCATTAAGTTTATTCTTTATGATCAGATCGAGTTTACCATCCCGTGAAATCTTGACAGGATCGCCATTAAATCTAGGGCTGCCTATTCTTTCGATATCTTTCTGATCAATCGATAAACTAATAGAGACCGCTACTTCTTTATCAGGTATTAAATTGATAAGATAAAGGTTATTCCATTTCCCGCCCCACCGCCAATCGTCTTTAGGAAAACTGTCCGCTTTAACGCCGCTAACGTTCCCGCTAATAATAACCAGAGAGGCGGGATTGTCAGACTGTTCCACTTTTAAAATAGCCGTTTCCGGAAAATCCTGCGCCAGACTAAATCCGGGCAGGTTCTTATAATCCGGAACTTTTTCGAACGCGCGTTTATACCAAAGATCATCGACGGGATTCTTCTCGGGAAAAAGAAGGGTTTTATGGAAAAGAGCGAAGCGGACACCTAGAGCCTCAAGGATCCGCGACGTCCGCGGCAGTTGAAAATAGGCAAAAGCTTCCCACAAACCGAAATAGGGAGATTGAGAGTGGAAATTAAGAACGCCTTTTTGGTGTATCCGTTGAAAAAAAAGCGATTCACCCACGTTAAAATCTTGAGGATATTCTATAATGGAAAAACTTCCCGGCTGTTTCGATAACCAAAGATACGAGGCTGGCGTTGTAAGATCAATGACCTTCACCGGAGGAATGTTAAGAAAGTCGAAAATAGCCAAGATCAGAATTAAGAAATAAGAAGTCAGAATTAAGCGGTTACGCCGTGAGAAAACATCCGCGAGATGGCTTAAAACAAGAGAGCTAATGACGGTGGCTAACATTAAGATCACGATTCCTAAACGCGAATAGGCACGAAACATCGGAAAAACTTTATAAAGAAAAAAGGATGGTAAATAAATCGTGTAACCTTTAAAAAAAACATAGGGCGGCAAAGAGATTACTGAAAGCAAAAGACTGACAACCATTAACGTGGCCGTCAATTTCCCGTACTTCTGCCGAAAAGAGCGGCTTTTTATTAGTAGAAAAGCCCCAGAGAAGAAAAGGAAAATATTGATAATCCCCAGGTAAATAGTTTTCTCGTGTGCGGGGGCGGAAACGGTCTTAAAATCATTGCCGTGACTTCTCAGCCATTGATAAATTTGATCGGTAATTCTTCCCCAGAGAGGGTGGTCGCTCGAAGGCAATAAATAGTCCCAAGGGCGCGCGGAAAGCGAAACGAGGTTGAGAAGAGGACGGTCGTAAGAATCTTTACGGAGAAAACTTTGAGAGCTTTTTGAAGAACGAATGGCATCAAGAAAAACGTGCGCGGTGAACGGCGCCGTGAAAAGGAAAGTTATTAAGGCTATAAGGAACAGTGAAAAAATCCGCCGCCGATCAAAATAGAATCTCTTTTTCAGCAAGGCCGCCAAGAAGTTAAATAAAAGAAACGATCCGAGCAAAAGGAAAAGGAAGTAGCCGTAGTAAAAGTTAGTAAGGACAGTGGCGCTAAAAGCGGAAGCAATAAGAAAGGAGGCTTTAATAATTTCTTTAGCTGCCTTACGCTCAACGACTTTTTCCCAATATAAAAAGGACAAAAGAAAGAGTGGCAACGTCCAAATAAGGGCGAGATCAAGATGGTTGTAGGCTTTCCAAAAATGATAAGGAGAAAAAGAGAAAATAAACCCGGCCAGTAAAGAAATTAAGGTGTTTGAGATTAAATATTGAACGAGGAGGTACATCGAAAAAGCCGCTAAGGGAAAACCTAAAATCAGGACCAGGTTATAAGCCGTAATCGGATCGGCAATAAGGGATAGAGCTTTCACCGGAAGGTAGAAAAAAATCGTTCCCGGTTCCCGATCGATTGTCACACCGAAAGGCGCCTCTTCTAAATAACTATCCCTAACATCACGTACAGTGAGAAAACTCTCCTTCCACCACCAGAAATAATGGATGGAACCTAAATTATCCCCCGAATAACCGTACGTCTTATCCGATAAATGAAAGACCAAAGGGTAGGTATAGATTAAGGAGAGAATTAAATAAAAAAGAAGAGCTACTAATAAAGTCTTCTTCCGCATAGGCTTAGTTATCCGCCTCCTTTAAGCTGACGGCGGCCCACAGATCCGTCGCGAAAAATAAATTAAGAGGGTAGTGATCAACTAGAAAACGACCGACTCGGCTATCAATTATAAAATCCATCAGTCTCGCCATATTTTTTAAAATGGCGTACTTCCCCTCTACCTGACTGGCCCAGAAATTCGGCATTCTCTCCATCCAAACCTTTCCTGAAAACCCATATTTCCTTAGTTTATCTGAAAAAGAAAAAAATGACTGTTCGTTAACATGCCAATCGAGTGAGGCCGGCCGGACTCTAAGAAACTTTAAGAAGAAATGGCCAAGGCGGACCTGATATCGTGTTGGCGACGTTTGGATTATAAAAATCCCATCTTTTTTAATGAACTTAACTAAATGCGTAAAAAATTGATCTATTTCAGAATCATTAAGATGTTCCCAAACGTTTAGAAAAAGAACTAGATCGAATGCTTTATCAGGGTAAATTATTTGTGGAACGCCGCGCGCTTCCAAGTTTACTCTAAAATCTTTTAAATTTTTTTTAGCCCGTGTGATAGCTGAAGGAGAATAATCAACACCCGTACATTCCCAATCTTTTTCCGCAAGCATTTTAAGCGCCTCACCTCGGCCGCAACCGACGTCTAAAGCACTTCCTACTTTTCCTTTAAAGATGTCCTCGACAATTTTTTTTACTTTGGCGAAAACATAATAATCTTCGTGTCCTTCAATCTCGCGGAAATAAAAATCATTATAAATTGACGGATCAATTGTTTTCATAAGGCAGAAAGGCTCGGTTGAATAATAGTCAGGTTTATCTTATATTTTCCTTCGCTGTACGAAACCACCACTTTCCCTGGAGGAATTTCCATTCTCTCGCTTTTTTTCCCGTCACTAAAGGACCCGTCTAATCTATTCTTGGTTAAATTAATAATAAATACCTCGCTTTTCACACTAACATCAAAAGACTCCCCACCAACCACGTCTACCTTCGGTTGGCCGCCACTGTTGTTCGTGATAATCACGACTTTTGGTTTTTTGTCACTTGCAATGCTGTAGACTTGCGCCCCATCAAAATTACCGACTATTTTAATATTAGACGGCAACTTATCTGCTCTTATAGGCGAAGTGTAAGCACGCTGTATCCAAAATTCATCAGCCGGATTGGGTTTATCAAAAAGAAGTTTTTCGTGGAAGATAACGTATTTCACATTTAATCCAGAAAGAATTTCGAAAGACACCGAATCGTAAATATCTTCAACGTAATTCCACAAACCGAAATAGGGCGACGGCGAATGCCAGTTAGCCGTCTTTTTTAAGTGGTATCTCTGAAATAATTCACCTTCAGTCAAATTAAAATTTTTCGGATACTCTAAAATAATGGGATCACCACTCTCTCTCTTGAGCCACTCGTAAACCGCCGGTATCTTCGCGAAACTGGTTACTTTAAAGGGTGGAATATTGGTAAATTCAAACATTATAAAAATAACAGAAGCGAAAATGGCGAGTACTTTCTTTCTGCTTTTGAGCCCGCTTAAAAAGTAGCTGAAGCCTAAAGAAGCGATCGCCGCGAACAACGGTAGAACAAAAATCCCCAGGCGCCCGTAAGAACGGAACATGGGAAAATACTGATGCAGATAAAATGAGGGCAGGCGGATGGTTATATTCTTGATAATAACAAAGGGCGGTAGGGACATTATAAACAAACCAAGAGTGGTAAAAATCAACAGGGGCAGGATTTTATTATTAATCTTTCCCCGCCACCAAAGATAGATAGATAATAAGAAGAATATCAGTGAAAATAAACCCAAATAAACCGTCGTTTCGTGGGGAAAAGGCATGTCCGTTTTAAAATCGTTGCTTAAACCCTTAATAAATTTATAAGCCTTTAAACTTAAACCGCCGAGGAAGGGATTATCAATGGAGGGCAGGAAATAACTCCACGGCCTGGCTGTCAGAAGTAAAAGATTATCTAAAGGACGCTGATAAACTTCAGCCGTGGCCACGGTTATAGGGGATTTAAAAATGAATGTTTTTAAAACCGGCAAAATGAAAGGGACGGAGATAAGAAAAGATGAAATCAGGACAAGCGAATAAAGGTAAATCCTCTTTATAATTTTCAGCTCCTTTCGAAATATTTCTAAGATAATTCCAAACAAAAAAAACAGGCTGAGAGTGAGCAAAGCGAAAAAACCGTAGTAGAAATTAAGGAGAATTAAAATTGAAAGGGTCAATCCGCAGATCAACGCTCTCTTTAGGTTTTTTACCCTTTCAAGACGGATAAGAGACCAGAGGAACAAGGGAATATATTGGATCATGGAAAGATCTAGATGGTTATAAGCCTTCCAAAAATGGTAAGGAGAAAAAGCGAAAACCAGAGAAAAAATCAGGGACGTGATCTTGTCTTTCGTCATTTCAAAGAATAGTAGATAGGAAAAAACCCCGGATAAAGGGAAGGAAATTAAGAGCAGAAAATTATAGGAGAGGACATCGCCAAAGAAAAAGGTCAAAAGGTAGGACGGCCACAGGAAGACAATCGTCCCAACTTCTTTCGGAACAACTGTTCCGAAAGGCGCTTCTTGGAGAGATAAAAAGCGGATGTCGAGATGCTCGAAAATAGACCGGCGCCACCACCAAAGATAGTAGATATAACCAAAGCTATCGCCCGAGTACCCGTAAACGCTGTTTTTTAAGTCTAAAACAAGTGGCCAGGTAAAAAACAGAGTTAAAAAAAATAAAATGACTATAAAAAAAAGATAAAATACCTTATTCTCCCTAAGATGTTTTATCATCAATAATCCTTTCTAAAACTTTCATTTCCTCCCTAGCGGCAATTTCCCAATCAAAATTCGCGGAAAGTTCCCGACCTATAATTCGGTATTTATTGATCATGCTTTGATCATTAATAATTTCCACGATCTTGTGAGATATCATCTTAATATCACCTAGCTTAACTCTTAAAATAGCATTACCGAAGATATCGTAAGCCGGAAGGTCGTAAACAACCGCGGGAAGGCCACAACTTAGAGCCTCGAGGAGAGCAATTCCCCACCCTTCCTCGTAGGACAAACTGACAAAAATACGGCAGGCTTTAACGAAACTGAAAAGGCTCTCACTGGGTAACACTCCGGCAAAAGTCACGTTCCTTAAAAGCTTAGCCTCCTCAACCATTATCCTAACTAAGCTTTCAGATGATGATGTTCCGCCACCAATAACTAGAATTTTAGCTTCCGGTAGACTCTTCACAACTTCTCTCCAGACGGGTACAATATCGAGCACTCCTTTACTCTGCCTAAAACCGCCGAGGAAACAGGCGTCGAATCTCTTTTCAACTTCCGCGAGACTATTGATTTTCCTATATTCAACACCGTTTTTAAAAAAAGCGATTTTATTCTCGCTGATATAATTTCCTAAGACCCCTTTTATCAGCCCTCCTTCGCGGTTACCCGGAACGAAGACGAGGTTAAAAAATTTAAAAAGGAGGAAATCGAGTCGTTGTGAAATAAAAAGGAGAGTATTTTGCGCTATATTTCCTCGGCGTCGCCAGGGTAAATCTAAATGGTGATGAATAATCCCCACCAACTTAGCCAACTTAAACTTTCTTTTAAGCATTATTGCCGGAATGAGATCAAAAAAATAATCGGAAGAGGGATAAATTACATCGAATTTTATATCATCATTAACCGAAACGGAACTTCTAAAAGCTAGATATAAATAGGAAAGAATACGACCAAAAATTGATCTAAACCAAGACGGCTGCCAAAAAGAAGGCTGTGATGTCTTAAAATAGATGGCCGCGAGTCCGTCGTCCCTCAAAACTCGTTCCCCCTCGTCCGTTGTCAAAACAAATATTTCTAATCCCTTCTCCTTAAAAAATTTACCAATCTGTGAAACTCTTTTATCAGCGCCGCCGATGGGCATATCTCTAGAAAATCCCAATCCGTTGATGATATACAAAATTTTCATATCCTTACCTCCCGGTTGGTTACTAATTTAAGGCAGTTTTGCTCGTAAATCGGCAGTAATTTTTCTAAGTCAAATTCTTGTTTTGCCCTCTGCAGAGCTTTATTTTTAAGATCCGCGTAGAGATATTTATCGGAGTAAATCTTTTCCAGAGCGGTTGTCAGTTCATCAACGTCCTTTGGCGTGAAAAGTATTCCCGCGTCCCCGACCACGTCCGGCACGGCGCTGATATTCGTCGAAATAATCGGCAGACCTACCGCCATCGCTTCGGCAAAAACGATTCCGAATCCTTCGTAAAGAGTCGGTAAAACAAAAACATCACCGGAGGCATAGTAGTGAGGCAATTCCTCATCGGATACTCTACCGGAAAAAATCACCTGTCTTTCAATACCCAACTGCCGAGCTTGGGAGCGCAACTCATTCGCCGCAACCCCCTCGCCAACAATCAGAAAGTAAACATCACTGTTGTGGCTAAGAAAGTCTTTAGCGGCTAAAAGCAGAGTCGAAATATCCTTGCGCGGCTCAAGACGGCAAACGGTTAAAAAGACAAAGCAATTCCCTAAACCGTACTTCTTTCTGATGGCACTACCATCTACCTTCTCATTAAAAATGTTCCTATCCACCCCGTGAGTTTTTACGATTGGGCTAAACCCAAAATTTTTTCGGCAAAGATTGGCAATATCGGCGGAAACCGCGAAAACTAAATCGGCACTGCGGGCCTCACTCGCCTCGGCCTTTGTGTAACCCTCCAGAGAAAAAACAAAAGGAATCCCGAAAAGAAACCTGATCAAACGAGCCACCTTTGATTCAATTAGAAAATGGACGGAAATGAGATCGAATCGAGCCCCTTCAACAATATAGGCATATAAAAATCTTAGGAAGAGAAGGCTCATAAACGAAAAAGTATAAAAATAAAGACGTGGGTCGCTCATTGATTTATAAGAAAAATCCGATTCAAAAGGAAGTTTAGGAACGGTATAAACTTTTATCTTCTTCCGCAGATTGATAACATTATTCCCGTTCCTCGTCATCAAAGACACGTCGTGGCTTCTCGAGGAAAAATAGTTCATTATATTTTTAATGTGTGTTTCACTGCCACCTTCGTGAACGCCCGTCCAACGATGAAGAAAAAGAATTTTCATTTTTTATAACCTTTAATAACGTAAACGGCCGGTAAATATTTAAGCAACGGCATTTTAGAAAAAACGTTGTGTAAATAATCGGCTAAGTGAAATGTTTTCTCGGCCGCGATAAAGGGAAAATAATCCCAAGGAACAATCTCAACTCTCTCTAAACCTTGCTTCTCAAAAATTTTTTTAATCGATAAAGGTGACGTTTTAAGCAATCCTTTCTCAACCGACCATTTAAACTTTTTATCGAAGAGGGAACAAATATACCACCAAAAGTGGAATGGATTGGGCTCGTAAGCAATAACTTTTCCCCTCGGAGCGGCAACTTCAACCATATTCGCCACGACCTTTTCTCTATCTAAAACGTGGTGTAGGAGATTACAGCAAAAAACGGTTGAAAATCTCTTCCCGCCTAAAATCGCTCCCATATCCCCCTGAACATCTCCTCTTATCAGGTGGACCCGATCATCAAGATTTAAATTCTTTAGGTCACTCCTTAGTACTTCTAATGACTTCACTGATAGATCTATACCCCACACGTTATATCCTTTGTTGGCCAGTTTTATTACCCACTCACCTCGCCCGCAACCGAATTCGATGATGGAGCTAGCAGCCGTTAGATCAAAATAATTAATAAACTTCTCACCCTGTTTTTTAGCGTCAAAACTTTCCCGGGCGAAATCGAAACTACCATACTCCTGCGTTAAGTTATCGAAAAAAACTTCCTGTTTTTTATTCCAATTTTCCAATATTTCCATCTTTATTCAAAACCTCCTCATAAACGGCAAGGGTTTCCTGGGCGTTTTTCTCCCAAGAAAATTTACCCGCGTTCTCGATACCAGCCTCTATAATGGTCATCAATCTATTCAACCGCGCCGAAATAACATCACCAATCATTTCCGATAGAAGAACCTCATCCTCCTCTTTCTCTATATAAAAACAGTTCTGACCGCCAATCTCCGGTAAACTCGATCTCTTAGAGGCAATAACCGGAAGACCGCAAGATTGAGCTTCAATAACCGGAAAGCCGAAACCTTCTTCAAGGGACGGAATAACTAAAACGTCAGCGCTACTGTAAACGTACGGCAGGTCGGATTCAGGAACGAAATTAAGGTAACGGATATTTTCCGATAATCTCAAGTCATCAATCAATTTAGAAATAGCGGCCGTTTTCTCCCCGATCCGTAAAAGAATAACTTTTGGATTTTTATCGACAAGCAACCTTAAGGATTTAAGCAGAGTTTGAAGATTTTTTCGTTTTATTTCACTCCCCACGTTAAGGATAATCTTCGCGTCTAAAGGTAAATTTAGCCTCTTTCGCGCTTCCCATTTTTCATACGGCTTAAATAGATCATGGTCAATACCATTATAAACGACGGAGATTTTTTCGCGGGGAATATTTAAAATAGCTGAAACCTGATCGGCCGACCAAATAGAAACAGAAATAATGTGGTTGGCTTTGGATAAACTTTTGATACTACTCTCCATCAAATAATTATAAATTAACGACGAAAAAGCGGAACCAAAATTTTCCCGGTATTTAAATTGGAGGACGTCATGAACCGTAACTACGGAATGTCTGCGAGCAGCGGCAAATCGCCCTAACATGTGATTTGTTACATGATAAATATCATAACCTTTAGGTATTCTATAAGGATCTACAAAGTAGATAAGAGCCCGGCTGAGGTTTTCACGCTCTTTATAAGCAAAATCGTGAAGAAATTTAACATCCTTATTAACCTCCCAATAAGCCTCATCACGGCGCATGAAGTGGGTACAAAAAAGATCAACATCGACTTTCCCGGACTGTTCGCCGCGTAAATTTTTAAAAAGCTCGTAAGCGACCCGACCGGTACCCGAGTAGGGAGGAAAATTGTTGATGAGAGCGACCTTAAGTGGATTCATTTTTTATTGCGTTCCTTACTGGCCATAAAAACCGAAGAAACGAGGGCGAGAAAAGCGATCACCATCAATACATTTTTAGTAAACTGGAGTTGATTGATGTTAGATGGAGGCCAACCAGACAGAATCGGATCAACACCGTCAACGCGATAATCTAAATTCTCATAGATTTTAAACAGGCCTAAATCTTTCGTTAAATTAAAACCTCCCATCGTAATAATAGCTACTTCCCAAGCGCCCGGCGCGCCGGGGAGCCAAGGAGTTTGATAACCGTATTCGAAACGGGCCCGTCCCGCTCCCGCGGTAACCGCGTTGGTGTTTATAACCACGTATTTAACGCCCGCTCTGGCTAAAAGTTGGGCTGAATCTGTAGCTAGCTTATCCAACGATAGATAAGTTTTTTTCATATTGGTTAGATATTCATTGGTCGTATACGCTCCGTAGTTTATAGGAACCGAATAAGACAACGGATCAACGTAGCGGATCTTTATCTCCGCCTCCTCATGATTATAAGGCAACCATAAAGTCCGAAACTCCCCGATCTTTTCGCGGCGCGTCTTTAGCCAACTACCAACTTCGTAGTAATAGTCAGGAATAGTATAGGTACTGCCTCTGTTTTTAGAGAAAGTATAATCTCCGGAAAAGAACGGTTTTAGGTAAAGGACGAGAGTTATTATAGTCAGAACCACCACTCCGGAAGCGATAAAAAATACAGGCTTAGAATGAATCTTGCCTCTTACAAAAGAGAGAAATCCGTCAACGGTCAAGGCGACTAGAGGCGCGTAAGCTAGAGCCAAGAAGAGTGTCGGTCTTGATGGGTTCCTAAACCGGAAAAGGAAAGGAAACTGGGTGAAAGTTGGGACCATTATAAATTTGTGAGTGAGATAAATAAAAACTATCGTAAAAAACGATAAAAAAGAAAATAAGACACCGGCCAGTAATCTCCGTTTTTTCCAATTAACGGGAAACAAAAACCAAGCGAATGAGAGAGTAGGAACGATGAATCCTAATTTCAAAATAAACGGGTTGAGAGAGTAAAGAGAACTAAAATAATTTCCTCCTAATCTGACAATGTCTATAACCCTATAATTTCGATAGGTATCCCTAACATTACCAATTAAAAACTCTAAAACATCACCGCGAAGCGGTTCCCCACCTAGGAACGGGGAGGCTAATTGAAAATAATAGAAAGTGTAAGGAAGGGTCAGTAAAACAACGATAACGACGGCGCTGACAATAAAAAAACCAGACTTAAGAAAACCAATTATTCCCTCACTAATTAATCTCCATAATACATAAACTAAAAAGAACGGGGCAATAAAAATAACAACGTGATCTGAAAGTATAAAAGCCAAAGAAAAAAGTAAGCTAAAAATAAAAAGACGGCGACGGTAGAGACTGTATAATATTATCGGAAAAAGAACTTGGACATATAAGGTCGGGACGAAACCGCCCAAGAGTTCCCCGATCGTAAAATAATTAACGCTATAGATAAAACTGGCTATAAATCTAGCTGTTTTCGATTTAATAAACTTTCCGAGAAACCAATACATCGATATAAACATGAGTGGCATAGGCAAATAAAAGTAGAACCATCTTGCCGCGATAATCATATTTCCCAAAAGTATCGATCCCGCCAGAGCTTCAAATATAGTCAGGACCGAGATTGCCGGCTGAACAGGCATTGTAATACCGGGATTTCGTAAATCCCAGGCGGAGAAAAAGTTTTTTAAGGCTTCTCCGGCCGTGGGCGGGAAGGGCCAACCATCACCAAAAGCCGGCATGCCCGCGACGAAACCGCTCCTAATCGCCTGAGTGAAAAGTAAAAGGAAAACAGCGATAGGCACTAGCGTCTTTGATATTTCACGTCTCTCACGACTCGCGGTAGCGAAAAAATCGTAAAGGCCGTGAAAAAATCCGGAGATACCTCTTAAGTAGCTAGTCTTTCGCAGCTGCAACGCTTTAAATATAAAATAAGAATTAAAAACAATTAGATTCATAAAAGCGCCGATCCAGCCACGTAAGCTTTTCGGACGGACGTCTTTCAAATAGTAAAAAGCCGTGTCCCGACCGAGAAACCAAGGGTAACGGGTCGGCCCAAACCTCATATGGTGTAAGACTTTAACTCTAGGGTGGAAGATCAGTTTATAACCGGCTCTTTTTAGGCGAATGAACAGATCACCGTCAGCGTGATTGAAATAAAAGTTTTCGTCGAATCCAGAAACTGCTTCCATCGACTTTCTGGTAGCGACCATATTGCCGGAAGTCAAAAGGTCGACTTCTATCGGCTCCTTAATGTGTGGCAGAGGTATTCCCGCCCCCATGGTGAAGGCGCCGGACTGGGGCCAAAATCCCGGATCCATTGTCCGATCTTCCATCACAAAATATTCGTAAAGACGGAGGAAAATTCTGGTGAAAATATTTTTCTGAGCCAGATCTCGAAGGTAAAACATTTCACCGGGTGGGTTAGTCGTCGAAAGCATTGGTCCGGAAACAGCCCCACAACCCGCGTCGTTGTCAAGATACTCAACCGCGTATTTTAGCCAGTCTTTATTGGCTTCGGTATCATCGGCGCAGTAGGCCAAATAAACCGACTGAAGGTTAGCGTTTCGCCAGCCAATATTAAAAAGATAAGAAAGTTTTTTCGTTTTATCGGAAATGATTTTAAAGGGAATATTAAGATCACCGCTTTTAGCCTTAAGTTCCTCGAGGAGCTTCTCCGTTTCACTGCCCAGCCCGTTGTTAACGACAACAATTTCAAAATCACGAAAGGATTGGTCTAAAACGGAAAGCAGGCATCGACGAAGATCCTCGGGCCGATCAACCGTATTAACAATGACACTAACCTTTATCATAGTGGATATTCAGTAAGGAACTATAGGTATCTAGTGTCAGACCGGCTATCTTTGACCATCTCCGTGTCTCGTGTCTCTCCTTTACGGCGGCAATAATATCTCGTTTTAATTTCTCATCCATAATCATTTTTCTCATTCCCGCGCCTAAACTCTCGACACTACCCGGCTCAACTAAAAGTCCGTCAACACCATCAGTTATCTCCTCGGCGTACGAGCCGATCCGGGTAACAATCACCGGTTTTTCGAAAGCGAAAACCTGCGCTAAAGGGCCGGAGGCGGCAATCGAGTAAATCGCCGGTAAAACCACAAATTCACAATGAGACATCAGGTAAGAAATCTCCGGCGTTTTAATAAACCCGGTAAAAATAACTTTGTCTTTTATGCCTAAATTGGTGACTAAATTTTTAAGTTCGCTGAAATAATTCGCCTGGATTGTACCTCCGGCAATAACCAATAAATAATCCGGAAAAGAACTAGCCAAGTTACTAAAAGCGCGCAGTAAATACTCAACACCCTTTCTTTTGTGAAGATAACCAAAATACAATATTATTTTTTTACCATCGATTCGTTCGCGCCAATCATTTCCGGAAAGGAGCTCCTCTTCGTCGACAACATCCGGCACCCCGTGCGGGATGATAATTATTTTTCGGCCATTAATGTGGTAGTCACTCTCTAAACACTTCTTTATCGTTTGCGTGTGAACAATAATTTTTTCAGAGAAAAGGCCGATTAAAAAATAAACAGCGGGGAAAATTAATTTCACAACAGGGGTAAGCAATTTTGGATAGGGCCAGTTAAAAACTTCGAGGAAACGTCGATCAATAAGTTTTATCGGGATAGCGGCGTGGGCCGTCACCACCGGCCTAAACCCAAAAATTCTTAATAGAAAAACGAGAAGAGGGAAAAGGACGGCCGTGCTGATACCCCCATACATGTTTATCTCGTGCTGGAGGTGAACTACGTCAACCTTATCTTTTTTAGCGCGGTAAAGAACTTGGAAAACATATTGCCAATTCCGGTTCCAAACCAAGTTAATATTGGAAAGTGGCACATCGAGATTGAGATTATCTTTTTCCGTATAAACCAAAACCTCGAGCCTTTCGGCATAAAACTTTTGTAGAGCATCAATCAGATAAGTTGTATAGTTGGTCTCCGGCCGGATAGAGGAAACCATGGCGATTTTTAGCATAATTACAACGTCCAAGGAAACCAATGAGGAAAGGGAAGACTGCCGCCATCCAAAGAAACAATATTAAATTTAATTTGCGGGTATGCTTTAAAAAATGGCTCATACTTCCGGTAATTAAAAGCGCGGGCGCTGCTTTTTGATTCAAAGGCCATTGTCTCATCAAAAATGAAATCTACTTCCGATCCCGACTGAGTACGCCAAAAATTAATTTTTTCGGTGGCGACGTCGGCCCTTTCTAAAAGCTGGCGGAAGATTATGTTCTCCAGAACTTGGCCACGATCAGCACGCATCCCAATTCCTTGGAAATTGTTAGCAAAAAAATTTCTAAGCCCCAGATCATAAAAGAAGACCTTGGACATTTTTGTCAATTCTTTACGGACATTACGGGAAAATGGTCTCAGGAGAAAAACGTGAAAAGATTTTTCCATGACGTAAAGATAGTTGTCTATAGCATGACGGGAAACCTCCAGGGTCAGAGACAGCTCATTGACGTTGACTAAAGAACCAACCTGAGCCGCCAGAATCTTTAAAAGTTGATAAAAAACCTTATCCTGTTTAATGTTTGCCTCAAAAATGTCTTTCTTAATAAACGAGTAAGCCATCTCTTGCAACAAGGCCGGTTTTTCGGAGAGAGGCGCTAAAACCACCCTAGGATATCCGCCAAAAACAGCAAACTCATTAAAATAGACTCGGATTTTGTCTCTTTCACTAAAGCTTATTTTCCTTTCAATTTCCGGGTTTTCCGCCCGAAAATCTTTAGGCAGCAGGTCCGCTAGACTATCCTCACTCTTAAAACGGAGAAATTCCCTGAAGGAAAGAGTCAGAACCGGGAAAATTCTTTTTCGTCCGGCGAGCGAATCTTTAAACTTCCGGTCAATGTAGAAAGCGGATGAGCCGGAAACAATTAGCTTTATTTTTCCGGCGTATTCGTCGTAAAGGTATTTTAGAAAATTAGTCGGATTTTCCAGATACTGTATTTCGTCAACGAAAACAAAAACCTTTTCCTTTAGATCTAAGGGCAATATTTGGAAAAGATTCTTAGGACTACCATTGAGTAACTTTTGTAAAGATGGATCTTCCAGATTAAAAAAGAAGGTCTGATGCCCTTTATCCTCCAAACTGTTCTGGATCATTTTTAGAACCGTAGTTTTACCCGACTGACGCGGCCCAATAAAGAGTATTATCTCGTCCGAGTCTAAGTACGGCGAGGATCGGCCAACCACTTCACGGTTAAAAATATTCATAAAGACATATTATCCGATTATTTGCTACTCGTCAAGTACATTTTATCCGAATGATACCTTTGTAAAGCCCCAATCAGATAGGTTGTATAGTTAGTCTCCGGTCGGATAGAGGAAACCATGGCGATTTTTAGCATAAAGTAAATCTAGTTAACCTCATAAATAATACCATCGTCAAACTCGGTCACTTTCTTAAAACCTTCATAAACCTTCTCCGGTTTTTTCATAATACGACGTTGCCAGCAATCATCTAAAGGATTTTCCTGCGGGTAAGCCCAGGGGTGAATTCCAATCATAGGATCTTTGGTGTGAACCAAAACGTAGTTAACTCCATATTTTTTGAGAACCTTGTAGGAGTTGACCACACTCAAGTCCCCAAGTGCCACCAGTTCTTCTTTTGATAAGTTTTCCACTCCGAAAGTTTTTTTACCATGTACCGTTTGGTAAAAAGCAGTATAGGCTTTGTTGTAATCGCGTGTAATTATTGGGTCCAGCCAATTGGGACAACCTCCACCAATGTCAACAACACTATTGTCCTTGGGATATTCGGCAATAACCAAGTCGCCCGGCTGTTTTTTTAACCAGGCGTAAACTTGTGGTATGCGACCAACGTCCATGACTGGAAAAGGTGGAAAATTAAGATTTTCGAAAAGAACTAAGCCGCAGATCATGGTTACCAAAAGCACCGATTTTCGAAACGGCAGGGAAATCCTCCCCAGACGAAAGAACGAGTAACCCTCCTTGACGGCGCCGAGGAGAAACTTCAAGCCCCAGGCGGAAAGAAAAGAAACCATCAGCAAAACAAAAACACCCGCCCGCGCGTAAACTCTAAACATCGGGAAAATCTTAAAGAGAAAGTATGAAGGCAGTGGGAAAGACAACCCCTTCAACGTAATTACGGCTGGCTGGGATAGAAGAAACATCAAAAGTGCCAGCGCGGCGCAGACAACTATTAACTTCCTTTCTTTAGACCGAACTTGATTTTTGACCACCCGGTAAACGGCATAAAACGCGAGGAGAAGGCTAGTTAACGTCAGATAATTGGCTCTTTCCGGTAGTGAAGTACTCCAAAACTGGTAGGAGAAATTATTCCTCAGGTAACCGTAGAAGTTTCTAACTAGGCTACCAAAAACGGGATGATAAATTGAAGGTAAAAGATAATCCCAAGGACGAGCGGAGTAGGCAACCAAGTCCGGTAAGGTATTACGGCTTAAACCCTCTCTCAGACTTTCGAGTTGGGAAGGATCCCCAACTTGATTATTGGTGGGGAAAAGCGAAATGGTGGCCGGCAGAGTTAACAAAAAAACTCCAAAAGATAAAGATAGATAAGCCAAAACAACCTTTTTCTCAAAAATGGGAACGCCTTCAACTTTCCATGACCGGAAACGTTCGAAAACAAAAAACCCAACCGTAAAAATAATCAAGAAATAACCGATATAGAATGAGGAGAGAAACACCAGAGCAAACAAGATTGCAGACAGTGAGGATTGAGCAAAAAAGCGTCTTGCCGAGCTGCCCTGGATAGCCTCCTCTAAGTTCAGAAGTGACCAAAAATACAAAGGTAAAAACGAGGCCGCCAGAATTATCTCCGGATTTTGCATCCCGTGCCAGAGGAAAAAAGACGAGGTGGTGTAGCTAACCGCCGCGGGAACAGCCGCTGACTTGCAAACCTTTTTGGCAACTAAGAAATAGAAGGAGACGAAACCCAAAAATAACATCAAAAACAGAGCCAGATTGAAACCATAAATCTCACCAAAAAATATGGTCGGTAGCTTCAAAAAATAGACAAAGACTATCTGATTAGGAAAGAAAATTTTGAGAATTCCACGATTGATAAGATAAAACCCGCGGATATAGCTGAGAATATCTCCCGGGAAACCGTATAAAAGCATCGCCACTTTTCAACCACCTGCCGTTCTCACCAGGGTGACAAATTGCTTCAGGGCAAGAATAGCTAAAAAGACGAAAGAGAGAGAAGACATCTGATCGGCCAGAAACGTCGCCCCGAGAGCTAAAAAAATAACGCAGAAAGCAAGAGAAAACAGAGCCGTGATAAGCAGCGAACGGGAACTGAAGTTGAAAATATAAGTTACCATAAAAAGCAGAGCCAGCAAATAAAAACTTAATACCCCCGACGGACCAAAGAAAGACCTTAGGGTTTCTCCTAAAAGAACCACGGCTAGGACCGCCAGAAGTAAAAAAGGCGCCAGCGACCGGCCGCTTTTGAGAGCCATCATCATAAAATCCTTGATCGGGCCAAAAGAAAGGAGAGAGCCGCTAACAAACTAAAACCGGAAATAAGCACGCTGATGTAAAATATTCTTTGAGGAGCGAATTCGATGATAATCTCGTAGTCCGGGCGGGACCCAGAATCGTCCGGAGTAATAAACCAGGAGTTTGCATAACCGTTGACCAAACGATGCTGGCTTTCCGGAAGGGGTGTTTTTCCCCAGGTCTCTAAAGTTTCGCGATCGAAAAATACATTCTTATAAGCCCCTTCTTTGACTTGTCCGCCGAAGTAATCACGGCCGCCTTCTGAATCGAATTTTTTAGCCAAAGCGGACACGTCGGACGTTGGCTGGATATAAGCCTTCCAGCCGCTGTGAAAACTTTCGGAAAAAACCAGGGAAAATGGTTCTTTGGCCTTTCTGACTAAAACACGATATTTGGTGGGGTTGACTCTCATAAAAGTGATTTGGGGCAGAGATTTTTCGCGGGCAGATTCTTCTCCCTGAGCAGATTTGAAGATAAGATTCGGCTCATAGACCCGCGTCACTCTCAAATTATCGATCAGCGAGATGTCACGATTTTTCCCCGAGGAAAGAACGAAAACCACCCAACCCCTTCCTTCCGGCAAATCCCAGTCAAAAATCTTCTCGAAATATTGCCAAGACGTCTCGTTTTTTAGCCCTGTTTCAAATAAAGAAGAAGATTTATCTGTCTCCCCATCCCGACCCGACCGCGAGCGATAATCCTCCTCGCTCAGGACCAACAATTTCAATGGAGATCCGATTTGATTACGATAGTTAAAGGAGAGCCGGTAAGAAACACTTCTTTCCAACGGACCGATTGGCCAGCTGACTTCGGCAACGGCGAACTCCTCGGCGGTAATTTTGAAGGAGTACTTGCCATCGACCGACTCGTCAGAAAGTCCGCCAAACTCACCGGTTTCGTACCGAGACGCATCCTCAAAAGATCCATCCGTAACGAGATTCTTCATTTTGGGGAGCGGCAGGGAAAGGCTGTAGTAGTCGCCGGACAGATAAACTCGAGGGTACTCGGACCAACCGTTTACACGAGGTAAAGCGGAGAGAGTCGCCACATTTTTGCCCGCCGAGGTCAGATTAATACGCTCAAAATAATTAGACGTCATATCTCTCTCCAAACCGGACTCATTCTCAATCATCGGGACGTACCAACCCTCAGCCGGTTTATCCAACTGATATGACAGTAAATTCCGATCGGGTACGAGAGCCGAAACACGGTTAAAAAAACTGTAAGACTCAAAGATGTCACCGCTAAGATTTTTGTCGCTGATTTTAGAACGGATTTTTTCCAGAATCTCCTTCTGTTTAAAAAAAGAAAGATCGGCCTTGATAATCAGAGAAATCGGGTTAGAACCCTGGCTGGATAAACTTTCCAGCCTCGAAACGACTTCTTCCAACTGCCGCCGGTAGCGGTAGAAAACTTCGGTGGCCAGATCGGTCTTTCCAAGATCAACCATTTTCTCCATCTCCACCAACCTCTTTAAAGTCAACCAAAGCAACAAATCCGTTCTGGAAAGAGGATTCTTCTCACGATTAATCAACCTCTTTTCCCGCCATGTGACGAGGAAATACAGAGGCGAATCGGGCAAGACGGACGTTTTCGGGCGGACAAAATTGGCGCCGCTAAGCGCGGACGTGTTGCCCTCACTCAACTCGATCTTCTTGGGTTTGACGAGAACCGAATCCGGTTTCTCCGCCGTTTTCTTAATCTTACCATCCAAAACTTCTGATTGGTCATCAAGATAGACAGCCGACCTTAAAGGATAATTCTCGACGGAGAGGGCGCTGGCGAGATCGCCAACGTCGTTCGAATAGATAATCTTCTGCGGAACATAGAAATGAGGCAGGGCAGATTCCGTACTCACCTTATAAAGGGCCAACGACGGCTGGTTGGTCAATTCTTCATACAAACTTTCGCGCAATCCCTTCTTTGTCTCGGCGTTGGGGATTTTGCTTAAGTAGTCTGCGTCAAAAGTTCCGAAGGTCGTCAGAACGGGGAAACCCAGGCTACCGAGAAACTGATTGGACTGCGAGGGCGGCAAAGTCACACCGGCGTACCGCCAATCAAGATCGTTTTCCTGCAAGACGTAACGGACGCCCAACAGGCCGAGCAATCTAACAAACTCCGGTCCCTTTTTGAGATTTTGAAGTTCATAAACATCCTTGATAATTCGGTCAGCCGGAAAGGCGGGAATTGATAGCCGCAAAACAGGGTTAGTCAAGAGAACCGTCGCCGGTGGTGCCGCGCTACTAAAGCCATGCTCCCAATTATAGGCAACCCCGTAACCACCCTTGGGAGTTAGCAGAACCCGACCAGTTGTATCATTCCTTTTAAACCAGTCCTGAGCCTCAGACCAATAACCTGGAACTTGGGCGTAAAAGCTTCTCATCGAACCGTTCCAATATTTCCAAATCACCTCACCCGTCAGCAGCGGATAGGCAACGACGAGAATCAACCCCAGAACGGCGGAGGGAAAAAGATTGGTTAACCAGATCCGAACCAACGATTTACGCGACCTCAGCCTGGCTTCAACCCTTTGGGAGACAGCCTCAACCGTCGAACCGAGGAGAAACGAATAAGCAAACAAGGTCACCGGAGTGAATTTGGAAAAAGGCTCCCGAAACGCCCAAAATCCCGGAATCTTTTCCCACAACCATTGGTAAACAAAGCCCAAAGGCGGCGCCGACCCTTTCGAAAGGAATAATCCTAAAAGGGCCAGCAGACTAAAAAAGATGACGTTTTTGTCTGAGGGTCTCAGGTAAACCGCCAGGAAAACCAGAAAGGGAATCAAAAAACTGAGGAAGAGCAGCAGTGGTTCGTCGTAGAAGTGGGCGTAGGGGTAGTAAGGCAAATTGTAGTGACTCGCTCGCCAGCCCCAAGAACCGAGGAGACGGAAGAAATCGGTAACGCCGCCGGTCGCGAGGGCGGTAAAGATCGCCGCCTTCTTGACCGAAACTGATTCGGGTATGACGTTAAACAAAAAATTGGCGATCCACCAGAAGTTGAGCAAGAGATACGAAGTCAACGCCGAAAGAGCAAAGAGAAGATTGTAAACCAGATCCTGACCACGATTGATGAGGAGATAGTAGATGAGATAAGCAGTCAGGGTTATGGGTATGACCGCCACCTCCGGCGGATTGACGTTGGA
>CAYHYS010000001.1:31830-32710 GCA_964360905.1 uncultured Candidatus Saccharibacteria bacterium | reverse complement strand
CTCCAACTAAAAACGGGACCTTATTATCGGACCAAATTTATTTTATCTTTTTCCAGGCATTGATTGAATAGTCGTAGGCATTC
This sequence comes from uncultured Candidatus Saccharibacteria bacterium, assembly GCA_964360905.1. Lineage (GTDB taxonomy): Bacteria > Patescibacteriota > WWE3 > JAMCXX01 > JAMCXX01 > CAYHYS01. The sequence goes on along the minus strand of CAYHYS010000001.1, from coordinate 32,627 downwards.
AGCTGTTCATCCGGGTTTACCACACCATAAAGGTGAATCGGGATACTATAACTTTGCCCTTTGCTCTTTGCTCTTTGCTCTTTTTTCCCCGTCCCGATCTCCATCTCCCGATACGCTTGGCGGCTATCCACCGAAATAATCACACCGTTAAACTTTTTACAAAGAGATTCTGCTAAGGAAGTTTTTCCCGTGGCTGTCGGGCCAAGGATTACGACGAAATTGTTCATCATTTAAGTCTTAAACCCCTCTTCGAACTCTTATAGACTTGAGTGAGATAAGCGTGACGTCGGCGTTTCTCACCTTGAGAGACATCATCTTTATAAAGTTTGGCGCTGGCTGTCCCCGGCCGGGGCGAGTACATGGCGATAAAAACGACATTAAATTGAACTTTTTTTACAAGATCAACTGTATTTAAAAATTGCGCTTCGGTTTCTCCGGGAAAGCCGACAATGATATCTGTCCCGAGTTCAATACCTCTCACGGCTTCACGTATCTCTCTCACCAATTCCAGATAATCGCCGCGAGTGTGTCGCCGACCCATTTTCTTTAGAATTTCGTTATCACCACTTTGTACCGGAAGATGAAGATAGCGGTCTATCTTTGGCATTTTTAATGCCTCAACGAGATCCGCGGAAAAATCAAAAGGGTTTGAAGTGATAAATTTTATCTTGACGACGCCCTCAATATCGTGAACTTTTCTTAAAAGCTTCGCGAATGGTATTACGCCAAGATGTTTTCGACTCATTAGCTTCTTCTCCGGTGTCAGTCCCCACGAATTAACATTCTGCCCAAGAAGC
>CAYHYS010000001.1:28171-31820 GCA_964360905.1 uncultured Candidatus Saccharibacteria bacterium | reverse complement strand
CAAGAAGCATTATCTCGCTGAAACCTAAACCGATGGCGCGTTTCACTTCCCGAATAATTTCTTCCTCGCTGCGGCTGATCTCACCTCCGCGCGCGTATGGCACAACGCAGAAGGTACAAAAATTATCACAACCTTGGGAAATATTGACATAGGCTACACCATCATGATCGTTGAATTTTGGCGTCCAGACAACGTTTTTAACCCCCGGAGTTAAATTGACAGCCTTAACCGCCCATTCGTCCACTAAACCGGAATTAAGGAGATATGAGGGCAAGCTCACAAGTTCATTAATGTTGAGGTAATGATCCACCCAAGGCATTTTCTTTTTGAGCAGATCTAATCCCATTCGCGGTCTCTCGCTCGTCGCCGATCCCACCAAACATCCCGTAAGAACAATTTTCAATTTACAATTATCAACTTTCAATTTTTTTATCCTATTGGCCAGACCGTAAACTTTATCTTCCGAAGCTTGACGCACCGAACAGGTATTAATAATAATGAAAGAAGCTTTCGAGAGCGAGGGAGCTTCACTCATACCTAAAACCTCCAACATTCCGGCAATATTTTCGGAATCAGCGCTGTTAGCTTGGCAGCCGAAAGTTGTAATAAAATATTTCTTTTCCATGATGATCAACTCGAAGCGGACGAATACGACCGTAAGGCTCTGTCCCAAAAAACTAGAGCTATCCTGAAAAATACGAGGGTTATAACAATGGAGAAAACGATGATAAAAGGATTTAGCAGACCGATGAGAGCTTTAACCGGAAAGGTTATCATGATTCCTACAGGCAAAACAAAGGTGATAAAGAAACGCAGAGGCTCACGATACAAATCCACAGGCACCCGTCCTAAGGAACTTAGGTCTCTATAAATCGTCAGTGTGTTATCTACCTCATAAGTTGTAATAGCCATCGAGAGAACAAAAATGTGAAAAGCGACCGCTAAAATTAGCCCATTTAAAATAAGTATCAGGTACAAAACAAGACCGATGGAAGTTAATACGGAAAGTTGTCCTAGAGAGTAAATTAGAGCAAAAAATATTGGCCAAATCATAATAAAATCAAGAATATCGGTGTGCGAGAAGAGAACTGAAAAAAGCGGGTTGAGCGGATGAATTAAAACGTAGTCGAGATTACCTTTAATTACCAAACTTCTGAAGTAGTAAGTGCCACGTAACAGCAGTTGAGATAATGTATCAATAAGATTAAAGGTCAAGTAAAAAACAATCGCTTGATCAATGGAGTACCCCGCCAACTGTTTTTTCCCGGAAAAAAGTAAGAGTAAGAATGTACCAAAAAGTATAATCCTTATCGCTTTTCCCAATAAAAGAAGTATCGAGCTAAATCTCTTAGTGACATCTGCCATCACAGCATTGGCAGTAGTTAAGTACCAGATCTTTAAATACCTTTTTAAGTTCATATCAATGAAAAACAACAACTATCTACCCCAAGCTTCGTAAACCTTAAGACCTCGCCGCCAAAGAACGATAGCTAGACGTGAAAACGCGAAAAGCCAGACCATCCCCATAAAACTATAAAAGACTAAGGAAACACCGGTAAATTTTCCCAAGTAAACGGCGGTTGGAAAATACAAAAAATAAGGAAAAGGCGTTAACATCAGCAGTTTAAAGAGCACTGGCGGTAAAATATCTAAGGGAAATAAAGACCCAGCTAAGAAATCCACAATCATAATAAACAGGAATCTTGGGGCCCAAACATTTTCGGGATTATATAAAGCTAAGAAACCAAGAATAATATTGAGAAAGTAGTAAATAAATACCGCCAAAATTAATAAAAGTAAAGATATTGCCAATAGAGCCAAATCCGATTGCAGAAACAACGGGGGTCTAAAAAAGTATATAAACAAAGAAAACTCCGCTATCGAAAAGACAAGATTCATGGCTTTATTACCTAGATCCTGAGCCAAGTAATATTTAAAGTAATTAATAGGCTTTAACAATATATTGGTTAAGTCACCGCTGCTGATATCATTACTGATATCAATAGTTCTCGAGGAGAAAACGACGGCTTGAATAATCATGGTTAAAAGCACGTAGCTTAAAAGAGTGGTACGGCTGTAGTGAGAAACATTTTCGTAACCTAAAAGCATTGAAGACCAAAGGACGTAAACGACAAGGACACGTAAAACGGAGCGGACACGCCAGGCCAATACACTAGCTATATATACAGTGTCCTCCTTTAAAGAGATGATTAATGAAAACCAATATTTTCGAAGACTCTTGTTATTAAACATGGCCACTATATTCTACCGGAATCAAATAATAGATATTTATTATCTCTGCGTAGAAACGCGAAAACCCCTCCCTTAGGGGTTTTCATGCGTCCCGATTATTTCTAAACCGGAATTACTTTACGGCGTCCTTAAGACCTTTTCCAGACTTGAAAGCTGGGCTCTTGGATGCGGCAATGTGTAAAGGAGCACCAGTTTGCGGATTACGTCCCATTCTGGCAGCTCTTTGTCTTACTTCAAAAGTTCCAAATCCAGTAATGGTAACTTTCTCTCCCTTGGCGAGAGCTCCGGAAACGGCATCAAGCATTGCGTCAACAGCGCGACCAGCATCGGCTTTGGTAAGACCGACCTTGGCGGCAACTGTCTCGATAAGATCCATTTTAGTCATGCTCTTTCACCCCCTCTCAAAAAACATCGGTAAAACTATCACGACTCTCCTTCTTAAACTAAACGAAGAAATTTCGTGAAAGGTCAACCCTATCTACTCTATGTTAAAATCTCTTCTTTCGATGGAAAGAGCTTTGCCGGTTTTTTCATCAAAAGACACGAGAACACTGTTAAAAACTGCCGGGCCGCTCTTCACCCATTCGAAAGGAGAAAGGTCACCGGAGACGAAACGGTTGATAATTATTTCCCTCTTTACCCCCAAAATTGAATCACGCGGCCCAGTCATACCAACATCACTGATATAAGCTGTGCCGTGAGGCAGGAGAATACCATCGCACGTTGGGACATGCGTATGGGTTCCGAAAACCGCGCTGACTCTGCCATCAAGATACCAACCGAGAGCAATTTTCTCACTTGAAGTCTCGGCGTGAAAATCGATGACAATCAAGTGTCCCTTTTTCCTTTTAACTCCCTTCAAGAATTCGTCTATAGCTTTAAAGGGGTTAGAAGCCGGTGTTCTTATTAAAGTACTAGATGTGCCCAGTAGAGACACAACCGAAACGATTACCTTTTTATTGATTTCAATTTCGGTAGACCCATAACCTTCGTTGTCTTCAGTTAAGTTTATAGGACGTAAGGCCGGTAAATCTTTAATTTCATCCTTAAATGATTTCTGCCAAAAAGTGTGATCTCCACCTGTGAGGTAGTCCACACCGTATCCTATAACTTCCGAAACAGTCTCTCGTGTCAGACCTCGACCTCCGGCTAAATTCTCTCCGTTAGCCAAACACAGGTCTATACTATCACGTTTTTTGAGGTTTGGCAAAATTTTCTTAATAGCGGCGCGACCTAATTTGCTAACGATGTCACCGATGAAGAGAATCCGAACCATAATAATTTCTGAATTTAAATTTACTTAGCTATGCCGGAGGATCGCGTTTCACGAAACACTGTGACCTTTACTTGGCCGGCGTAAGTTTGTTCCTTCTCAATTTTTGAGGCGATGTCATGA
>CAYHYS010000001.1:4633-28161 GCA_964360905.1 uncultured Candidatus Saccharibacteria bacterium | reverse complement strand
AATTGACTCCGCATCGGTTACAGCACCAGGATCAACAATAACCCGAACTTCACGTCCGGCGGAAATAGCAAAAGCGCCACGAACTCCTTTAAATGATTGAGCTGCCTTCTCGAGGTTAGTCATCCTTTTAATATATTCCCCGTAATCTTCAACGCGTGCTCCAGGGCGTGATCCGGAGACACTGTCAGCAATATTGACAATTATTGATTCTATCGAAGAGAACGGCTTATCTTCGTGATGTTCCGCCACGCAATTTATAATTTTCTCCGGAAAATTATAACGGCGGAGTAGGCTCACTCCCAGTTCAACGTGAGTGCCCTCATCATCCATCACGACCTTCCCGATGTCATGAAGGAGACATCCTAAACGAGCCACATCAACATCAGCCCCAAGCTCTCCGGCCAGATAAACCCCGATCTTGGTTTCTTCGAGGGTGTGGGCAATCATATTTTGGCCGTAGGAAAAACGGTATTTAAATCTTCCCAGAAGATTGATTATATCAAGAGGTAGGCTATAAACTCCTACATTGTGGGCCAATTTTTCTCCTTCCTCATGCATTATTTTTTCAATGTCTTTCTTTGTTTTTTCCACAATTTCTTCGATCCGCGCCGGTTGAATTCTTCCGTCAGCGATAAGCCTCTCCATTGAAACCCGAGCTATTTCCCGACTGACACTATCAAACGATGAAAGCCGGATTTCCCCTGCCTCATCTAAATCAACATCAACTCCGGTACTCATCTCAAAACTGCGGATATTACGTCCCTCCTTACCAATGATAAGGCCTTTAACGTCCTCATCGGGAAGTTTTATCGTCGAAACAGTATACTCGGGAACATAATCGGTAGAAGCATGCTGCATCGCTTCAATGATTAATTCCTTCGCTCGCCTATCGGCTTCCGTCTTGATTTTTTCCTCGGCAACTTTAATTTTTTTGGCGACTTCTTCAGTCAGTTCTTGGTCGAGACGTGTTAGAAGAATTTGACGCGCCTCATCCTTCGTCAATAAAGCAATCTTCTCGATTTGTGAAGTCAGACCGGAAACCTTTTCCTTAAAATCTACTTCTGCCTTTGCCATATCTTCCTCATGCTTTACTAAATTGGCGCTCTTAACATCGAGAACTGTTTGACGCTCTTCAATCCTTTTTTCGAGTTTTAAGGTTTCCCCGCGTGTACGACGGGACTCTTCTTCCGCTTCTCTTTTCAATTTCAAAGCATCATCACGAGCTTCTAAAATGATTTCCCGAGCTTTGGCGGAAGCGTCAAGAATCACCGGATCGGACATATTAATTTGCGGCTTTACAACAACGGGTTGAGAAGGGGGAACTTCTCTAGTAGGCTCAACTTTCTTTTTAGTTAGAAGATAAACAATCAGAGCGGCCGCGAACGCGGAAACAAGACCAACTATTAACATTGACATGACTATTCCTCCTGATTAAAAACATACTTTGTTAATTCTACCTATCCTTTAGAGTCTCGTCAACGATGGAAGAGACTAATTCCCAATCAAAACCTCGCCGCAGTAGAAAAGATGTGATTTTTTTTCTCTTCTCCTGAAATCCAAGGTTTTTATAGTGGCTTAGTTTCTTCCTTGCCAAATCGTCGGCTATAGATCGCCAATCAGGACTACCTTCTTCCTTCAAAACTTTATCAATAATTTCCTTAGGTATTTTCTTATTATAAAGTTCGCTGCGAATAAAACGCTCGCCTTTAGCCCGCGGCCCGCGCTGACGTCCTTCAAAAAGCCAGCGTGTAAATTCTTCATCATCGATAAGATGATAATCCTCAAGCTTCAAAATAACTCTCTTAAAAACCGATTCCTTCGCCCGGTTGGAGAATTTCCTTTTCAGATAAGTTTCTATTTCAAATTTTGAGTGGGGACGGCGCGAAAGATAAAACAACGTTCTCTCGAACATTTTTGAGGCTAACGCCTCATCGCTGATTAGCGCCACCTGATCGGCAGCAATTTCTTGGCCAATCTTCAAATGTTGTGAAATTAAATCGAGAGCGGAAATGGAAAAGGAGAAAGATCCATCCAAGAAAACATTAAAGAAATCTTTTCTCTTCTGAGGCTTAATAGCAGTTATTAGAGGCATTACTCTTCAGTATCAGCCTGATTATTAGCACCGACGACTATAGGAGAATCGGATCCCTTTTTTATAGACTGTCGGACCTTCTTCTCGAGTTCCGTTGCCAACTTGCTATTTCCTCGAAGGTAATCTACTGCCGCGGCCCGGCCTTGACCGATCTTCTCTCCTTCATACTCAAACCATGACCCGCTCTTCTTAACGAAGCCTAACTCGGCGCCGACGTCCAACAAACTGCCTTCTTTAGAAATACCTCGGGAAAACAAGATATCAAACTCCGCGATGCGGAAGGGCGGTGAGACTTTATTTTTGACGACTTTGACCCGAACTCGGTTACCCACCGCTACATCCCCCTCCTTGATTGTTTCGATGCGACGAATATCGAGTCGGACTGAGGCATAGAACTTCAAAGCCAAACCACCCGGAGTTGTTTCGGGGTTACCGAACATAATACCAATCTTCTGCCGCAGCTGATTGGTAAAAATGACCGTCGTGCCGGACTTAGAAACAATACCGGTTAATTTTCTCAAGGCCTGGCTCATTAATCTCGCTTGCATACCCATTGAAGCATCACCCATCTCGCCTTCAATCTCCGCCCGCGGCACTAAAGCGGCGACACTGTCAACAGCGATAATGTCGACCGCGCCGGAGCGAACAAGAGTCTCAACGATTTCGAGCGCCTGCTCACCGGTATCCGGTTGGGAAAGCAATAACTGCGGAACATCAACACCAATCTTGGCCGCGTAGAGCGGATCTAGAGCGTGTTCAGCATCAACGAAAGCTGCCGTTCCTCCCATTTTTTGGGCTTCGGCGATGATGTGCAGAACGAGAGTCGTTTTGCCGGATGATTCCGGGCCAAAGATTTCGAGGATACGCCCTTTAGGAACACCCCCGATCCCTAAAGCCAAATCAAGGGCGAGACTGCCGGTCGGAATGGCGGCAACATCAGGAATTTCGCCGCGCTCTCCCAGCCGCATAATCGAACCTTTGCCAAAATTCTTTTCAATAGATTCCATGGCAACCTTAAGAGCCTCGAGCTTATTTTTATCCACGGCCGGTTCGTTATTTTTTTCTTTCATCACTAAAACTTTCTGGGGGCAGTCAATTGGATCGCGACCAAAAGGATCTAGTTCATTATCCAATACAGCGCTATCTTTGTCCAACTACCCAACCTTAAAATATAGTATATACCGAATGTAAACCGAAATCAAGACCCTGTAGGTGGATCATTTCAGGAAGGCAAAACAAGATGTGAGCCTCTCCTTGGGAAAAAGATCTTGGGGGCATATTTCTATAATCTTTATCCCATTTTTCTTGGCCAAAGCTTTTTTCCTTTTAAATATAGGGCCCACATTCTGATACCGTACCATTGTCATTCCGGCCTTCGTCAAAGCCTTTAGTCCCGGACGGGGATCCGGGACGGAATCCAGTCAGAATGGATCCCGCGTCAAGCGCGGGATGACAGGCAGCGCGATTTCATGATGTGAGTTGTATATGCAAAATACAGGCCTGCTTCCTTACACTAATATCAAGTTTTAGCACTGTTACAGTATACCAAAAATTTACCGAAAGTGGTAGTTGTTTAAACACGGTCTTTGTGATAGTTTTTAAGAGTCGGGGTGTAGTTCAACTAGCAGAACGCACGCATGGGGTGCGTGAGGCACCCGGGGCAGCACCGGGCACCCCGACCAAGTTTGATGAGGAGGATATTTGAAGACCTACTTTCCAGAAGAATAGAAAAACCGGAAGAAATTGATTTTCAAGTTGATGTTTCTGGTCTTTTTCTTATTGAAATTTCCGCCAGAGCCAAAAGCGCTAAGCAGATCGACGGAACAGACGATGAAGATCTAAGAGTAGAAATAAATGGAATAAAATTCCCTCAGCTTAAAAATCCGCAGAGATATCTTGATTCCCCATCATCTTTTTCGGGAGGACAACTTAAAAACCTCAGAAAATCTGTTTATTTTCTTATAAATTTGGAGGTAGGTAACCACGTCCTCGGTTTAATCCCTGATGTCTCAGCCACTCTCGAAGCGATCACTATTTGTGAGATCACAAACCCAAGCCAGACATTCGAAATTACCTTAAATAGTGAAGCGGAGGACGGAAACCGAAGATCTTGGGTCACCTTTGCTCTTATTGAAACAGCTCTACAATCATTTACTGTCACCTTTAACTTGAAGAGAAGATTCATAGATAGTGATGATGTAAAAGTAATCATTGACGGTGAGGTTAAACGAAACTTGCGTAGCCTACTACATAAGTTTTGGTATTTCATTGCTTCTTTGTTTGGGGAAGAACAGACAGTGAGTTTTGGTACAAACCTAGCTTCCGGCCTTCATTACTTGGAATTCTGGGCCGATCGTAGCCCAATCTTTAAAAAAATCACTTTCTCAAACCTAACAACCAAACCTATTAAAGGATTTAATCTGACGGAACTTATCCAAAGGAAGATCAGAACCGCTGCGAAGGAAAACGGCTTAGATCCGGAGCTGATGGTCCGTCTTGCCAAAAGAGAATCACAATTTAATCCGAGAGCCGTTTCATCAGCAGATGCCCAGGGTATTTTTCAGCTTAGACAGATAACAATTGATCAAATAAATAAGCTTGGTTATCAGATTACAGACCCCTTCAACTACGAACAAAATATCAGAGGTGGAATCATATACTTCCATTGGCTTTTAAAAATGTACAAGGGCCAGAAGAATCAAATGGAAAAAACTTTAGCCGCATGGAATTGGGGACAAAATAACTTTCCCAAAGACGGACCTCTCGATTCTTGGAATCCAGTTCCCGATCAAACCAAAAATTTCATTAAATATGTCTTAAACAAATGAAGAAAATCCCTTCCTTAGCTGTCACTTTATTTTTATCGTCAACTCTTCTAACAATACTTTTCTCTCAATACGATAAAACAAAGAGGGTCCAGCCGAAACCCGGTACTTCTGTGTCTAATCAATCTATCAACCCAGTAGGCCACACTGATGAGCCAGCCACTCTCGACCAAATGGTAATTCTAAGCTTAAGAGAAGGGGATAAAAATGAGTTAGTGACCCTCACATCTTATACGATTGGATCGTTTCAGGGAGGTACTGATATTTATATCAGGTCCAGCAAAATCCCTCAGTTTTCACTCGTCGGTTTCTTTCGACAGGCATACCAGACTGATATCGAAAATGACGGAAACGATGAGCTTGTGGTTGAGGTTGAAACCGGTCATTCAATCGACACTTCGTTTTATAAATACTCAAACGGCAATCTTAACAAAATATTGATTTCGGATGGGTCACCTACAATTTATGGAAGTGTAACTACACGTAATATACCAGAATTTAAAGATGTTGAAGGCGATGGGAGTTTGGAAATGTTTGTTTATTACCGCTTCTTCCCGCCTGAAAAACGAAGGACTGTGGAAGTTTATAAGTTCAACGGTCAAAAGTTTTTGAAAGTTAACGAATACGAAGAATCAACTGCTGATTTTTATTTATAACCCTCGAAGAACTTAAAGAAAGAAATCTGTTATCATCAACAGCTACTTGGAAATTCACTTCTTATTCCATCAAATAAGAAAAGTAATTCCGGCGCCTGTTAAAGATATAGTTGCCACGAAATATTTTCCCGGAACTTTTTGCCTTGAGTAAATATGGAACTGCTTTTTTGGTGTCGGCACAAAAATTTAGCTTCGGTAGTTGCCTAACCGGATACCAATTTAGCTCTCCGTCAGGACAACTTAAATCTAGATCTTTAATGTCTTTAATCTCGGCTGAAAAGAAATAGGTGTGGCCTTCTAATTCGTGATAGTTGGAAAATGACAGAACTCCCAGATACTTAAAATCGTAAAGATCTTCCCTTTTAACTTTCGTTTCCTCCTCCACCTCACGCAAAGCGGATGAAAGAAGATCGGCCGTTTCTCCCGGTTCAACGTGGCCACCAATACCAACTATCTTTCCAGGCAAGAACTTCTTGGCTTTGGACCTTTTAAGGAGGAGCACCTTACCACCATTAAAAATGAAAACAACGGTGAAGAGCTTAATAGAAAGTGGCGTCATTGTTTATATTTTATATGAGGTGGTGATCTTTAGCGAAATTATCGATGCGGTCGAAGGCTTTATTTATATAGTCTGACGGGGCCGCGAAAGACATACGGAGGTGACCCTCACCGGAAGGACCCATGGAAGTTCCGGGGATAGTTACAACCTTGGCTTCGTCAACTAAAAGCTTGGCAAAATCCAACGCTGGGAGATCAAAACCTAAAATCTTAGGAAAGACATAGTAAGCTCCTTTCGGCTTTTGATAGGAAAAAAGTTTCGGCAACTTCTCCAGTCTTTGGCAAATTGCCTCCCGGCTTTTACGGAATTCCTCAATGAAACCCTCCCTCGCTTTCTGACCACGGACATCAGAAAGGGCGGCTATCCCGGCTACAATCGAAGGAGTCGATGGACTGATACTAAAATAGGCGTGCACATCATTAATATTTCTAATTATTTCCGCATTAGCCAGGGCGTAGCCGATCCGCCATCCCGTCATGGCAAATTCCTTCGAGAAGCTTTTACAAAGAACCGTCCGTTCTCTAAGTTCCGGGATTCTCATCGGAGAATAAATTTCACCTTCATAAACAAGAAAATCATAAGCCTCATCAAGAATTAGAATTAAATTATTGGCAATAATAATTTCGGAAAGGTCCTCCACCTCTTTTCGGGATAAAATTGTCCCGGTCGGGTTATTAGGATTAGTCAAAATTACCGCTTTTGTTTTTTTGTTAATTGAGGCCTTCAACTTCTCAAGATTAATTGACCAACCATTTTCTTCGTTAAAACTTACAAACACCGGTTTCGCCTGCGTTAAATGAATCTGGGAAAGGTGGAGAGGATAACTCGGATCAAAGTAAATAACTTCGTCGCCTTCTTGAAGAAAGGTCATCAGAGCCGAAAACAGAGCTCCGATACCGCCGACCGTGAGATAGATCTCCTCTAATTTAGGAGTAAAACCGTATAAATGTTCGACATCTCTAAGTATTAAATCTTTTAATTCGTTCTCAATCTTCGCACCCGAATACATACCGACACTCGGGTCTCTTTTAGATCTGTCAATCAAATATTCAAAGATAAATTCCGGAGTGGGGAAAATGGGGGTTCCTTGGCCCAAAGAAAGAACATCCTCATATTTGCCGGCGTAGCGCATCATATAACCGATCAGTGAAACGGGGACGTCGGTCGCTCGACGCGTAAAATTATAGAAATTTACCATCTCCACTATAGTAGCACAAGGATTTCAACGCTTCGAGAATTGAGGTTTCTTACGGGCTCCTAAAAATCCCGGCTTTTTTCGCTCTTTCTCACGGGGATCTCGGGTCATAAATCCTTCACGGCGAAGAATCAGTTTAAGATTAAGGTCAAACTCAACTAGGGCACGGGCAATACCGAGGGCGACTGCCTCTATTTGAGCGGCTTTTCCGCCACCTTTAACCTTCACGGTCGTCTGGAATTTTCCCGAAAGACTAGTCAGCTCAAAAGGCTTCAAAAGTCTTTTAGCGGTTAGAGGATGCTCCGAGAAATATTTATCGAAGCTGAGATCATTTACTATGATGTTACTGCCGCTATCAGTTGGACTTTCTATCAGTCGAATACTCGCCGTGGCTGACTTACGTCGGCCAATCGCCGCAATGACACGATATTTCCGAGCTTTTTTACTGGGCATTTTTTTCTCCTAACTGAACAGCGTGAGGATGTTCACCGCTCTTATAAATGAGTAATCGCGCCAGACGCCTGTCGCGAAGATGATTGTGATGAAGCATTCCGGAAACAGCTTTTCTAATAAGCTCATCGGGGCGGCGTTGCTTAAGAACTCCCATTGCTTCCGTTCTTAGACCTCCCGGATAGCCAGTATAACGATAGTACTTTTTTCTCTCGAGCTTCTTACCGGTAACGGAAAATTTCGCGCAATTAACAACAACGACGTAGTCGCCATCGTCAATATTCGGCGTAAAACTAACTTTACTCTTCCCAGAGAGTAAATCCGCGATTTTCACCGCCAGACGCCCCAATACTTGACCGGTCGCGTCAATAAGATGCCACTTTCTATTAATTTCCGCCCCTTTAAGAATTCTTGTCTTCATTTTTTTCTCCAATTAATTCAACTCTGGCCCTTTCGGCGCCGTCTGACAGTCTTCTGCCCATTTTTACGACCCGAACGAAACCAAAATTTTGATCTTTAAAACCCACAAGAGTTTTATCGAACAGCTTCTGCGCCACTTCCTTTTTCGTGATGAGAGAAAAAAACTTCCTCCGCGTCGAAAGATTAGCCTCTTTGGCTCGTGAAATATTCCTATCGGAGAAACTTTTTAACTCCTTGGCTTTTGCCAAAGTCGTGGTGAGTTTCCCATTCATGATTAAAGAAGTAAAAAGATTTCTCAAAAGGGCGTGTCGATGGCCTAGTGAGCGATTTAACTTCCTACCTTTCTTAATACGATGATTCACATTTACCTCAAATCATGTTTCTTCAAAAGATCCTCAATTTCACTTACTCCCTTTTCGCCTAAGCCCTTAATCTTCCCGAAATCTTCACTTCCTTTTCCAGAAAGGTCTCCTAGGGTCTTAATCTTGGCTTTGACGAGAGCGTTCGCCGTCCTCGTCGAGAGTCCGAGATCTTCAATCGGAACATTGATGTCAGCTTCACTTATCTTTTGCTTTTTCTCTTCTTTTTTATTGACAATATCCTCTTCAGCTACGCTCTGCCCTCCTTCGACCACCTTAAAAAAGTCGATAATGGTTGAAGCCGCTGCCTTTATAGCCTCGGAAGGCGTAATCGTCTTATCAGTAGTGACTTCTAAAATCAGTTTATCAAGATTCGTTGCCTGGCCAAGTCGGGTTTGCTCGACTTTATACGCAACGTGAAGAACGGGAGTAAAAATGCTGTCAACAGGAATAACGCCAATCTTTGAGGTCTGGTGTTCCTCCGCCGGTACGTAGCCAAAGCCTGGTTCTGCTGTCAGTTCGAGGGAAAGCTTGGTTTTCTTATCGGAGAGATTCGCAATCTCAAGATTTTTATTAACAACCTCTCCGGATCCAATAACTTCGAAATCTCCAGCCGTAACTTTTTTCGGGCCGCTCGCCTCCAATTTAAGAATAATCGGTTGATTGTTATGGATTCTTAAACGTATCTTTTTGAAATTCTGAATCAGATCAATAACATCCTCTTTCACGCCAGATATCGTAGTAAATTGATGGGAAACGCCTTCAATTTTTGCGTATGTAACCGCCGCTCCTGGCAAGGAACTGAGCAAGACGCGTCGCAGAGAATTACCTAGTGTCTGGCCGTAACCTACTGGTAGCGGCTCAAAAATAAACTTGCTGTAGCCTTCCTTCTCTTCCGCTGTATCAATTCTTAGTTTTCCTAGAAGCTCTTGTGGTTTCATGAAATCCTCCTAAAACAATACACTATTAACAAAAGCTATCGGGAGTAGTACTCTACTACCAACTGCTCATTAATTTCATCCTCTATTTCTTCGCGCTTTGGCAGTCCAATAATTTCCAATATTCTCGTATTGGCATCAACAGACAACCAAGAAGGACGGTTGACCTCAAGAAGGTTCCTTTCCTCTTCAAAGCTGACCTTGTCACCAATTTTAAGTGTAAAGGAAGGTATATTCACACTCTTCCCGTTAACTTTGAAATGACGGTGTCTAATAAGCTGCCTCGATTGGGCGTGAGACGCGCCCAGGCCGCTTCTCACTAAAACGTTATCAAAACGTCGCTCAAGAAGTGATAAGAGCATTTCACCTGTATTGCCCAAATGTTTCCGTGACTTCTCAAAATACTTTTTAAGTTGAGCTTCCGAAATTAAATAGATCTTTTTAAGTTTCTGCTTTTCCTTAAGATGGTAAGCGAAGTCAGATAACTTAAAACGTTTTTTAGTCTGCTGACCGGGAGCCGATTGCCTTCTGACGACAGGACACTTCGGGGTTTCACATTTCTCCCCTTTAAGGAAAAGTTTCACCCCCGCGCTCCGACAAAGCCGGCATTTAGGACCCGCGTATCTCATTAAACTCTCCTCCTCTTTTTCGGGCGGCAACCGTTATGCGGAATCGGGGTCACATCAGAAATAGAACTTATTTCAAGCCCTCCCGCCTTGAGAGACTTTATAGCGGAATCCCGACCAGATCCGGGGCCTTTTACGAATACGGAGACTTCCCTAACACCTAAATTCAAGGCCTTTTTAGCTGCTTCAGCCGCGGCAACAGAAGCCGCGAATGGCGTAGATTTTCTCGCTCCTTTAAACCCAGAGCTACCACTCGTCGTCCACGCCACAATCTCACCGTTTGGACGGGTTACCGTTACATGGGTATTATTGAATCCGGCGACGACGTAAGCGCGTCCGATCGGCTCGACTCTTTTAATCTTTTTCATGAGGTAACTCCTACTTTTTTCTTCATTCCACCAATCAGAGGACGGCGACCTTTCTTTGTCCGTGCGTTAGTACGCGTGCGCTGTCCGTGAGCGGGGAGATTTTTTAAATGTCTCATACCCTTGTAGGAACTGCTGTCTTTCTGACGCTTAATATTCGAGGAAATCTGCCGCCGTAGTGCTCCCTCAACCGTAAAGCTTTTTTCAATGATGTCACGAATAGCAACCAACTCACCATCACTTAGATCCTTAACCCTTTTATTAGGGTCAACTTTAGCTTGAACCAAAATTTTTCTGGCCAAAGTCGGACCGATACCAAAAATGTATCTTAAAGAAACATCAACTTTTTTTTCTAAAGGTATATCAATACCGGCTATTCTGGCCATATTAGTTAAACTTTTAATTAAGAATTAATAATTGAGAAAAATTATTTATCAATTATCACTTAATCAATTTTCAATTAACTTATCCTTGCCTTTGCTTGTGTTTAGGATTCTTGCCGCAAATGACATGCAGAACACCCTCTCTTTTCACAACCCGGCAATCTTTACAAATCGGTTTTACTGAAGCTCTAACTTTCATAAAACTAACTGCGATAACGATAAATAATCCGACCTCTATTTCTGTCGTAGAGAGACATCTCGACTTTAACACGATCGCCTAAAAGGATTTTTATATAATGCATCCTCATCCTTCCGGCGAGATGCGCCGTCACGCTTCGACCGTCATCTAACTTCACCTTAAAGGTAGTATTTGGCAGGGATTCAAAAATAGTTCCTTCTATCTCTTGTTTTGATGCCGAACCCATAACAGAGCAGGCATCTACATCCGAATTAGATGCCTAAAATTTCTAACATAAACAATGCCCTAGCGTCAATACTTCGACGCCTTCCTTGCTTAAAGAGACTGTATGCTCGAAAAGCCCAGCCATTTTACCATCTAATGTCGATAAAGTCCAGCCGTCACTGTCCAAAACAATCTCACTGTCTCCCATCGTATAGATAACCTCAATAGCCAAAGTCATACCCTCCCTAAGAAGTGGACCCGTACGCGGTTTTCCCAAGCCCGGTACTTGGGGATCCTCGTGTAAAGATTTTCCGACTCCATGGCCAACCAACTCCTCAACCACTCCATAACCGGCGCTCTCGATCGTTCTCTGTATCTCTGAGGAAATATCACCAATGCGATTACCGATCTTACATTGCTTAATTGCCTTTGAAAGAGCCTCACGACCGACCTTTAAAAACCGTTCCTCTTCTTTAAATTCCGTATCTTCACCATTTCTCTTCACAAGACAACTAAAAGCCGTATCGGTGTTAAAACCCTTATAGAGAACTCCTAAATCAACT
The DNA here is from genome assembly GCA_964360905.1 of uncultured Candidatus Saccharibacteria bacterium. Classification (GTDB taxonomy): domain Bacteria; phylum Patescibacteriota; class WWE3; order JAMCXX01; family JAMCXX01; genus CAYHYS01. The sequence goes on along the minus strand of CAYHYS010000001.1, from coordinate 16,327 downwards.
TTAACAACGTCACCGGGTTTTAAAACGACATTTTTTTTAGGGATCCCGTGGACAACACCTTCGTTAACGTTGATACAGCTGGAAAACTTATAGCCCTCAAATCCTTTGAAGGATGGCCTAGCACCGTGTTCAGTAATAAGCTTCTGTGCCAGTTGATCAATTTCTAAAGCATTAACACCCGGTTTTATAAATCCGGAAACGGCCTCCACTACGGAAGCGGCGATACGACCCCCTTCCCTCATTAAGGCTATTTCGTCAGCTGTTTTTAATATAATCATCGACTCTTTTAGAGATGGCATTAGAAACTTCCTCAATACTCGGGCGGTTGTTGATGACTTCAAGAACACCGAGTCGGCGATAGTATTCAAGGATGGGTTCAATCGTTTTGAAATAAGATTGTAATCTCTGCTTGATCACTTCCTCTCGATCATCAATTCGCCCCGTTGAGCCTACCGCTAAAGCTTTCTTAACCCTTCCCTTAATCCTTTCCACCGCTACCGGGACCGGCGTGTCGAGGTAGAAAACTTTGTCGATTATAAGGTTTCTTTCCGTCAGGAATTTGGCCAGGAACTCTTTCTGCTCAGAAAGCCTTGGCCAGCCTTCTAAAACAAAACCTCCTCGGGGATGTTTTTGAAGCTCCGTTTGTAAAAGCTGCCCAACCAATTCCGTAGGCACCCACAAACCCTTGCCCCACCACTCATAGGCCTTTAGCCCCAGATGGGTTTTCTGCTCATAAGCGGACCTGAGCAAATCACCAGTGGAAATATGGATCAAGCCATACTTTTTGGTCAACAGATCCGCCTGGGTACCTTTCCCGCAACCGGAAGGCCCGAGGATTATAAATATCACCAAATCAGTTTAGGATAAAATCCTTTTATTGACAATGAGGTTGATTCATAGGAATAATATTGCTACCTTAAAATATGAATTTCAGAAAGTATTTAAAAGAAAATAAATTTGTAATTTTAGATGGGGCTCTCGGCACGGAACTACAAAAGAGAGGCATTAAAACCTCACTACCGCTGTGGTCCGCTCAGGCTCTATTGGAAAACCCTAAGTTGGTTCAAGAAATTCATGAAGATTACATCAAAGGTGGAGCCGAAATAATCACTACAAACACCTTTAGAACCAACATTCGGACGATTAAAAAAGCGGGAATAAAAGAAAACGCCAAAGAGCTCACCTCTCTCGCTGTCAAACTGGCCAAGGCCGCTGTCCGAAAATCAGGCAAAAAGGTCTTCGTCGCCGGATCAATCGCCCCAGTTGAAGATTGTTACTGTCCGGACATTGTTCCCAGTGATCGTGAGCTTAAGATAGAACATGCCGCTTTGGCAAAATATCTCAAGAAAGCCGGAGTTGATCTGATTTTAGTCGAAACAATGAACACAATCCGCGAGGCTTTAATCGCTTCTAAGATCGCAAAAGATACAGGTCTTCCCGTATTGGTAAGTTTCGTCATTGGTAAAAACGGAAGGATTCTCAGTGGGGAAAGTTTAAAAGAAGCCGTGAAAATTTTAGAAAAAATAAAAGTCGATGGTTTACTTATCAACTGCACACCTCTCGAATATTCAATAAAACCGCTTAGAGAGCTTTTAAATTCAACTAAGCTCCCAGTTGGTATTTACGCTAATGGCGAAGGTGGGCCGGACGACGATCAAGGCTGGAAGTTTGGTAACCGTAAATTGACAGATAAGTACATCCGTTACGTCAAAAAATGGGGGAGGATGGGAGTAAAAATTATCGGTGGCTGCTGCGGAACCTCGCCAGAATATATCAAAAGGATAAGCCAGATAAAAGATACTGGTACCTAATTAAAACGGTCCGGGGGGGGAGGACCAAGAAAGGAGACAGATGTGCCAAACACCTGGTTGCAGGAACCAGCGACTCTCTTCTCACCTTGGGGGAAGAAAGTTACCGTCGATCTCTACCGTCACCGGAAGGGTTTCCCTTTCGATGACCCTTGGGGAATCGGAGCCAGGCAGGCTTGGGCGCGGCTAAAAACACGCGGTCTTACCGTTGCCTACCTCGGTGTGGGATCCGGCGCTGAAGTCGTTCAAACGCTTCGCAACGGTCAGAGTCCGGCGAGAATCTTCCTAAACGACGTCGTTTTGGAAAACCTTGAGGTTTGCCAAGCCAATCTTGAGACCCATGGCGGATCGCTTGATCATATAGACGTTCGAAGATCTTACCATCGGGCTGAGGAAGCTCTCCGATGGAATGAGGGTGAATTTGATCTGATCTTAGGATGTTTGCCTCAAGTGCCGGCAACTCAAGTTCCGGACGCGGAGCAAATCGCCCACGTTTATCCCATCAAAGACTACCCGCAGCTATCCGAGTGGGGGTTTGGGTTGCTCCACGCGGTACTCGAAGCGGCCCAAGTTTCTTTGAACCAGCAGGGACGGGTTTCCTTGGTCGTGTCCGGCCGAGTGCCCTGGACGGCGGTCATTGATCTCTTCGGGAGAACCGGTTTCAAAACGCCCAAGATCGTTCACCGCTTCATGGTTCGTCACCACAGCGGGACGCCTCTGGGGTACCTTTTCGGCCAAAAGGATCATCTTCTCTTCGAAGACAGACGAGGCAAAAGGGCTATCTCTCCAGAAGAAGCAGAGGAAGCCAGGCTGACCTTTCTGCTTAGGAAAAGTGATATCCTAAAGGTTTTCCACTGGGTTCACATCCTCGAGGCCAGGCCGCGGTAAAGATACTAAAAGTTGAAGAAAAAAAGAGAGAGAAATCAAGTTTGAAACACAAAAGCGCTTCAGGTTTTACCTAAGCGCTTTTCCTTTTTTAACGTCTGCTACTATGATTCGAATCATGATAGCAGAAAAGGTTCAGCTTTCTTACGTCCCTTCTTCCCACGAAGAGAGATATTTCTTTTGCTCAGATGTTAGTGTGTCGATTTTTATTCCCATGGCCTCTAACTTTAATGAAGCTATACTTCTATCAATTTCCTCCGGAAGGATATAAACCTTCGGCTCCAGTTGGCCTTTATTCTTGACCAAATATTCCGCCGCTAGAGCTTGATTGGCAAAGCTCATATCCATTACTTCCGGGGGATGCCCCTCAGCCGCCACTAGATTTATAAGTCGTCCCTGCCCGAGAGCGTAAATTTTCTTACCGCCTTCTATAACAAATTCCTCAACAAAGGGACGCAGAAACCTTGATTTTTTGGCCACTTTCTTTAGACCTTCGTAGTCAAATTCGACGTTAAAGTGTCCGGTGTTGGCTAGAAGTACCCCGTCTTTCATGACCTTCATTTCGGAAAGACTAATGACATTTTTGTTGCCAGTGGCCGTAACAAAAATATCGCCAATTCTGGCCGCGTCTTTTACTTCCATAACACGGAAACCGTCCATGATAGCTTCAAGTGCCTTTACAGGATCAACTTCTGTAATGATAACGTTAGCACCCATGCCACGGGCCCGATTGGCTAATCCCCGCCCGCACCAGCCGTAACCGCAAACGACAAAAGTTTTACCGGCCAGTAAATTGTTGGTCGCCCGAATGATACCATCAATAGTTGACTGGCCCGTGCCGTAACGGTTATCAAACATGTGCTTGGTCAAGGAATCGTTGACGGCGATGACCGGAATTTTTAAAGCGTTATCTTTCTCCATAGCTCTAAGACGGATCACTCCTGTCGTCGTTTCCTCCGAAGATCCATAAAACTCCCAGGATCCACTCTTCCGGTTCTGAACCTTGAATTGAGAATTGGAAATTGGAAATTGAGAATTCTGGTGCAAAGCGTACACCAAGTCGGCCCCATCATCCATCGTAATTTGCGGCTTGGACTCTAGAACACTTTTGATATGGGAATAATAAACACTACTGCTTTCACCTTTGATAGCAAAAACGGGGATCTGAAAATCTACGACTAAACTGGCGGCCACGTCGTCTTGTGTTGACAGTGGATTGCTGGCACAAAGAACGACACTCGCCCCGCCCGCTTTAAGAGCCAAAGCCAAGTTAGCCGTCTCAGCCGTCACGTGGAGACAAGCCCCAACAGTGATACCTTTTAAAGGTTTCTCTTGAGAGAAACGTCGCCTGATAAGTTTCAGAACCGGCATATTTTGTCCGGCCCATTCAATTCTTAGTTTCCCGCTTTTAGAAAGAAATTTATCTTTAATGTCAGCGTTCATATCAAAATCTTAAGATAACGAAAGAAATAATACCACAAAAAATTGCTGCCGATTTCTACTCAGTTCAGAAATGGCCAAAGTTATCTTCGTATCTTTTAATAAAATCCTTTGAAGAATAATGATGCTCCTGCGTTCCGTAGTGTTCAACGGCATAAACAGCGGCTAAAGAGGCCACTTGTCCGGCTTTCCGCCAGTTCCAATTATTAATAATCCCTTTGATAATACCGGCACGATAAGCATCCCCGGCCCCAGTCGGATCTACGGCCTTACCCACCTTGATCGCCGGAATCTTGAACGTTCCCTGCCGAGTTTGGATGAGTGAACCCGCCTCTCCCAGAGTCGTAATTAGCACTTCAACCTTACTTATAATTTTAGTCGATGACCAACCAATCTTTCTCTCGATCAATTCTACCTCGTAATCGTTGCCAATCAGGACCTTTGCCTGAGATATAGCTTCGCGCAGATCTTTCCCGGATAATCGGGGAATTTGCTGGCCGGGATCGAAGATGTAAGGCAAGTCCATCTCCCGGCACTCTTTAGCGTAGGCAATCATGGCGGTATGATCGTTGGGCGAGATAATCATCAGAGAAACCCCGTTCCGCCATTTCTTTAGGGGAAGTTTCCGAGCCCGACTCATCACTCCCGGATAAAAGGCGGTTATTTGATTATCACTTCGATCGGTGATGACGAAAGAAGTTGAAGTAAATTCATTCGGGTAAAGTTTCAGTGGGGACAGATCAACGCCGGACTCTTCCAGATGTTTTTGGTAAGGACCAAAATCTTTTCCTCCAACCGGTGCCAAAAGAAAAGGTTTTTCCCCGAGCAAGCTTAAGTTGTAGGCAATGTTACCGCCAGTGCCGCCCCATTGTTTTTTTAACTTGTTGACGAGAAAGCTGACGTTCAGGATATGAATCTTATCGGGGAGAATATGCTGCGAAAATTTCCCCGGGAAATCCATAATATGGTCATAAGCTAGTGACCCGGCAACTAAAACTTTAGCCACGGTATTTAAAAACCTAAATCCTCCATGCGGCCCTGCATTTTCTTGGCGGCTTTCTTTTGGGACTCTTTAATGGCCTTGTTAACAGCGTCTCTGAGACGTTCATCCCTGCGACCGTCGATGATCACCTCTTCGAAGTGCTGGTCCCCTCTGATACGGATTTTTACTCCCCGATCTTCAAAATCAACATGAATACTCTCCATCTCTTTTTTCATGGAGTCCGCCTTCTTCTTCAGATCGTAAAGTTTTTTAAATCTCTCCAGCATAATTCAACCAAGTTTCAGTTTACTTAAGGAACGTCTCGTAGTCACTCATGAGCGAAAGTGATTGAGCTTGTTTTATGACCTCAATAACAACGGAGACAACAATCAAAATACCGGTGCCTCCCAGGGTCACGGTATTAACCTGCGTGATATTTTGTCCGATCGAGGGAAGGATAGCCATCAGCCCCAAAAAGAAGGCTCCCGCTAGAGTAATCCGCGTCAAAACATTATTGAGATACTCGGACGTCGATCGGCCCGGTCTTATTCCGGGAATAAACCCACCATATTTTTTTATGTCCTCGGCCACTTTATCGGGGTTAAATGTCACCGCCGTATAAAAATAAGTAAAGCCTACAACCAAAAGAAAATAAATAACGTTATAACTGAGACTGTTCGGGTTAAAGGCGTTGGCGAGCAAGTTAGAGAGATCGACAACCTTAGAATTAGGAATATTTTTTAGATATTGAGAGACGAGGGATGGCAGTAGTGTTAAAGATACGGCGAAAATTATGGGGATGACGCCAGCGCTGTTGACCCTTAAAGGTAAGTGCGTTTCGGAGCCACCCATTTGCTTACCGCCACGGACTCGCCTCGCGTACTGAATAGGAATTTCACGAACGGCCTCATTGACAAAAACTATACCGGCTACCAGTAGAATTGCCAAAAATACCAGGATAACAATGTTAGAAATATTTTCGCTATTAAGTGTCTGCAATGTCTGCCCGAAAAGCTGCGGATAGGAGGAAACAATACCGGCGAAAATTAACATCGAAATACCATTCCCAATGCCTTTTTCCGTGAGAAGTTCTCCTAACCAGACCAAAAAAACGGTCCCGGCTGTCAAAGCTAAAGTTAGAGCGACGAGTTTTATCGGGGAAAGATTATCAACAATACCCTGCCGGTTTAAAAGGAAGTAAGTCGCGTAAGCTTGAAAAAGACTGAGAGGCACGGTGAGTAGTCTTGTGTACTGATTAATTTTCTCACGACCATACTCTCCCTCCTTAGAAAGAGCTTCGAGGGATGGAACAACCATCGTTAGAAGTTGCAGAATTATCGAGGCGTTAATATAGGGATTAAGGCCGAGAGCGACGACGGAGAAGTTTTGCAGAGCCCCACCGGAAAATAAATCGAAAAGTCCGAAGAGAGCATTACGCGAGAAGAGATCTTTTAAAGCAACTAAATTAACCCCCGGTAACGGCACGTGGGCGCTGAGGCGAAAGATTAGAAAAATAAAGAGAGTGAATAGGATTTTCTTTCTCAGCTCCCGAAGATTAAGAAATTTAAAAACTTCTTCAAGCATTAGATTAAGCGATTAAAGAATACTCGTAAATTTACTCGATGGTCGATCCCGTTTCAACGGCTTCTCTGCTAGCATTCCCTGTAAAGGTGAAACCGCTGAATATTAACTTCTTCTTCAAAGGTTCTCCGCGAACTATTTTCACCCTTCTCGTACCCTTCTTAACAAGCCCTTTATCGATAAGATCTTTAACAGCCACCTTTTGGCCGTTTTCGAAAATATTAAAGGCCGAAAGCTTAAGCACTTGATATCCTTTCAAAAGTCTCTTTTTAAATCCCTTCTGATGGGGTAATCTTTTGGTGATCGGGAGCTGGCCGCCCTCAAAATGGAGGCTAACTTTACCTCTGATTTTTTGACCTTTTGACCCACGCCCAGTCGTGTGACTTCCTTTACCACTGCCTTGACCGCGGCCGACCCTCTTCTTACTTCTTTTTCTTGACGTAATTTTAGCGAGGTTATTTAGATTTATCATCTAACCTCCTTAAACTTTTAAGGGCGTCCAACGTCGTATAGGCGTTCCCGGCCTTATTCGTTGACCCAAGTACCTTACTCGAAATATCCTTGATCCCGGCTAGTTCAACTACGGCCCTGACCGGACCTCCGGCAATAATACCAGTACCTTTCGGAGCGGGTTTTAACATGACCTTAGAAGCGCCTCTTTTTATAAAAATGCTGTGTGGTATTGTCGTATCGGAAAGATTCACGGAAACCATGTCACGCCGAGCCTTGGCCAGAGATTTCGCGATAGCAACAGGAACCTCGCGTGCCTTTGCTAAGCCAATACCGACCTTACCCTTACGATCCCCAACGACCACCAAAGCCGAAAACGCAATCCGATTACCCCCTTTGGTCTTTTTAGAAATTCTCTTTATTTGAATAACTTTTTCCGTAATATCTTGGTTTGGTGACATTAGAATTGCAAACCTCCTTTTCGGGCGCCTTCCGCCAAAGCTTTGATACGCCCGTGAAATTTATGACCCCCACGGTCAAAAGTGATACTCTTGATATTCCTGCCCAAAAGATCCGCGGCTATTTTTAAACCGATCTCGAAAGATTTTTCCGATTTTGTACCCTTTTTAATATCCTTGCTGGACAAAGCGAGTAGGGTCTTCCCCAAAACGTCATCAATGATCTGAGCGAAAATATTCTTGGTACTGCGATACACAGAAAGCCTTGGCCTTTCAGCGCTGCCGTGAAGACTTTTAGCTCTAAAATGCCATTTTTCTCTTTTCGATCGTTTTGTTATTTTCACCATACTATTTCGCTCCGAGGGCCGCTCCAACTTTACCAACTTTGCCGGATTTTCTCCTTATATACTCCCCTTTATATTTGATACCTTTTCCCTTATAAGGTTCTGGCTTCTTTAACTCTCTTATTTTCGCGGCGACTTGTCCGACCAATTCTTTGTCCGAACCGGAAATTATCAACTTATTATCTCCGCTAACTTCGAAGGTAACGCCTGCCTTCATTGAAAATTTCACCGGGTGAGAGAACCCTAGTGAAAGAATAAGGTCAGAACCATCATTTTTGGCCTTAAACCCGATGCCAGAAAGCTCAAGTTCTTTCTTAAAACCGGTAACAACACCTGTCATCATGTTAGCAATAAGGCTTCGATAAAGTCCCCAAAGAGCCTCGATTTTACGGGTAGTCCCCTTAGAAGCGACACGAATCTCACGATCAGTTAATTCGAGGGTAATTTCCGAAGGAATTTCTCTTTCCACCGTGCCTCTCTTGCCGGAAACGGTGAGCTTGTTACCTAGAAATTTCGCTTCCACACCTTCAGGTATTATAATTATCTTATGACCAATTCTAGACATAGTATCAATTCCACTCGCAAATTGCCTCTCCTCCCAGTTTCCTTTTTTTAGCATCAGTAATCTTCATCAAACCACGGGAGGTAGAAATAACCACGTTCCGACGGCCTTTCTTAAGATATCTTGTAATAATAGGAGTCGAGATATAGATCCTTTGTCCTGGCTTGGAAATAACCCGTAGGGTACGAAATTGTGGTAGTACATCGCCTTCTGAAACGTTCAAAAGGTCAAAATGTAGATAGTTGAACTTACCCTTCTTGAAGATATTAACTTCTTTAAGGTAACCCTCTTGTACCAAAATCTTACTTAAGCTATCCCGAAATTTCGTATGAGAGAGTTCGAGGTCGACCCTTTTAGCCATGTAAGCATTCCTTATTTGTGTCAGCATCGAGATAACTGAATTATCCATAATACTCTTACCAACTCGCCTTTCGAACACCTGGCAACTCCCCGGTGTGAGCGAGGTTTCTAAAGCAAATACGGCACATTCCAAATTTCCTCATGTAAGCACGCGGACGTCCACAAAGCGAACAACGATTGTACTTTCGAACCTTGAACTTCGGCTCACGTCGACTCTTAATGATTAACGATTTCTTAGCCATAGCTTACGACTTACCGCTCTCCTTCTTAAACGGAAAACCCAAACTGGATAATAGCAATTTGCCCCGTTCATTAGTCCCGGCCGTGGTTGTAATAGTCACCCCTAAACTCTTCATTCTATCAACTTTGTTGGCGTCAATTTCGGGAAAAACAGTGTGCTCTGTAAAACCTAAACTGAGGTTACCCCGTCCATCGAAAGAAGATTTGTCTATACCACGAAAGTCTCGTACTCTCGGTAAAACAATACTGACAAGTTTATCAAGGAAACTCCACATTTTCGCTCCTCGCAGCGTTACGACTAAACCAACGACGTCGTTAGCCCTAAGTTTAAACGCGGAAATGGCAACCTTAGCTTTCGTTATCTTCGGTGTTTGGCCGGTAATCGTTTTAAGATCAGTTGTCGCCGATTCGATCAGCTTAGGATCTTCCTTAAACTTCCCGATTCCGGCGGCAACAATGATTTTTTTAAGTTTCGGCGCGGCCATCGCGTTACTGATTTTAAACTCACTCATGAGCTTAGGCAATACCTGATTTTTGTATAAATCTTCCAATCTTTCGCTCATAAAACACTCTGACAGTATTTACAAAATCTCAATTTTTTTCCGTTTTCCGTTTTAAACCCAATTTTCACCGGTTTCTGACAACTTTTACAAATAAAGGCTGCCTTGGAAACGGACAGAGGCCTTTCGACCTCGACGATACCACCTTTCCTACCCTCGCGTGGCTTTAGGTGACGCAGAGCGATATTTACTCCAGCAATAAACAATTTACCGGTTTCGGGAAGAACCTTCAGTACTTCGCCTTCCTTACCTTTATCCTTTCCGGAAATAACACGAACTTTATCCTTTTTCCTGATTTTAAACATTACCAAACCTCCGAAGCTAATGAAATAATCTTGCTGTAACCTCTGTCGCGAAGCTCCCTCGCCACCGGACCAAAAATTCGAGACCCGATCGGAAGTCCATCATCGGAAACCAACACCGCGGCGTTGTCGTCGAACCGGATATAGGAACCGTCTCTTCTTTTAACTTCTTTTGCCGTCCTTATAACCACAGCTTTACTAATTTGATGATCCTTCACCAAACCATGGGACTGAGCGCCTTTAACGACGACAACGATCATATCTCCAATCGAGGCAACGCTCCGATTTGACTTCTTCGGAATACCAATACAAACAACTTTCTTCGCGCCACTATTATCAGCAACAATCAGAGCACTTTGTCTTTGTATCATTTTTTCGCCATTATCTCTTTTACAATAAAATGTTTGTTTTTAGAAAGCGGGCGACACTCAATAATCTTGACGGAATCACCCACAACACCGGCCACTTCGTTTTGGGCAAGAAATCTTTTTGTTCTTCGTAGAATTTTCTGGTACTGCGGATGCCTCTTGACATAAGAGACGACCACCACCACAGTGCCAAGAGAAACTATTCTTTCTATTTTCCCTTTTAAAACCTTCTTGTTATTCATGGCTACCAACGATCTCAATCTCTCTGATAACGGTTTGCAAACGGGCGATACTTACGCTCTTTTTCCTGACCAAGCTGGTATTCTTTTCCTTACCCAAAAAAATATTACTCCCCATCTGTGAAAGAGACATTAATTCGCTTTTTAGCAAAACGTTCAATTCCTCTTTATTTTTCCCCCGCAGTTCAGACATCTTCATAAAATCAATCAAAAAGCCATCTCTACGAACTTAGCTTTAATCGGTAGTTTCCTTGACGCAGCAATGAGAGCTTCGAAAGCGGTCGCGCGATCAACTCCAGAGAGCTCAAAAATAATTTTTCCCGGTGCGACTACAGCAGCAAAAAACTCAACAGGAGCCTTACCTCCACCCATTCTTACCTCAGGAGGCTTTTTTGAAATTGGTTTATCGGGAAAAACCCTTATCCACATTTTACCACCTTTTTTGGTAAAACCAGAAATGACTTTTCGCGCCGCCTCAATTTGTGAAGCTTTCAACCAACAATACTCTAAAGCTTTAAGTCCATATTCACCGAAGGAAAGGCTCGACCCACGCGCTGCCTTAGCCTTCATTGAACCTCTCATAATAAGTCGGTATTTCATCTTCTTTGGTTGTAACATCTTATATCCCTTCTAACGTGTGAAAGATCCACACTTTAATCCCGATCGTACCGTAAGTCGTAAAAGCCGTACTTTTCGCAAAATCGACGCGAGCTCTTAAAGTTTGCGTGGGAATTGAGCCACGGACAACTCTCTCCCTTCGACTGATTGAAGATGGCCCGGAAATAACTCCCGAACAGATTATCTTTACACCTAAAACTCCTTTAGCAAAAACCCTTTCGGCAATATTATTCATTGTCCTTCTAACGGGCATTCTCCGCTCAATACTTCGGGCGACTTCGTCACCAACAAGCTGAGCCGAAAGTTCAGGGTTCTTGAATTCCTGGACCTCTAGATCTATTTTTGACTTAGTCAGCGCGGTTAATTCATCACGCAGTTGGGCTAAGCCACTTCCTCCTCTACCAATAAGCACACCAGGCCGTGCCACCGTCAAAATGAGTTTTACGATAGAGGCAGAGCGCTCGATAGCAATTGATACTATTCCGGCATCAGAATGT
>CAYHYS010000001.1:0-4623 GCA_964360905.1 uncultured Candidatus Saccharibacteria bacterium | reverse complement strand
TGTCCTCTTTTAACAAAGTCACGGACCTTTTTATCCTCAAGAACGTATTTTGCGTAATCTCTCTCAGAGAACCAACGCGATAACCAATCATAAACAATCCCTAACCTGAAGGCTGTAGGATTAACTTTCTGACCCATTAGCCTCCTCTTTTAATTCTATAAGTACGTGTGAAGTCTTTTTAAGAATAGGGTGCGAAGAACCGCGGGAAACCGGACGCCCTCTCTTAAGAGCCGATCCTTGCCCAATTTCTACTCTGTGAAGTGAAAGTTTATCTTTATTCATCGCTTTAGAAGTGGCGTTAGCGGCCGCGGATTTTAGTACTTTCAGCAAAAGCACGGCTCCTTTTTTAGTCATGAAACGCAAGATATTTTCCGCCTTAACTAAAGGTAAACCACGTACTTGCCGGGCCACGCCATTCAATTTCTGAGGGGAAATTCTCAGATACTTAGCACTTGCCTTGGCCATTTTAACTTCTTTTTTTTTCTCCGGCGAGATCTTCTCTAAATCCTTCGTCATAAAATTTAAACCCGACCTTCTGATAGAGCAGACTTAGCACCCTTCTTACTGTGTTTTCTAAAAAGTCTCGTTGGCGAAAATTCACCTAGCTTTTGCCCGACCATACTCTCGGTCACGAAAACAAGGATATGTGTTTTACCGTTGTAAACGCCTAAGGTTAGGCCCACCATTTCCGGCGCGATTGTTGAACGTCGTGACCAAGTCTTAATTGTCTCATGAGAACTTTCGCTCTTCGCCTTTAAAACTTTCTTCATTAATTTTTCGTCGATAAAAGGTCCTTTTCGAGATGAACGACTCATATTTCTCCTAGACTATCTTTTCCTTCTCGTAACAATATACTTATCTGTTGAAACTCGACTTCTGGTTCTTTTCCCCAAAGCGTGCTTTCCCCAAGGTGTCTTTGGGTATTTTAGGCCAATACCGGATTTACCTTCTCCACCACCGTGAGGATGGCTCCTCGGATTTTGCGCTACGCCGCGGACGGTTGGACGAATTCCTAAGTGGCGGCTGCGACCTGCTTTTCCAAGTTTTATATTCTTGTGATCAGGGTTACTGACTTGACCCACGGTCGCGTAGCAGGATGATAAAATGCGTTTAATTTCCCCAGATGGCAATTTTACGTGGACGTAGGAACCGTTTTCCTCAGCAGCCACGATTTGGGCACTCGTTCCGGCGCCGCGAACCAGTTGGCCTCCTTTTCCTGGAGAAAGCTCAATATTATGGACCATGGTACCTAACGGTAATAGTTTCAAAGGTAATGCATTACCAACTTTAAGCGGCGCTTTTTCCGAGGATTGGATCGTATCACCAACAATCAGCCCGATCGGAGATAGTATATAACGATATACCCCATCGGAATAGCAAACAAGAGCCACAAGCGCTGCGCGAAACGGATCATATTCGATAGATTTAACCACTGCCGGTATCTCACGTTTATCACGCTTAAAGTCGATCATACGATAAAGCTTTATAGCGCCGCCACCTTTGTGGCGGACAGTGACCCGGCCTTTGGAACGCCCCCGCGCTTTTTTAATGCGGTAGACTAAACTTTTTTTCGGACCATTATTACCACCACTAAGTTCCTTGATAGCGTCAATTCTGCCTCTTTGCCCGTTGGATGTGGGTCTAAAACTTTTAAGCGCCATAATTATTCTTTCTCGAAGAGATCAATCTTTCCGGAACTCAGCGAAACAGTCATTTTTTTCCAGTCGCTAAGCTTTACTATCTTACGGTTGCGCAGTGATTTCCTCTTCCCCTCTACTTTAAGTGAAGAGATTCCTGATACCTTAACATTAAAAACTTTTTCTACAGCTTTCTTAACCTCTTCTTTCCCCAAGTTTTTACCAACGCGGAAGGTATAACGGCCCTTCTTTGAAAGGGCTAAACTTTTTTCGCTTATTATCGGTTTTAATACAATACTCTCTAATCTCATAATCCTAGACGTTTTTGTAACATGATAAAATCATCTTCAGAAAAAATAAATTTATCGGTATTTACTAACTGTGAAATACCAAAATTCTGCAAAGTTGATAAGGTCACCCCTTTGATATTGCGGGAACTTCTTTTAAATATTACGTCTTCGGTCACGATCGTTATCTTTTTCCCGGCCAGGCCCAGCTTAGAAATCATCAATAAACAGTCTTTAGTTTTTAACGGCACTATAAATCCGCGCTGAAGGATTAAAATATCTCCCGAGCTAATCTTGTCAGCGAGTACCTTAAAAAAGGCATCCTGAGCCATTTTCTTATTGAGAAGCAGTTTCCGACCATCTCCGGTAGGACCGTGAACAACACCACCACCGCGCCAGATTGGAGATCTCGTTGAACCTTGTCTGGCCCGACCAGTGCCCTTTTGTCGCCAAGGTTTTTTGCCTCCTCCACTAACCTCTCCTCGAGTCCTAGTAAGAGCATTATATTTCCGCTTATTCACGCTTAAAACATACAAAGATTGGAGAACGGTATTATCGGAAACAGTTTCCGCCCTTTTAAGATTCACTTCAATTTCTTTTGTCTTTTCACCACTCTCATTCAAAACATTCAGTTTCATAGTGTCTTAACCTTGTTCAGAGTTATTTTTGATCCGTACGCGCCGGGCAAAGGACCTAATATGCTGACAATTTTTTTCTCATTATCAATAGCTAATATTTTGGTTGTTATAGAAACTCGTGAGTGGCCGGAGCGCCCCGCCATTTTTTTTCCTTTCACAACCCGCCCTGGTGTGGTCCCGGAGCCAATCGCCCCCGGAGCCCGAGCTCGATCAGATTGACCATGAGTCGCTGGACCTCCCTTAAAATGATGCCTTTTCATGACACCCGTGAAACCTTTACCTTTAGAAGTTCCTTTAATCTTTACTTCGTCACCAACAGCCAACGTGGAGAAATCAACATCTCCTTCCAAGCGTATATTTGTAAAAGGCCGCACTTTCTCCTCAACCCAAAGCTGCGACATTAACATCTTTTTACCAACAATCATAAAAGTTCCCATTAAACTAAAAAAGCGCCCTTTAGCGCTTTGCTAAAAAGACTGAAACTAAGTCTTTCCTACTCAATAAATCTTTACGATCGAAATAAAATCCTCATAAAGATAAACGGATAACGGGCCTAGAAACTCTTCGATAAACTTACATCTTGATCTCTATCCCAACACCCGCGGGAAGACTTAGATGAGACAAGCTCTCGATAGTACTACTGGTCGGTTCGAGAATATCGATCAATCTTTTGTGAGTTCGGATCTCAAACTGCTCGCGCCCTCTTTTATCGACGTGGGGCCCTTTAATAACGGTGAACCGCTCAATCTCGGTTGGCAGAGGAACAGGACCGGCGACCTTCGCGCCCGTACGTATAGCTGTATCAATAATAAGTTCCGCGGTCTTATCGATAACACGACTATCATATGCTTTTAAACGTACTCTTATCCTCGCCTTAGTAGCCATTATAAAGCCAATTCAATAACCTTTAAGCAATAACTTTGCTGACGATTCCAGCTCCAACGGTGTGACCGCCTTCACGGATAGCGAACCGTAATCCTTCCTCAAGAGCCACCGGAGTAATAAGTTTTCCTATGACATTAACGGTGTCTCCCGGCATAACCATTTCCGTTCCGGCTGGCAACGTAACCTCGCCAGTAACGTCAGTAGTTCTTAAATAAAACTGCGGGCGGTACCCGGAGAAAAATGGAGTGTGGCGACCGCCTTCCTCTTTAGTCAGTACATAACACTTCGCTTCAAACTCGGTGTGCGCTTTTATTGAACCGGGTTTTGCTAAAACCTGACCACGCTCGATATCATCTCTTTCGATGCCACGCAGAAGGATACCGACGTTATCACCAGCTTGTCCGTCGTCGAGCGACTTCTTAAACATTTCAATACCGGTCACGACCGTTTTGATTGTCTCTTTAATCCCAACAACCTCAATTTCCTCATTCAAGGCCACCCGACCACGTTCCACCCTTCCGGTGGCGACAGTACCACGACCTTTAATAGAAAAAACGTCTTCAACCGGCATTAGGAAGGGCTTTTCGAGATCACGAACCGGAGTCGGAATGAAATCATCAACTGCTTTCATAAGATCCTCGATACTCTTCACGGCTTCAGGATCACCTTCCAAAGCTTTTAAAGCGCTGCCGCGGATAATCGGAGTCTTATCGCCCGGAAATTCATACTTTGAAAGAAGTTCACGAATCTCAACTTCGACGAGGTCTAGCAACTCTTTATCCTGGACCATATCAACCTTATTCATAAAAACGACAATCGCCGGAACGTTAACCTGGCGGGCGAGGAGAATGTGTTCACGAGTCTGAGGCATCGGACCGTCCGGAGCACTAACGACAAGAATAGCCCCATCCATCTGGGCCGCCCCCGTAATCATATTCTTAATGTAATCAGCGTGTCCTGGACAGTCGATATGGGCGTAGTGACGCTTTTCTGTCTCATACTCAACGTGAGAAATGGAAATGGTAATACCTCTTTCCCTCTCTTCCGGAGCATTATCGATGGATTCAAAAGCGCGGAACGAAGCCATACCTTTTTGGGAGAGGACTTTCGTGATCGCGGCCGTCAAGGTCGTCTTGCCGTGATCAACGTGACCAATAGTACCAACATTAACGTGTG